>JANMHV010000056.1:0-17053 GCA_031375445.1 Burkholderiales bacterium | reverse complement strand
GGTCACCTGCAGATGCGGCTCGGGCCCCATCATGCCGACGATGCGCTCGGCGCGATCGATCATGCCCTCATCGAGCGGGGGCGCCGCGCCCAGCGCCTGGACGCGGTTTTCCTTCAGGGCGCGCTTGAGTGAGCCCTTGTCTTGCTCGGAATGGATCAGCGCCATCTTGAAGTGCAGGCCGTCCTCGTGCGCGATCTCACGCACCAGCTGCGCGGTCGCCTGCAGGTGCGGCTCGCCCCCCGCGCCGCCACAGGTGCCGATCATCATCGGGATGCCGGCGCCGGTCGCCTCGCGCACCAGCAATCGCAAGTCGCGCTTCATCACCATGGGGGAGACCAGCGTCTTGCCGGACCCGAGATAGTGGGGGCCGGGGTCGGAGCTGCCGCCGTCGACGCCGATCATGTGCGGCTTGACGGTCATCGCCTTCTTGAGCGAGGCCTCCGGGAAGCCGTAGCCCAGGATGCCGCTCACGGACACCATGCGTACTTCCTTGGTCATGTCGGGCCTAGTTCGCGGTGATGTTGCCGGCCTTGATGATCTTGCTCCACTTCTCGTGCTCCAACTGCACGAAGGCTCCGAACGACTTGGGATCGTTGCCGACCGGCTCCACGCCCATGTTGTCGAACTTCTGCGCGAGCCCCGGATCCTTCAGCACCGCGGCGAGGTCGGCGGCGATCTTCTGCACCACGGCGTCGGGCGTTCCCGCCGGCGCGAACACTCCGTACCAGAGGTCGACGTAGAACCCCTTCACCGTATCGGCCATCAACGGCGTATTGGGCAGCGCCTTGGACCGCGTCTTTCCGCTGGTGGCCAGCCCCTTGACACGGCCCGCCTGCACCATCGGCAGTCCCACGGGCAGCCCCGCGAAATAGACATCGGTCGTGCCCGACACCGTGTCGGCCATGGCCTGCTGTCCGCCTTTGTAGGGCACGTGCACTATGTCGATCGCGGCCATCGACTTGAACAGCTCGCCCGCCATGTGATCGGAATTGCCGACGCCGGCGGAGGCGAAGTTGAGCTTGCCCGGCGAGGCCTTCGCGAGCGCGATCAGCTCGGCCACCGAATTGGCCGCCACCTTCGGTGAAACCGTCAGCACGTGCGGCATCGACGACATCTGGCTCACCGGCCGCAGCTCCTTGAACGGGTCGTAGTCGAGCTTGGGATAGAGCGCGGGACTGATCGCGATGGCGCTGGTGGTCACGAGCAAGACGTGCCCGTCGGGCGGCGACTTGGCGACCAGGTTCGCCGCGATGTTGGCGCCGGCGCCGGGGCGGTTGTCGACGATCACCGGCTGGCCCCACTTGTCGCCCAGCCGCTCGGCGACCAGGCGCGTCAGGGTGTCGATGCTGCTGCCGGGGGCGAAGCCGAGTGTGAGCTGGACCTGCTTCGTCGGGAAGTTCTGCGCGACGGCGGGGGCGGAAACGGCAAGCGCCGCCGCCAGCATGACCTGCTTCAGTATCGACATGTTCAGCTCTCCGGGAAAGGGGCGCGCGTGCCGCGCGCCGTGTCAATCGATCTTGAGCCCCGTGTCCTGGACGAACTTCTGCCAGTACGCCAGCTCGCTGCGGAAGAGCCGGTCGAATTCCTCCGGCGAAAGGGCCTTGGGCTCGAATCCGTCCGAGGCGAGCTTGTCGACGAAGGCCGGCTGCGCCAGGGCACGGGCGGCCGACTGATAAAGCTTGTCCACGACCGCCTTGGGCGTTTGCGGCGGGGCGAAGATCGCGAACCAGTTCACCAGGTCGTAGCCGGGCAGGGTGTCGCCGATGGTCGGCACCTCCGGCAGCGACTTGATGCGCGTGGCGCCGGAGGTGGCGAGCGCCACCAGCTTGCCTGCCTTGATGTGCGGAAGAAGCCCTGGCGCCGTGCCGAAGGACACGTGGATCTGGCCTCCGAGCAGGTCGGCGAGCGCGTTGCCGCTTCCCTTGTAGTGGACCTTGGTGACCCGGATGCCCGCGCTCTTTTCCATGATCTCCGTGGCCAGGTGCGAGAGCTGGCCCGCACCCGCGGTCGCGACCGTCACCCTTTCCGGGTTGGCCTTCGCGTAGGCGATCATCTCCTTGAAGGTCTTGAACGGGGCGGAAGGGTGAGCCGCCAAAAGCTGCGGCGCGGTCGAGAGCATGGCCACCGGCACGAGCTTCTCGGTGTCGTACGGCAGCTTGTACAGCCAGGGGTTGCTGGTGATGGCGCTATTGGCCACGAGCAGCGTGTATCCGTCGGGAGGTGAGCGGTACATCGCCTCGGTCCCGATGATGCCGGAGGCGCCGGGCTTGTTGTCGACGATCACCGAGACGCGCAGGTCGGCTGCCATCCGCTCCGCGAGCATGCGGGCGATCCCGTCGGAGCCGCCGCCGGGCGCGAACGGAACGACGATGCGGATGGTCTTGGACGGGAAATCCTGGGCAACGGCAGGCAGCGAGGCGACCGCCATGGCAATGCAGGCCAACGCGGTGAGGGTCTTCGACATGTGCGGACCTCCTGAAGGGTCCGGGTAGTCTAATTCCTCGCGCGGCCGCGTGCTCTGCCGAAATTCGTGCTTGCCGCCGCGGCTGCTACATCTTGTTGGCCGTCTGCAGCGAATAGATGCCGGAGTAGCCGGCGCTGAAATCGGGCGGCAGCTCGATCATCCCCGCTTCGACGCGCGCGTGGGTAGCAGGCCTGCCGCGAACCATGGCGTTGCGATGGCGGCTGTCCACCACCGGGGCGGTGTACGCGAAGGCATCGGCCGCGGCGTACTGGATGATGTAGGTGGTGCGCAGGTCATCGGAGCGATTCTGGCTCGAGCCGTGCAGCGAGAGGCCATGATGCGCGACGATGTCGCCGGGATCGAGCTCGTTGTCCACAACCTGGCGGAAATCCTCCTCGGTCATGCTCGCGTTGCAGTTGAGAAGGTACTTCCCTTCGTGCCAGTGGCTGCGCGGGCCGAACTTGTGCGTCCCAGGAATCGTCTGCAGGCAGCCGTTGCCGGCCCGTGACGGATTCAGCGGCACGCTGATGGCGACCAGGTTCGCATTGGTGTGCGGGAAGACGGGCCAGTCCTGGTGCCAGCCGATCTCCGCACCTCCGTGCGGCAGCTTGAAGTTGATCTTCGAGTGGTAGAACTTGACCGGCCCGCCGACCAGGTCGGCGGCGATGTCGCCCAAGACCGACTCGAACGCGGTCTCGAGGTAGACGTCGTCCAGCTCCGTGGGACTGGCGATCCTGCGAATGCGCGGCGCCTCGGGCCTATGCGAGGCTTCGAGGTCGAAGTGCTGTGTCTTGTGCGTGAGACGCGAGCCTTCGGCGTAGAGGCGCGCGGTGGTCGCGATGAGGCGCGCCAGGAGATCCGGGCTCAAGGCGTCGCGAACCGCGACGTAGCCGTTCTCGTGGTACTCGGCGAGCTGCGCTTCGGAGAGGACGCGATGGTGGATGCGCGGCGCGTCGAGGTCGCGGGCGACGTTCATGGTCAGGCCTCCTGCGGTTGGCGGTACGACGCGAGGATCTCGTCGCTTCCCTCTACCAGCGGCGCCGTGTTGGTGGAGCGCACGTACTCGGGCCGCGGGTTCGGCACCTCGGCGCACGCGTTGGTGACCGGGTTGTAGACCACGTAGATCGCCCAGCGGTCGTGGCGCGAGAGGTTGTGACCCGATGCGTGAAGGATGTTGCAGTCGAAGAGCACGACGGTACCGGGCTTGCCGGTGATCGCGACGGGCTCGGGGCTGCGCGCCATGATTTCCAGAAGCTGGTCCTTCGGCACCACATAGAATTTGTAGCCCGTGGCGTCGTCGAACCGCGGCTCGAGGCTGCCTTCCTTGTGGCTGCCGGGGATGAAGTAGAGGCAGCCGTTCATCTCCGTGGGCTCGTCCAGCATGATGAGCGCCGTGGTCGGGCGGGCTTCGGGCATGCCGTCGCGCTTCCACGAGCCGTAATCCTGGTGCCACGCCCACACCGAGCCGTCGATCGCGGTCTTGAGGTTGCACTTCGTGTGATGGACGTAGAGCGCCTCGTCCTGCAGCAAGTCCTGCGCCGGTCCGAGAAGGCGCGGCGAGCGCGCGGCATCGTGGAAGACGGATGAAGCGGTCGGGCTCGCGGCATCGTGGACACGATAGAGCGTCTTCGCCACGCCACCGTTCTTTTCGCGCACCAGGTGGTCGGTATCGATCTGCTGGATGCGCGCGAGCTCCGAGCGCATCGCCTCGACTTCATCGGGCGAGAAGAGTCCCTCGAGGACGATGAAACCGTCGCGATTGTAGGCATCGAGTTGCTGTTGGGCGAGGCGCATCGGGGTCTCCAGGGGATGAGCAAGCGCATGGTATGTTACTGGCATGCCAGTGTCAAGGCCGAAGCTGCTTACCGCCGAAACCGGAATCTGACCCCGCTTTTAAAGCAGGGTGCTGCGGGCGAACTCGTGGAGGTCGTCGATGAGGCGGTCGGAAGCGGCGGCGGCGCGGGAAGCGTCGCCGGAGGCCACGGCGCGTGCCAGGTCGACGTGCAGCGCCATGGTCTTTCCGGCCTGGCCGTGGGCGGTATGATGGAAGAACCAGAAGCGGCGGGAGGTCGAATGCAGCGTCGCCACCGTGCTTGCCGCGACGTGGTTGCGGGCGGCGCGCGCGGCGCGCCCGTTCATTTCGTTGTCGCAGTGCAGGAATGCCTTGATGTCCCCGGCCGCTGCGGCGGCTTCCATGCGGGCGGCGAGTGCCGCCATTTCCTCGCGCTCCGGAGCCGTGGCGCGCGACGCCGCTGCCCGCGCGATGAGGCGGTCGAGCTCGCGGCGCGTCTCCAGGACCTGGAGCTGCTGGCCCACGTCGACCGCGGTCACGATCACGCCGCGCCGGGGAAGGATCTGCACCAGGTGCTCGCGCGCGAGGCGCTGCAGGGCCTCGCGGATCGGCGTGGTGCCGATGCCGATGCGCCCGCTGAGCGTGGCCTCCGAGACCACACTGCCGGGCTCGAGCTCGAGCGTCACGATGAGCTCCTCGATGCGGCTGTAGGCCTCTTCGTTCAGCGGCCGGGGCGGCGTGGAGACAGCATTGCGAGCGCCGCGCGAAGGGCGTTTCACCGCGGGCTTCTTCATCCGGCGTCGACGCGGGCGGGATACCCCGAAAAGTACGCCATCAGTACCTCGCGCTCCCGGGCGTGCGCGGGAACGGGATCACGTCTCGAACGTTTGCAAGGCCCGTCACATAGGCGACGGTGCGCTCGAATCCCAGGCCGAACCCCGCATGGGGCACGCTGCCGTAGCGGCGCAGGTCGCGGTACCAGGAGTAAGACTCCGGATCGAGGCCCGAGGCCACGATGCGCGAGTCGAGCACGTCGAGCCGCTCCTCCCTCTGGCTGCCGCCGATGATCTCGCCGATGCCCGGAGCGAGTACATCCATCGCAGCCACGGTCTTGCCGTCGTCGTTCATGCGCATGTAGAACGCCTTGATCTCCTTCGGGTAGTTCATCAGCACCACCGGGCCGCCCACGTGCTTCTCCGCGAGGTAGCGCTCGTGCTCGCTCTGGAGATCCATCCCCCACTTCACCGGGAACTCGAACTTCTGCTTCGAGCGCTCGAGGATCGCGATCGCCTCGGTGTAGTCCATGCGCACGAAGGGCTTGTCGACGATGCCCTGCAGCTTGGCGATGACGCCGCGCTCGATCCGCTCCTCGAAGAACGCCATGTCGTCGGGGCGCTCCTGGAGAACTGCTTCCAGAATGTATTTCAAGAGACGTTCAGCGAGGGTCGCATCCGCAGCCAAATCCGCGAAGGCGATCTCGGGCTCGATCATCCAGAACTCGGCCAGGTGGCGGCTGGTGTTGGAGTTCTCGGCGCGGAAGGTGGGCCCGAAGGTGTAGACCTTCGACAGCGCCATGCAATAGGTCTCGACGTTGAGCTGGCCCGACACGGTGAGGAACGCCTCGCGCCCGAAGAAATCCTTCGTGTAGTCCACGCGGCCGTCGGCGGCGCGCGGCAGGTTGGCCAGGTCGAGGGTGGAGACGCGGAAGAGCTCGCCCGCGCCCTCGGCGTCGGAAGCCGTGATGATCGGCGTATTCACCCAGACGAATCCGTCCTCGGTGAAGAAGCGGTGGATCGCCATCGCGAGCGTGTGGCGCACCCGGGTGGTGGCGCCGATCACGTTGGTGCGCGGGCGCAGGTGCGCCACCTCGCGCAGGAACTCCATGGTGTGGGGCTTGGGCTGGATCGGATAGGTGTCCGGGTCCTCGACCCATCCGACCACCTTCACTTCCGTCGCCTGCATCTCGAAGGGTTGGCCCTTCGCGGGCGAGGCAACGATGGTGCCGGTGGCTTCGACCGCGCATCCGGCGGTGAGCTTCTGCACTTCGGCCGCGTAATTGGAAAGCGCCGCCTGGGCGACCACCTGCACCGGGTGGAAGGCGGAGCCGTCGGAGACGTGGACGAATGAGAGGCCGGCCTTCGAGTCGCGCCGGGTGCGGACCCAGCCACGCACCGTGACCGGCGTGTCGGCCGGAACTTCGCCGGCCAGGATGGAGCGAACGGAATAGGTTTTCATGGGGGTAATTTTAGCGCCCTTCGGTGTAGGAATCCGCCCACAAACCGAACGCTTGCACGCCGCCGCAGTCACATCGCCAGCTTCCACGCTGACAAGACCATTAGGAGAGCAGCGTCACGATGAACTACCCGCCTCGCCCGTTCGACGGCGCGGCGCCCGCGCCACGCGCGGCGCGCCGCATGGACGCCATCGTCTGGCTCTTCGCCGGAATCGTGGTGTGCCTGCTCATCGCTTCCCTCTACGGCCTCTCGCTCGTCTCCGGCGGACGGGCCTACGTGGGCGCCGAGAGCATGTGGTCGCGCGCCCAGAACGACGCCGTGGCGCACATCACCCGCTACGCCATGCGCGCGCAGGACGCCGACTTCGCCGCCTACGAGCGCGCCATGGCCGTCCCGCTAGGGCTGCGCGAGGCGCGAGTCGAGCTGGAGAAGTCCGAGCCCGACTACGAGCGCGCGAGGATGGGCTTCCTGCAGGGGCGCAACCACCCGGGCGACGTGGACGCGATGATCACCCTCTATCGCCGCTTCCGGCCGCTCGGCTTCAGCGACCAGGCGATCTCGTTGTGGAAACATTCCGACGACCGGCTCGACGAGCTGCGCGTGATCGCCGGGGAGCTGCGCGCTGCCGGCCCCACCATCGATGCGCAGCAGCGCATGCAGCAGCTGGACCGCATCGAGCGCGTGGGCGCATCGCTGCGGCTCCTCGAGGATGCGGTGGCGGCCACCCTCGCCGAGGCGCAGCGCGCGGCCCAGGCCCTGGTGCTCGCCGGCCTCTTCATCCTCGCGGCGATGCTGCTGGTGGCCGGCATCGCGATCTCCAAGCGCTTCGTCACGCACAACGAGCGCTTCCAGCGCGCGCTCCGGACGAGCGAGGCCCAGGTGCGCAACCTCGTGGACTCGGCGCCGCTGCCGCTGCTGATCCTGCGCGCCAACGGCTACAAGCTGGTCTACGCCAACGAACGCGCGATGCAGACCTTCGGCTTCGACGCCGACTCGGCGCGGGGCCGTTCCCTCGCCGAGCTGCAGGCCGATCCCGCGCAGCACGAGTTGCTGGCGGGCATCCTCGCCGCCAAGGGCGCGGTGCGCGACTTCGAGATTCGCATGCGCGACCGGGAGGGGCGCGAGTTCTGGCAGCTGATGTCGGTGCAGTCGGTGCGGTTCCAGAGCGAGGACTGCCTGCTGGCGGCGCTTGCCAACATCGACGAGAGGAAGCGCGTCCAGGAAGACATGCGGCGCCGGGCCATGCACGACCAGCTCACGGGGCTGCCCAACCGCGCGATGTTCCTCGAGTCGCTCGAGCACGCGGTGCGCAAGGCGCGCCGCCGCCACGCGCTCTTCTCCGTGCTGTTCGTGGACCTGGACAAGTTCAAGGAGGTGAACGACACCCTCGGCCACCACGCCGGCGACGAGCTGCTGAAGGCGGTGTCCGAGCGCATCTCGGCCGCGGTGCGGCAAAGCGACATGGTGGCGCGCCTGGGCGGCGACGAGTTCGTGGTGCTGATCGAGGAGCACGGCGGCCCGGAGGAAGTGATGATCGTGGCGCAGAAGATCGTCTCGATGCTGCAGCGCCCGGTGCTGATCGACTGGCGCGAGGTGGTGGTGCAGGCGAGTGTCGGCATCGCGACCTACCCGGAAGATGGCCAGGACGTGGAGTCGCTGGTGAAGAACGCCGACGCCGCGATGTACCAGGCCAAGGAGCGGGGCCGCAACCAGTTCCAGTTCTACTCGCAAGACCTGAACACCATCTCCGAGAAACGCCTCGAGCGCGAGAAGCGCGTGCGCACGGCACTCGAGCGCGACGAGTTCTTCCTCGAATACCAGGCCGAGCACGAGCTCGCCACCGGGCGCATCGTGGCGGTGGAGGCGCTGGTGCGCTGGCGCGATCCCGGGGCCGGGGTGGTGATGCCCAACGATTTCCTGCCGCTCGCCGAGGAGACCGGCACCGTGAGCGCCATCGGCCGCTGGGTGCTCGACCGTGCGCTCTCGGACCTGCAGTCGTGGCGGGAGCAGGGCCACGACGTGATGCTGGCGGTCAACCTCTCGGCCCGGCAACTGCGCGAGGTCGGCCTCGTGAACGACGTGTTCCAGGCGCTGCAGGCCCACGGCATCGAGCCGAAGCGGTTGCGCCTGGAGATCGCCGAGGCTTCGCTGATGGACGATTCGGAAACCATCCACCGGGCGCTGCGCAGCCTGCACGCGCTGGGCGTGGAGCTCGCCCTCGACAACTTCGGCACCGGCTTCTCGTCACTGGGACTCATCCGCGGCCTGCCGATCAAGGCGGTGAAGATCGACCGCTCGCTGGTGAGCGCCTGCCCCGCCAAGCGCGAGTGCGCGGCCATCGTGCAGGCCACCGCCGCGATGGCCCGCGCCCTCGACATCCGCCTCATCGCCGAAGGGGTGGAGACCGAGGAGCAGCGCTCGACGATGCAGGCGCTGGGGTGCGCCAGCGCGCAGGGGAACCTGTTCGGGCGACCGGTGGAGTGGGCGAAGGCGATACCGGCGCGGGCGGGCGCTTCGCTTTGAACCAGCGAAAACGGTTCCGGCTCCCGGGGCTTGCGGGTCCATGCGGCGAGGTAACTACCACCGCAATTCTTAAACGCAGATGGCCGCAGATCAAAAGGGCGATAACGGCAAACGCGATGTTCAGGGTCTACGTGCCGCGAATCGCCAGCCCCGAAGTTTTCAAGAATTGCATCTGCCTTCATCGCTCTCTTGATCAGCGGCCATCTGCGTCCTGAATTGCGTAGCCACGCATCTCGTTGCACGGGTCGCCAGCCCCGATGCACGCCTCGCCTTCAACCTTACCTCCCAGCCGCCGGTCAGTGCGCTACCGGGTGGCAGCGATCACCATCGCCGAAGCCGAAGTGATCTTCTTCGCATACTCGATGTCGATGAACTCGTTGGGCCCATGCGCATTGGACTTGGGCCCCAGCACGCCGGTCACGAGGATCTGCGCCGAGGGAAACTTGGCGCCGAGCATCCCCATGAAGGGAATGGTCCCGCCCTCGCCCATGTAGGCCGCGGGGCGCGAGAACAATGCCTGCGAGGCGCTATCCAGCGCCGCCGCGAGCCATTGCGCGGTGGGAGGCGCATTCCAGCCCGTCGATCCTCCCGAGGTGAAGGTGACCTTCGCCTGGTAGGGCGGGTCGGCCTCCAGCAGCTCCTTCATCGTGGCCGCGGCGCGGGGGCCGTCGACCAGAGGCGGCAGGCGCATCGAGAGCTTGAGGGAGGTGAACGGGCGCTGCACGTTGCCGGCGCTCGCGATCGGCGGCAGGCCATCGGCCCCGGTGACTGCAAGTGCCGCGCGCCACGTACGGTTGAGCACGATCTCCACCGGCTCCTTCGTGACCGGCTGGGCGAAGAGGCTCGCCGTGCCCTGGTCGTCGCAGCAACCGGCCCAGGGGAAGCGCTTCCACAACTGCTCGCCGATGATCTCGGCGGCCTGCTTTGCCTGCGCCACGCGCTCGGCGGGAATCTCGCACTGGAACGCCTTGTGGGTCACGACCCCGGTGCGCGAGTCATCGAGGCGGTCGAGGAGCTGGCGCGCGACGCGGAACGAGGAAGGCACCACGCCGCCCGCGTCGCCCGAATGCACGCCCTCCTCCAGCACCTTCACCTCCAGCGTGCCGTTGACGAGCCCGCGCAGGCTCGTGGTGACCCAGAGCTGCTCGTAATTGCCGGCGCCGGAGTCGAGCGCGATGACCAGCGCCGTATCGCCGCAACGCGGGGCCAGCAAGTCGAGGTATGCGGGCAGGTCGTAGCTGCCGCTCTCCTCGCAGGTCTCGATCAGCCCCACGCAGCGGGGGCGGGCCACGCCCTGGGCGTCGAGTGCGGCGATGGCCGCGAGCGAAGCGAATACCGCATAGCCGTCGTCGGCGCCGCCGCGGCCGTAGAGCCGGCCCTCTTCCAGCACCGGCTGCCACGGGCCCATGCCCTCGCGCCAGCCGGTCATCTCGGGCTGCTTGTCGAGGTGGCCGTAAAGCACCACGGTGCGCGTTCCGGCGCCGGCGCCGCGCGCAGGCGCGTCGAACCACAGCACCGGAGTGCGGCCTTCGATGCGCACGACTTCGAGCTGCAGGCCCTCGATCGGCTGGCGCTTCGCCCACGCCATCGCCTGCTGCACCGCCGCCTCGATGTGGCCGTTCTCGCGCCACTTCGGGTCGAAATGCGGCGACTTGGCCGGCAGGCGGATGTATTCGGTGAGCTCGCCCACGATTTCGGCATCCCAATGGCGCGCGATGCGCTGGGAGAGGTCCTGGACGTCGTAGGGGGCGGGGTGGCGGGCGGTCATGGCGTTGCTCCGGAAATGGTGTCTGGCACTGAATAGTTTAATCCCCGGCGAGCCCCGCCGCCGGACCCGTACACTTCCGGTGTCCCCACCGATTCGC
Organism: Burkholderiales bacterium; assembly: GCA_031375445.1. Lineage (GTDB taxonomy): Bacteria > Pseudomonadota > Gammaproteobacteria > Burkholderiales > Usitatibacteraceae > Usitatibacter. The sequence goes on along the minus strand of JANMHV010000056.1, from coordinate 6,175 downwards.
ATCCGATGATCGAAATTCCCTGGTTCGCAATTTTCATAGGCTCGTACGCCGTGTGGGTGCTGGTGGCGTGCGCCTCGCTCCTGATGAGCCGCCGCTCGCCCCAGGCGACACTCGCGTGGATCTTCGCCTTCATCGCGCTGCCGGTGATCTCGGGGCTCTACTACATGGTGTTCGGGCCGCGGCGGCTGCAGCGGCGCCGGCGCCGTTATGGAGTCGCCCGCGCCATGGCGAGCAGCGTCTCGCAGTACCTGCGCGCAACCTCGCGGCGGGAGGAGGTGACCCTCGAGCGCGATTCCCGCGGCCTCGCCGCCGTGGGCCGCCGGCTCAACCAGGGCGTGCCCACCCTCGCCACCGCGGTGGTGCTGCTCGACGATGGCGACCAGTGCATGGAGGCGCTCGAGGAAGCGATCGTCCGCGCGCGCCACCACATCCACCTCGAGTACTACATCTGGGAGCCCGATCGGGTCGGAAACCATTTCCGCGACCTCCTCACGGCGGCGGCGGGCCGTGGGGTCGAGGTGCGCGTGCTCGTCGATGGCGTGGGCTCGCCGCGCCTGAAGGACGCCTTCTGGAGGCCGCTCACGGACGCGGGCGGCGACGTGCGCATCTTCAATCCGGTGGGGTTCTCCTTCGGCGCGCTGCACTTCGCCAACTTTCGCACCCATCGCAAGATCGCGATCGTCGACGGCCGCGCGGGCTTCCTCGGCGGCATCAACCTCCACGACCCGGCCAGCCCCACCCGCTCCGGCAAGGACGCGTGGCGCGACCAGCACGCGCGCATCGATGGCGAGCCGGTGAGGAAGCTGCAGCGGCTCTTCCTCGAGAACTGGACCTATTCACACGGCTCGTTCGCCATCACCGAGGAGAGCCTGCCTTCCTACTTTCCACCCGCCGACGCCGGTGGCGAGGGGATTCCGGTGCAGATCCTCGCCTCCGGGCCCGACGACGAGAACGCGCCGATGCTCGCCTTCTTCCTCGCGGCCATCGCCACGGCGCGCACCCGCGTGTGGATCCAGACGCCATACCTGATCCCCGAGGAAGCGCTGGAGTCGGCGCTGCGCATCGCGCAGCTGCGCGACGTCGACGTGCAGGTGATCGTGCCGAAGAAGGGCGACTCGAGGATCGTCAACGCCGCCTCGCGCACCTATTGCGACGCGCTCGCCAAGGCCGGCATCGTGGTGCACGAGTACGGCCCGCCGATGCTGCACGCCAAGACGATGATCGTCGACGACAGCGTGGCGGTGGTGGGCACGGCGAACCTCGACAACCGCAGCTTCCGCCTGAACTTCGAGGTGGCCGCGGCGTTCTACGACCGCGGCGTCATCGATCGGCTTGCCCGGCGCTTCGAGGAGGACCGGGCCTTGAGCAGCCCGTTCCGCCGGCGTCGGGGTGGGGCGCAATGGACGAACCTCGTGGAATCCCTGGCACGCCTCACTTCGCCGGTGCTCTGACCCCGGGCTTCGCGGTCGCGATCCACGCCACCGCGAGCGCCGCTCCCAGGAGCACCGCCGCCAGCACGAAGGGCGCGCCCGAAGCGGCCTCCGTGCCGTCGGCGATGAAGTGGGCGAACACCTGGGTGAAGAGCGTCGGGCCGATCACGCTCGCCACCGCGGCGAGGCTCGCGTTGGCACCCTGCAGCCGGCCCTGCTCCGACGGCGACACGAGGCGCGTCATCAGCGACTGGATCGAGGGCCCCGCGAACCCCCAGAGGGCCATCACCGGGATGCCGGCGAGGAAGAGCGCCGCGCTGGGTGCCACTCCGTAGATAAGCATTCCTGCGACCCCGCAGCCGAAGCCCAGCGCGATCGCACGCCGCTCGCCGATGCGCTTCACCACCGGGCGCATCAGCCCGCCCTGCACGATCATCGAGCACACGCCCACCGCGGCGAGGGTCAATCCCACCTGCAGCTCGGTCCAGCCATAGCGATAGCCCATGTAGAGCACCGCAACGCTCGGCAGCACCATGTGCGCCAGCTGCATCAGGAAGCTCGCGGTGGCGAGCCCACCCAGCTCGCGATGCGAGCGCAGCAGGGCCAGCGCGCCCATGGGGTTGGCGCGTCGCCACGAGAACGGGGCGCGGCGCTCCGGCGGCAGCGACTCGGGCAGCACGAAGAAGCCGTAGGCGGCGTTCGCCAGGGCGAGGATTCCGGCGACCCAGAACGGCAGGCGCGGGCTCACCTCGCCGAGGATGCCGCCCAGCGCCGGTCCGAGGACGAAGCCCAGCCCGAAGGCGGCGCCCATCATGCCGAAGGCCGCCGCGCGCTTTTCCGGCGGCGTCACGTCGCTCACGTAGGCGAACGCGGTGCCCATGTTCGACGAGGTGATGCCGGAGAGGATGCGTCCCACCAGCAGCCAGGCGAGCGTGGGGGCCAGCGCCATCAGGAGGAAATCGAGGCCGAAGCCCAGGCACGAGGCGAGGATCACCGGGCGGCGGCCGAAGCGATCCGAGAGCGCGCCGATCAGCGGCATGAAGAGGAACTGCATCAGCCCCCACGCGGTGCCGAACACGCCGTAGATGCGCGCGGCACTCGCGGTGTCCCCGCCCTCGAAGCTCTCCACCAGGCGCGGCAGCACCGGGATCACGATGCCCATGGCGAGGACGTCGAGGACGACGAGGGCGAAGATGAAGCCGATGGTGGCGCGGCGCATCGTAGCGAGCTTAACAGCCCGATGGCGCCGCCATCCCTTAACATGACGGCATGAGGCAACGAACCGGGAACCACGCCGCCCGGCGGGCGGCGGTCAAGGCCGAGCCCTCCCCCATCACCGCCGTGCGCGACCTGCTCGCCACCGCCTTCGCTGCCGACGTGGCGGCCGTGACACCGATGGTGTGCGACGTGTTGCGGGACGAGATCAACGGCACCGCCGGCGCCGCGCGCCGCGACCTGCTGCGCGACACGCTGGTGCTGCTGGCGCGCAACGCACCCACGCTCGGCGAACAGGCGGGGCGACTCTTTCGCGATCGCTTCGACCTGAAGCTGGCCGCCTGCGAGGTGCCGCCGGGCGGCTCGCCGGAGCTCGCGCGGGCGCTGGAGCTTGCCGCCGGCCGCATGGCCGAGCAGGCGAAGAACGAGCTCTCGGAGGTCTCCGGGCGCTTCGGCGAGCTGCTGGGAGGCGAGCCGCTCGATCCGAACGCCAATCCCCTCTCCCCCGCCACCTTCGCACGCACCGTGGCCGACGCCCTCGGGCGCATCGGCCTCGACGGCGACTCCCAGCTCGCCGCGTTCCGCGCCTTCGGCCCTGCCCTGCTGCACATCGCCCCCGACCTCTACTCGCAAGCCAACACGCTGCTGTTCGAGCGGGGTGCGCAGGCTCCGGCACGCGACGACCGCGCGGCATTGCTGGAGCGGCTGCTCGCGGGGCGCGTCCGGCCGCCGCGCCCTTGAGCGCGGCCGCGCTCGAGCAGGGGCGCGAGCGCCACCGCCGCGGCGACCTCGCCGGCGCCATCGCGCTGTACCAGCTGGTGCTGCGAGACGCCCCGGGCGACGCGGTAGCCTGGCACCTCAAGGGCGTGGCCGAGCACCAGGCGGGCACGCTCGACGCGGCACTCGCGAGCGCGGCCCAGGCCATCGCCCACGGCGGGCGCGAGCCGTCGTACCTGCTGCTGGAAGGCGGCGTTCTGCACGATCGCGGCGCGCTCGGCGAGGCGGAAGCGCGCTTCGACGAGGCCGCGCGCGCTGCGCCCCGGTGGGCAATGCCCCTGGTCGAGCTCGCGCGCGTGCGTATGGACGCCGGCCGTGCGGACGAGGCGCTCACCGCGCTGCAGGCCGCGGTGGCGGCGGAGCCCGGCTACGGCCGCGCCTGGGCCACCGCCGGCAATTGCCTTGCGATGCTCGACCGCCACGACCAGGCCGAGCGTGCGCTGGGCGAAGCGTTGCGCCTCGATCCGCGCGATGCGCTGTCCCGGTTCAACCTGGCGCGACTGCATTCGCTGCGCGCCGATGGCGAGGGCGCGCTGCGCGAGGCCGAGGCCGCTGCACGCATCGATCCCGGCCTGGCCGCCGCCCATCGGCTGGCGGGCGACCTGCGGCGCCGGCGCCACGAGCTCGATGCGGCGCTCACCGCCTACGGACACGCGATTCGCGCCGCGCCGCGCGAGCTCGGCACGCGCTTCGCCCAGGCGGACCTGCTCGCCGAAGCCGGCCACGCGGGAGAAGCGCAGCGCGAGTACGGCCACGTCGCCACGCATTTCCCCGGCAGCCTGCGCGCGGCGCTCGGCGCGGAGCTCACCCTCCCGCCGGTGTACGAGAGCGTCGCGCATCTCGACGAATGCCGCGAGCGCTTCGCCGCGGGAATGGAGCGCCTGCACGCGGCATCCGGGCGTTTCGCCGGGCAGGAGCCGCGCTGGGCCAATTTCCTGCTGGCCTACCAGGGCCGCGACGACATGGCGCTGCAAACACGCTATGGCGAGTTGCTCACCCGCGTGCTGCCGCCCGCCGAGCTCCGCGAAACGCCGCGTCGCGAGCGAGTCCGCGTGGGCTTCGTGAGCCATTTCTTCCACGACCATCCGGTGGGCCGCTACTTCAGGCCGTGGATCCGCGGCCTCGATCCCGAGCGCTTCGAGGTGTTCACGTACGCGTCCAACGAGCTGCGCGATGCCACGACCGCGGCGATCGCGACCTCGAGCGCGATTTTCCGTCCCACCGCGGGGCATGTTGAGGAAAGAATTGCCGCCGCCATCGCCGCCGACCAGCCCGATGTGCTGGTCTACCCGGAGCTCGGCATGCACGGCGCCACGATGGCGCTCGCGGCTCGCCGCCTCGCGCCGCGCCAGCTTGCGGCGTGGGGACATCCCGTCACTTCCGGGCTCGCGACGATCGACGGCTTCCTCTCGGTCGCCGCGATGGAGCCCGAGGGCGCCCAGGCCTCCTACCGCGAACCACTGCTGCTCCTTCCGGGGATCGGCACCGCTTACGCCTTCCCGGAAGGCGCGCATGGGAAGGCACCGCAACTCCCGGAAGGACGCCGCTACCTGGTCCCCCAATCGCTCTTCAAGATCCATCCCGACAACGACACGCTGCTCGCCGAGGTGCTGGCGCGGGATCCCGCGGGGATGCTGGTGATGTTCGCCTCGCCCTGGCCGGAGGTGACGCGCGCCTTCCTCACCCGGATCGGCCGCGCCTTCACGTCGAGGGGCGTCGACGCTTCCCGCCGCGTCGCGATGATCCAGGGCTACTTGCCCCATGCCGACTACCGGGCCCTCAACGCCGCCTGCGATGTGATGCTGGACACCCTCCATTGGTCCGGCGGCAATACCTCGCTCGATGCGCTGGGCGCGGGCCTGCCGGTGGTGACCCTCCCCGGCCCCCTCATGCGCGGCCGCCAGAGTGCCGCGATGCTGCGGGCCGCCGGGGCGCCGGAACTCATCGCCGGCACCCCGGGCCAGTACGTCGAGCTGGCGCTCACCACCCGGCGGGGCGACTGGGAGCGGCGGCTGCGGGAGGGGGCCGCGAACCTCGCCGATCCCGCCCCCATCGAGCGGCTGGGGGAGATCCTGTATTCCCCGGGGGGCATCGCGCGTTAAGGGGGCATGGTCAGAGGCCCTTCCGGGCTGCCCCGGTACCCGAAAAATCCCCCCCCGCCTCCCCGGCGGGTGCGAAAGCGGCCGCCCGCCCCCAATCCAACCGGCATCCTCCGATAGGCCCATGGGCGCGGATACGCACGTCATACGAGGGGTCTAGCCTAGCGTTGGCTTCCCCCACAAAGAGAATCGATCCATGACCACCAAACTCAGCGCACCCTTCAAACGCGAACTCGACCTCAACGGCGACAAGTTCACCCTCACCGTGAGCCAGGAAGGCTTCAAGCTCGTCTCCAAGGGTAAGCGCAAGGGCGTGGAGCTCACCTGGGCCTCCATCGTCAATGGCGACGCGGCCCTCGCCTCCTCGCTCAACGCCTCGCTCAATACCGGGCGACCGAGCCTGGAAATGATGTCGGCACCCGGCGGGCGCAATCCCACCAAGCACTGACCTTCGCTACTTTGTAGCCCGCAAGACGGAACCCGCGATCCGGGTCGAGACGCCGCGATGCGCCCGATCGCAGGGGGAGTGAGGGTCACTACCACCCATTCCGTGACTTTCTCGCGCAGCGTCGATCTTGCGGCAAGTCAGAACGCGGGTCTCGCCCCGGACCGCAAGGGTTCCGTCTTGGGGCAACTAGATGTCGCATATGGGAG
>JANMHV010000030.1:0-2362 GCA_031375445.1 Burkholderiales bacterium | reverse complement strand
GTTCACGATCATGTTCGGCGATCGATTCACTCGCCCCGACACCGAGCTGTGATCACCCAGGCCTCACACACAAAAATACTGATACGCCCTCGTCGATATTGCGTTAACGCCTTCTTTTGCTTTCCTTCGCTTTGCCTTTGTGTCCTTTGTGTCCTTCGTGGTGAAACCGACCTCCGCAACCCCCCGCTACCCGCCATGGACGCCGCTATAAATACGCCCACGGCCGGCGCGCGCGATCCTTTTCGCGGAACTGCTCGATCTCGGACTGCCGCCCCAACGTTAGCTCGATCTCGTCCACCCCCGCCAGCAACATGTCGCGCAAGGTCGTGGGCGCCGTGAATGAATACGATTCCCCCGACGGCGAGGTGACCCGCTGCGACTCGAGGTCCACCGTCACCTGCCCGGATGGGTTCGCATCCACCTCCGCCTCGATCTCGCGCACCGCCTCGATCGGCAGCTCCACCGGCACGATGCCGTTGCGGTAGCAGTTGTTGAAGAAGATGCCGCCATAGGAAGGCGCCAGGATCGCGCGGAAGCCGAACTCCCGCAGCGCCTTGGGCGCGCGCTCCCGCGACGAGCCGCAGCCGAAGTTGCGGTCGGCCAGCAGCACCTGCGCGCGGTCGAACGGCGGCTGGTTCAGCACGAACTCCGGGTTGGGCCGCCCATCGGGCAGGAAGCGCCAGCCGTGGAAGAGGTGCGCGCCGTAGCCCTTCGCATCGGTGCCGCCGAGGAAGAGCGTGGGGATGATCTGGTCGGTGTCGATGTTGATGCGCACGAGCGGGGCGGCGATGCCGGTGACGCGGATGAAGGCTTCCATTACGCGGACCCCCTGGGGGACGTGTGGCTCCCTCCCCCCTGGGGGAGGGCCGGGGAGAGGGTCATCGAGCGCGCGTCGGCGATGCAACCGGCTACCGCGCTCGCCGCCACCGTCGCGGGGCTCGCGAGGTGCGTGCGCGTCTTCGGGCCCTGGCGGCCCTCGAAGTTGCGATTGGTGGTGCTCACCACGCGCAGGTCGGCGAAGCGGTTGTCGCCGATGTGGCCGCAGAAGCCGCACGCCGACTCGTGCCACTCGAAGCCGGCATCGATGAACACGCGGTCCAGCCCCTCGGCTTCGGCCGCGGCCTTGACCGGTGTGGAGCCCGGGACGCAGATCGCCATCACCCCCGGGGCGACCTTGCGCCCGCGCAACACGTCCGCGGCGGCGCGCAGGTCCGAGAGCCGCGCGTTGGTGCAGGAGCCGATGTAGGCCACGTCCACTTTCAGGCCCGCGAGCGGCGTCCCCGCCTCGAGGCGCATGTAGCCCAGCGCCTTCTCGTCGGCCGCCTCGCCAGGGCGCGGCACGCTGCCCTCGATGGAGGTCACCTGCTGGGGGCTCGTGCCCCAGGTCACTTGCGGGGCAAGCGTGTTGCAATCGACGTGGACCTCGAGGTCGAACGTGGCTCCCGGGTCGGTGGCGAGCGAGAGCCAGTACGCCGCCGCCGCGTCCCAGATCTCACCCTTCGGCGAGAACTCGCGACCTCGCAAGTATTCGAGGGTCACAGCGTCGGGCGGCACGAAGCCGTACTTGGCCTGGAACTCGATCGCCATGTTGCAGAGCGTAAGCCGCCCCTCGATCGGCAGCGCGCGCACCGCTTCCCCCGCGTACTCCACCGCGTAGCCGATGCCGCCCTGGGCACCCACTTGCCCGATGAGCGCGAGGATCATGTCCTTGGCGTAGACGCCGGGCTGCAGCTTGCCATCGAAATTGACGCGCATCGTCTTCGGCCGCGATTGCGCCAGCGTCTGCGTGGCGAGCACGTGCTCCGCCTCGGAGGCGCCGATGCCCCACGCCAGCGCCCCCACGCCGCCCACGGTGCTGGTGTGGCTGTCGCAGCACACCAGGGTCGCCCCCGGGAACGCGATGCCGAGCTCCGGCGCCACCACGTGGGCGATGCCCTGGCGCGGATCGTTGTAGTCGATGAAGTGGAAGCCCCAGTCGATCGAGGCGCGGCGCGTGGTCTCGATCATGATCGGGCCGCTCTTCGAGGCCGACTCCGTCGGCCCGCGGCCGGGGCGGGTGCTGATGAGGTGCTCGATCACCGTGAACACCTGCTCCTTCGCCATCGGCTTCCTGTTGGCCTCGGCGAGCGCCCTCACCGCCTGGCTGCCGGAGAGCTCGTGGAGCACCAGGCGGTCTACTTGCAGGAGGTCCGCGTCGCCCAGCGAGGTGATGACGTGGTCTTGCCAGACTTTTTCGAAGAAGGTTTTCATGTCAAGGCGGGGAATGGGGATGAATGGGATTAATGGGATGAATGGGATAAACCGAAGGCAAACGATTCGACCACGTTGAATCAGAGATGACGGTCATGAATACGCCCCACCC
>JANMHV010000448.1:0-1516 GCA_031375445.1 Burkholderiales bacterium | reverse complement strand
GCGAGGCGCGGGGCACGGGCCGGCGCGTGCGGTGGAAGGCCGCGCAAACGATGACCGATCCTTCGAAGCGCGATGCGCTGCGCTTCGAGCAGCGCGGCGGGCTGCTGCGCAACATCCTCACCCTTCCGGTGCCGCGCATGGCGGGCGATTCGGCCCGGCGGGTGCTCGACGAGTGCCTCGCACGGGAGGGCATCGGCCGCGACGGGATTTCCACCTGGGTGATGCACGCGGGCGGGCGCCGCGTGCTGGAGGAAGTGCGCTCGCGCCTCGCGCTCGACGCAGCGGCACTGCGCTGGAGTGAAGCGATGCTGCGCGACTATGGCAACCTCTCCAGCCCCTTCGTGCTGTTCGTGCTCGCCGCGGCCCTGGAGGGTGGCGCGCCCGCTGGATTGTGGTGGATGTCCTCGTTCGGCGCCGGCTTCAGCTGCCACGGCGCGCTGCTCGAAGTGGCGTAGATGGCGAGCACGCGCCGCGTCGAGCCCGAATGGCTGGACCAGCTGCCCGCCTCCGACCCGCGCGCGGTGCGCTCGCGCCGCGACCTCGCCCGCATCAACCTGCTGATGGCCAACGCGCGGATCGTGGCGCGCGAGCTGCGCGCGCGCTTCCCATCCGGCGTGCCCGCGCTGCTCGAGCTGGGCGCGGGCGACGGCACCTTCGCCCTCGCCGTGGTGGCAAGCCTGCCACGCCCCGCCGCGCCCGCCACCGTGACCCTGCTCGATCGAGCGCCGTGCGTGCCGGCCCACCTCGAGGCGCGCTTCGCGGCCCGGGGCTGGACGATGCAGGTCCTCGAGGCCGACGTGTTCGACGGGCTCGACCGCTTCCGCGATCCCGTGCCCGCGGTGGTGGCCAACCTCTTCCTGCACCACTTCGACGACGCGCGCCTCGCGGCACTGCTGGCCCACGTCGCACGGCGCTCCCGGGTGTTCGTGGCCTGCGAGCCGCGGCGCTCGCGCACGGCACTCCTGGGCTCGCACCTGCTGGGCCTCATCGGCTGCAACGACGTGACCCGCCACGACGCGGTGGTGAGCGTGCGCGCGGGCTTCCGCGGCGGCGAGATCGGCGCGCTGTGGCCGCGCGGCGGCGGCGCGGTGGAAGAGCGCGGGCGTGGTCTCTTCAGCCATTCCTTCGTGGCGAGCGCCGGTGCCACGGCTTGACGCCATCGTGATCGGCGCCGGGCCCGCGGGGGCCACGGCGGCACTCGGCCTCGCGCGCGGCGGGCTCGCCGTGGCACTCGTCGAGAAGGCGGCGTTCCCCCGCCGCAAGGTGTGCGGCGAGTACATCTCCGCCACCACGTGGACCCTGCTGGAAGAGCTCGGGGTCGCAGGCCTGGAAGGCGCGTCGGGGCCGGCGGTGTCGCGGGTCGGCTGCTTCGCGCGCGACATCGTGGTCGAGGCTCCGATGCCTGAGCCGCGCGCCGGGCAACGCTGGGGGCGCGCGGTCCCGCGCGAGCACCTCGACCCGGCGCTCGTCACCGCCGCGGTGGCTGCGGGCGCCCGCGTGCTGCAGCCCGCGCGGG
>JANMHV010000372.1:0-2349 GCA_031375445.1 Burkholderiales bacterium | reverse complement strand
CGAGCGCTTCCGGCAGCTGCCCGCCATCGACCGCACCGCCCTCGACCATGTGCTGCTGCGGGTGTCGGAGATGGCGTGCGAGCTGCCCGAGGTGGTCGAGATGGACATCAATCCCCTGGTGGCGGACGAGGCGGGCGTGCTGGCGCTCGATGCCCGGGTGGTGGTGCGGCGCGTGCCCACGACCGCGCGACGCTATTCGCACCTCGCGATCCATCCCTATCCCGCGCACCTGGAGACGACGCTCGAGCTCCCCGGCGGCGAGTCGCTCCTGCTGCGGCCGATCCGGCCCGAAGACGCGACACTCGAGGTCGAGCTCCTGGAAAGCCTGTCGGCCCGCACACGGCGGCTGCGCTTCCAGGGCGGCGTGCGGTCGATTTCCCCGGCGCAGCTGGCGCGCTTCACGCAGATCGACTACGACCGCGAGATGGCGTTGGTCGCGATCTACCGGGAGGGCACGCGCGAGCGCGAGGCGGGCGTCTGCCGGTACGTGTGCCTCCCGGACGGGCAGGCCTGCGAGTTCGCCATCGTGGTGGCGGATGCGTGGCAGGGGCGCGGTCTCGGGCGCCGCATGATGGAGCGGCTGGTGGCGGTGGCTCGGGAGCGGGGCATCGAGAGGATGGTGGGCTATGTGCTGGCGGAGAACGACGGGATGCGGGAGCTCGCGAAGCGCCTGGGGTTCGTTGAGCGGGAGGTCGAGGATGGGGAGGTGGAGGTCGTTCTTTTCAGCTTTCGTAGTTACACAGTGGCTGGCGTTGAGATCTCGCGAACCCCCGGCGCTTGATTTCAACGCAAGAGGAAAAGGAGAGGGGCAGAGGCGCGCGAGAGAAAGCAAATGAAGAGAAATGCGGCAAAAGGCGGGTCGGTGGGGCGCCACTCCTTCGAATCGAATGCGATGCGAGAGGCTTCAGAGGACGCAGGGGACTGATGAAAAAGGGCAACACCTGAAGGGCGTATCAGTATTTTTGTGTGTGAGGCCTGGGTGATCACAGCTCGGTGTCGGGGCGAGTGAATCGATCGCCGAACATGATCGTGAACTGGTTGGCAGCGGTCCTCCAGAAGCGATGGGGCATCGTCCATTTCTTCGTGATGTTGCGCAAGGCCAGGTAGAGCAGCTTGCGTGCGGCGTCGTCGCTCGGGAAGTGGCCCCGGCTCTTACAAACCTTCCGGACCTGCATGTGCAGGCTCTCGATCGCGTTGGTCGTGTAGAGGATGACGCGTACCTCCTCCGGGTAGGCGAAGAACGGCACCACCTGCGGCCACTGCCTTCGCCAGGCTTGCGCGATGGCCGGCCATCGCGCCCATGGGCCTTGCTCGAAGGCCGTGAGCGCTGCCTCGGCGGCGAGCGCATCAGGAGCCTGGTAGATAGGCTTGAGGGCCGCGGCGAGGGTCTTGCGGTCCTTCCACGAGACCTGGTCCATGGAGTTGCGCAGCAGGTGAACCACGCAAGTCTGGATTTGGGCCTGGGGGAACACCGCCTGAATGGCGTCGGGGAAGCCGCGAAGCCCGTCGACCACGGCGATGAGAATGTCCTGCAGGCCGCGGTTGCGCAGCTCGTTGAAGACCCGCAGCCAGAACTTGGCTCCCTCGCTCTCCTCGATCCACATGCCCAGCACGTCCTTGGAGCCCTGCCGGTCAATACCCAAAGCGAGGTACACCGCCTTGTTCTTGACCGTGCCGCCGTCGCGGATCTTGAGTCGCAGCGCGTCGAAGTAGACGATCGGATACATCGCCTCGAGCGGACGCGCCTGCCACTGCCCGACCTCCTCGATGACCTCGTCGGTGATCGTGGAGATGAGCTCGGGCGAGACATCGACGCCGTAGATCTCGAGCAGATGCCCCTGGATCTCGCGCACCGTCATGCCGCGGGCGTACATGCTGATTACGCGGTCGTCGAACTTGGGCAGGCGCCGCTGGTGCTTGGCCACCAGAATCGGATCGAAGGTCGAGAGCCGATCCCGCGGCACGGCCAGGGCAAGGCTGTCTTCGCCCGCCAGGACCGTCTTGGGAGTCGTGCCGTTGCGGTGGTTGCCGCTCGCCCCCGCCTCGGCCTCCGAACGCAAGTGCTGGGTCAGCTCCCCGGCCAGCATCCGCTCCATCAGCTGCTTCTTGAGCTGCCCCACCAGGCCCGACTGCCCGAGCAGGCTCTCGGCGTCATGGCCCTTCAAATGACTCAGCAACTGGTCCAGCAGCTCGTCCGAGAACGGACCCTTCTCCCTGCGCTTGCGTGGCTTCTTGGGTGCGGGTTGGTCGGTCATTCATGGCCTCCTTGGGTGTCATGATGACCTCACACACAAAATTCTGGATACGCCCGGGACTGATGAAAAAGGGCAACACCTGAACCCCATTCAC
>JANMHV010000360.1:0-31796 GCA_031375445.1 Burkholderiales bacterium | reverse complement strand
GCGAGGGCGGCGAGGATCGCGAGGGTCTGCAGCGCGGCGACTCCCCAGAGCACGTGCAGGTAGCGGCCCGCATCCATCAGCGGCCCGAAGACCAGCGGCGCGATGGCGAGCCCCGTGTCGATGCCTGAGTAGACGAAGCCGTACACGCGGCCATAGGCCCCGGCGCCGAAGGTGCTGGTGGCGGCACGGCGCACGAGGATGTCGCGCGACGGGCCCGAGAAGCCGGCGCCGAATCCCATCAGCCCCATCAACGCCACGATGCTCCAGCCCGGCACCGCGCCCGAGGCGAGCACGATGGCGCACGCCGCCGCCGTGGAAAGGGAAAGCGCGACGAGGCGATCCTGGTGCGTGCCCTTCGAGGCGAAGAACCCCCCGGCCCCGGTACCCGCCGCACTTCCCAGCAGGTACGCCGTGAGGCCCGAAGTCGCGAACGCGAGGGAGACGCCGTAGGTGCGCTCGAAGATCGGGGGTGCGAAATTCTGCAGCCCGCCGAACGCCATCACCGCGAGCAGAAAGAACGCGAAGCACATCCACACCACGCCCACGCCGAGGAAGGCGAAGGTGCCGGCGTCGCGCCGCGGCGGCTCCGCGGCGACCGCCACTTCCGCGAGCAGGCGGCGATTCAGGAACAGGAAGCCCAGCGCGAGCCCGCCCACCAGCGCCGCACCCACGCCCGCGGCACGCCAGCCGAGGGTCTCGGCGATGGCGATCATGAAGACCGGGCCCGCCGCCCACCCGAGGCTTCCCGTGAGCCCATGGACCGAGAACGCGTGCCCGAGGCGCCCGGTGGAGACCCGCCGGTTGAGCACGGTGAAATCGGCGGGGTGGAAGACGCTGTTGCCCAGGCCCGCGATGGCGGCGGCGACCACGAGCATCGGGAAGCTGGCGGCGACCGAGAGCGCGAGGCCGGAAAGCGCCAGCAGTCCCATGCCGCCGTAGAGCACGCGCAGCGCGCCCACCCGGTCGACGAGGAAGCCGGCCAGCGCCTGCCCCACTCCGGAGACCACGAAGAACACCGACATCAGCGCGCCCACCTGGGTGAACGACAACCCGAAATCCCGCATCAGCCACGGGAAGAGCGGCGGCAGCATGAAGTGGAAGAAGTGCGAGGTTCCGTGGGTGAAGCCCACGATCGAGATGACGCTCGCGTCCTGGCGGAAGGTGGGTGCGGCGGCGGGGATGGCGGCGGACACGGTCGGGGCGCAGGGCGAATTGAACGGCAATTCTAGCCGCTCGTTGGGGGCGGTGACACGCGAGCACGGTGCATCGGGGGGATAGAGTCTGCTTTTCCCCCCACCCCAGCGTGATACGGTAAGCCCTTTTCCCGCCGTACCCCATGCCCACCGCGCTCCTCTTCGCGATCCTCGCGGCCTCCGCCGTCGCCACCTCGTTCATCTCCGGCATCCTCGGGATGGCGGGCGGCATGATCCTGATGGGGATCCTGCTGGCGTTGATGCCGCTGCCCGCCGCGATGATGCTGCACGGCATCACGCAACTGGCCGCCAACGGCTGGCGCGCGCTCATGTGGCGCAAGCAGGTGGATTGGCGCGTCTTCCGGGGCTATGCCGTGGGAGCGCTGGCGACCCTGGTAGCGTTCACCGCCGCCACCTTCGTCGTGAGCAAGCCGGCGGCGCTGGTGATGATGGGGCTGACACCCTTCGTCACCTTCGCGCTGCCGGAAAAGCTCCACCTCAACGTGGAGCGTCGCGGGCACCCCTTCGCCTGCGGCGTGATCTGCGCATTCCTCTCGCTCACGGCCGGCATCTCGGGCCCGATCCTCGATGTCTTCTTCGTGCGCTCGAAGATGGGACGCCACGCGGTGGTGGCCACCAAGGCGATGACGCAGAGCTTCACCCACCTCATGAAGATCGTGTACTTCGGCGGGATGGTGGTCGCGGCCGATCGCGGCGCGGTGAACCCGTGGCTCGCGGTGATGATGGTGGGCTTCGCATTCCTCGGCACCGCGCTCTCCAAGCGGGTGCTGGAGAAGATGGACGACGCGTCGTTCCGCAAGTGGACCCAGGTGACGGTGATGACGCTGGGCGTCTTCTACCTCGCCAGCGGCGTGCTGCTCCTCCTCGGATAGCGCCGGCGCGGGCGCCCGGAAGGAACGGTGGCGCCCGGGCGGTGTCTGTCCAGCGTCCCCAACCCCCCCGCGCCGCATGAAACTCTCACTCCCCAAGATCCTCGGCCTGGTAGCTCTCGGCGCCGTCCTCGTCCTGCTCGCGGCCAATCTCTTCAGCAATAACGAAAAGCGCCTGCGCCTTGCCGTGAAGCACCTGTACGGGACGGCCGACCCGCAATTCGTTCGCACCATGGGCAACCTGCTGGGCCCGGCGATGGTCCCGGGCAACAAGGTCGAAACGCTGCTGAACGGCGACCAGATCTTCCCCGCGATGCTGGAGGCGATCCGCTCCGCGAAACGCACCATCACCTTCGAGACCTACATCTACTGGTCCGGGGACATCGGCAAGCAGTTCGTCGACGCGCTGGCCGAGCGTGCTCGCGCCGGGGTGAAGGTGCACATCCTCCTCGACTGGGTCGGCAGCCAGAAGATGGAGGAGAAGTACCTGAAGGAGATGGAGCAGGCCGGGGTCGAGATCCAGCGCTACCACCCCCTCACCTGGTACGCGCTCGACCGCCTGAACAATCGCACCCACAGGAAGCTCCTGGTCGCGGACGGCAAGGTCGGCTTTACCGGCGGCGTAGGCATCGCCGACGAGTGGAACGGTCACGCACAGGACCCGAAGCATTGGCGTGACACGCATTACCGGCTCGAAGGCCCGGCGGTGGCGCAGATGCAGGCGGCGTTCAACGACAACTGGACCAAGGTGAGCGGCGCGGTGCTGCACGGAGAGGCGTACTTTCCCGCGCTCAAGCCGGCGGGCGAGATGCCGGCGCAGCTCTTCATGAGCTCCTCCGACGGCGGCTCGGAATCGATGCATCTCATGTACCTGCTCGCGATCGCCGCGTCCGAGAAGTCCATCGACCTCGCGATGGCGTACTTCGTCCCCGACGACCTGGCCCTCGCGGCCCTGGAAGACGCGATGAAGCGCGGCGTCAAGCTTCGCATCATCATGCCGGGCAAGCACATCGACACCAAGCTCGTGCGCCGCGCCTCGCGCGCGTTGTGGGGACGCATCCTCGCGGCCGGGGCCGAGCTCTACGAGTTCGAGCCCAGCATGTACCACTGCAAGGTGCTGGTGATCGACGGGCTGTGGAGCTCGGTGGGCTCCACCAACTTCGACAGCCGCTCCTTCCGGCTCAACGACGAGGCGAATCTCAACGTGTACGACACGGGGTTCGCGGTACGCCAGGCGGCGGACTTCGAGGCGGACCTGAAGCGCTCGCGCCGCATCACGCTGGAGGAATGGGCCAACCGCCCCTGGACCGAGCGCGCGATGGAGAAAATGATGGGGCTGGTCAGCTCGCAGCTCTGATCGAAAGCCACAATCCTGCCCATGGACACCCACAAGTACCCCACCCTGTTCACGCGGCTGGCGAAGTCCACCTCGTGGCTTGCCGGGCGGCCCGCCACCTTCGCCATCGTGGTGCTGATGGTGCTCGCCTGGGCCGTGAGCGGCCCGTTCTTCGGCTACAGCGACTCGTGGCAGCTCACCATCAACACCGCCACCACCATCGTCACTTTCCTGATGGTGTTCCTGATCCAGGCCACGCAGAACCGCGACGCCGAGGCGATCCAGATCAAGCTGGACGAGCTGATCCGCGCCCAGGACGGCGCGCACAACGAGCTGTTGGACATCGAGGAGATGGAAGAGGACGACCTGAACCGCCTGCGCGAGATCTACCTCCAGCTCGCGAAACGTGCGCGCCGCAGCGAGGAGCCGGTGGTGATGCCTGCAGACGTGCCGCGCGCCGTGGAGCCCCAGGCCAAGGACGCGGGAAACCGCGCCGGCTGAGTCAGCGGCCGAAGTCCACCGCGGTGGTGTTCGCGCCGCACAGCACCACGCCCACGGTCGTGCGTCGCGGCGGCCGGTCCGCGCCCGAGATCAGCGCCGCCATCGCCGCCGCGCCGCCCGGCTCGGCCACGATCCTGAGCGAACGCCACAGCGCGCGCTGCGCTTCGCGAATCGCCTCGTCGGTCACGAGCACCGTTCCGGCCATGTAGCGCTGCGCGATCGGGAACATGATCGCCCCCACGCGCCGTGGCGCCAGCGAATCCGCGGCGACCCCTCCGGCCGGGGCATCCACCGGCGCCCCCGCCTCGAGTGCGCGCGTGAGGGTCGGCGCTTCCTCGGGCTCCACCCCGACCACCGGCACGCGGCCGCGATACCAGCCGGCGATGCCGCCCGCGAGCCCGCCGCCGCCCACGGCCACCAGCAATCGGTCCAGGTCCGGCGCCTGCTCCTCGAACTCCAGGCCCACGGTCGCCTGGCCCTGGAGCGTCTCGTCCTGGTCGTAGGCGTGGATCGGCAACGCGCCGCTCCTGGTCGCCCACGCCTCGCTCGCCGCCAGCGCGTCGGCGTAGCGATCGCCGCCGACTTCCAGCATCGCGCCGTAGCTCTCGATCTGCTCCAGCTTGGCGCGCGAGGCGACGGTCGGCACGAAGATCGTGGCGGGCCGTCCGAGCTTCATCGCGGCATAGGCCACGGCGGCGCCATGATTCCCCCCGGACGCGGCCACGACGCCCGCCGCGGGAATCGCACGCGTGAGCAGGTTGTTGAACGCGCCGCGGGTCTTGAACGACCCCGCGTGCTGCAGGAACTCGAGCTTGAACCGGAGGCGCACGCCCTCGAGGCCGAAGTCGCCGCCGTCGACATCGAGCACCGGGGTTCGGCGGACATGGGGCGCGATGCGCCGCGCGGCTTCGCGCACGGCGCCTTCTTCGAGGGCGGGAATCATGCCGCCGATGATGCCACGGCGGCCCCGCGTGCCCACACGCTAGTGGCGCATCTCCGAGGCTCCGGGCACCGCGAGGATGGTCTGCAGCATTCCCACGTCGGCGGGCTTCACCAGGTGGTAGTCGAAGCCGGCCTCGCTGGTCTTGCGGCGGTCCTCCTTCTGGCCCCATCCCGTCAGGGCGACGAGTGTCACGCCCCCCGCCTCCGGGTCGGCGCGCATCCTGCGCGCGACCTCGATTCCGTTCATGTCCGGCATCCCGAGGTCGAGCAGCACCACCGCCGGCCGGAACGACCTGATCGCCTCGAGCGCGGCGGGGCCATCGTGCACCACGCTGACCTCCGCCCCGAGGAACTCGAGCAGCATGCCGAGGCTGTCGGCGGCATCGTGGTTGTCGTCCACCACCAGGACGCGCTGCAGCCGCAGCGGGGTGCCGTCGGCGCGGGCCTTTTCCGGCTCGGGCGCAGTCGCCTGCGGCGGCGCCAGCGGCAACCTCACGACGAACTCGCAGCCTTCGTTGCTCCCCGGGCTCGAGGCCTCGATGGTGCCGCCGTGCAGCAGCACCAGGGTCCTGGCGAGCGTGAGGCCGATTCCGAGGCCACCCTGGGCCCGCGCCCCCGTGTTCACCTGGGTGAACATGTTGAACACGCGCGACAACATGGCCTTGGGGATGCCTTCCCCGTTGTCCTTCACGCAGATCACGGCCATCCCATCCTCCTCGCGCACCGAGATCCGGATCTCGCCACCCTCAGGGGTGTACTTGGCCGCATTGTTGAGGAGGTTCGCGAAAACCTGCGCCAGGCGCACCGGGTCCGCATCCACCACGATCGGCGCCTCGGGAATCTCGACCGCGAGCTTGTGCTTCGCCGCCTCGATCAACGGCAGGCTCGTGTCCACGGCGCTGCGCAGCACCTCGGCAAGCTGCACCCGCTCGCGCCGCAGCTCGATCTTGCCGCGGCTGATCCGCGACACCTCGAGAAGGTCGTCCACCATTCGCACCATGTGCGCCACCTGCCGCTCCATCATCGCGGTGACCCGCTCCACCACTGGCTCCTGGACACTCGCCATGCGGAAGATGTGCAGGGAGTTGCGGATCGGGGCCAGCGGGTTGCGCAGCTCGTGGGCGAGCGTGGCGAGGAATTCATCCTTGCGGCGGTCGGCCTCGCGCAGGTCCTCCTCGGCGAGCTTCTGCTCGTTGATGTCCTCCACCACCGCCACGGCGCGGCTCGGTCCGCTCAGCCGTTCCCGGACCGCCGAGACCGACAGCTTCACCCAGAAAACCTCACCGTCGCGACGCATGAAGCGGCGCTCGCCGGTGTAGAGCTCACGCACGCCGCGAAGCACGTCGCGAATTTCGCCCTCGACCGCCGCCCGCTCATCGGGGTGGGACACCGCGGGCAGCGTGCGGGTGAGCAGGCGATCCCGTCTCTCGCCCAGCAGCTGGCAAAGCGCGTCATTGGCGAAGGCGAAGCGGCCTTCGGGGCCGATCTCGGCGATTCCGACCGCCGCGTTGGCAAAGATCGCGTTGAGCCTCGCCTCGCTCTCGACCAACGCCTTGGCCGTCTCGTCGAGCTCGGTGAGGTGCTCGCGGGCGAGGTATTGGCGCTGGCGGGCCCGCAGTGCGGTCTGCGCCGCCGTGACCAACGCCGCGACCCGCACGGGACGCTCCAGCAACGTCACGTTGCCCAGGGTGCGTACGGCACGCCGCACGCCTGCCGAGTCCGCGCCGGGCCGCGCCAGCAGCAGGATCGGCAGGTCGGACCACGACTGCTGGCGAGCCAGGAGCTCTCCGAGGTAGTAGAGGCTCGTTTCGTCAAGAATGGCTTCCTCGGCGAGCAGCACGCCGCCGGCCCCTTGGGCAAGCTCGCGGACGAGGTGCGCCATGTCGGGGCAGATGGTGGCCCGGATGCCGGATTCCGCGAGAACCGATCGGGTGAGCTCCGCGTCACGCCCCACCGGGGACAGGACCAGGAAACGGCGCTCCTGCGCTGGGACCGAATCGCTCAAGCTATCGGCCTTCGATGAGGCGGGCGTCGTCCCGGAACCGGTCCGTTTCGGCGACTTGCGGCTCGAAGGTCGGCACGCCCGTGAGCACGCCCCGGAAATCACGAAGGGGCTCACCCACGACGATGCCGCCCCTGGTGAAGCGGAACTCGCGGATCGTGCGTTCGTGGTGGCCGCCGCGCTTCTTCACCACGGACATCGCCTGGCGCACCTCCCCGTAAGCCTCGAAGTAGCGCATCAGGATGACCGCGTCCGCAAGGTAACTCGCGTCCACCGGCGCCTGCATCGGCTGCCCGATCAACCCCTGGTGCGCGCTCACCAGCAGCGTGGCGACCCCTTTCTCCCCCAGGTACATCAACAGCTCGTGGAGGTGGATGGTGAGGAAACGCTCGCCCGGCATCGCATTGAGGTAGCCGTTGAGGCTGTCGATCACGACGATGCGCGCCCCTTTCGTCTCCACCGCATCGCGGATGTTGTACGCGAACTCCCCGGGAGTGAGCTCCGCCGGGTCCACCTGCCGGATCGATATCAGGCCCTGGTCATGGTACTTCTCGAAATCCGTGCCGAGCGCCGTCATGCGCGTGAGCAGCGTGTTCTTGCTCTCGTCGAAGATGAACATCGCGGTATTCTCGCCGCGCTTGGCGGCCGCCGTGGCGAAAAGCGCGGACAGCGTCGATTTGCCCGTGCCGGCGGCGCCGGCCACGAGGGTGCTCGTGCCTTTTTCCAGCCCGCCGCCGAGCAGGTGGTCCACGCCGGCCACGTCGCTCGAGAGTTTCTCGTCGGTAGTGGGATGCCGATGCTCGGCTGCGATCAACCGCGGATACACCACCATGCCGCCGGTTGTCAGCACATAGTCGTGGTAGCCGCCGCGATAGCGCCGGCCGCGGTGCTTGATCACCCGCAGGCGCCGGCGGTCCGCGCCGTACTCGGGCAGCAGCTGCTCCAGCAACAGCACCCCGTGGGCGATGCTCTGGACTTGCAGGTCGCGACCGCTGCTGGTGAGGTCGTCCAGCAGCAGCACGGTGCAATTGCGTCCGCGGAAGAACTGCTTGAAGGCGAGCAACTGGCGGCGATAGCGCAGCGGGTCGCCAGCGAGCAGCCGCAGCTCCGACAGGGAGTCGAGCACCACCCGTGACGGCTTGAGCCGCTCCACGTCGGCCAGGATCGTCCGCGTGGTCTCGGAGAGCTCGACTTCCGCGGGGTGGAACATCGTGTATTGCTCGGAGGGCTGCAGCGCCTCCTCGTTGGGCACCAGCTCCCGGATGGTGATTCCGTCGAGGTCGTAGCCGTGGGCAACCGACATGGACCGCAGCTCCTCCTCGGTTTCCGAAAGGGTCACGTACAGCGCGGGCTCGCCGTGCCGGGCGCCCTCGAGGAGGAACTGCATCGCGAGCGTGGTCTTGCCGGAACCAGGCACGCCCTCGATCAGATAGAGGCGATTCGGCGCGAGGCCGCCGCAAAGGATGTCGTCCAGGCCGGGGATACCGAGTGGGGCGCTGTCCGCATACTGGTGGGTCGGGGGGAGGAGCGTATCCATGGGCGTTTTTATGTATCGGGGTTATTGGGAGCCCAGGGGCAGCACACCCCGTTGCGGCCGTTTGAACTCGGAACTGCGAAACGAAAGCCCGAGAACCGGGGTCCCATCACATTCGACTTGGAGCGCGACGGGCATGGAGCAATGGATCGGCTGGGCGGCCGTGATCGTCCTCTTCTGCACCATGGCCGGCCAGGCGTGGAAGCAGTGGCGGGACAAGGTGAAGCACGGCATCAGCAAGCTGTTCTTCATCGGGCAGATCGCCTCATCGGTGCTCTTCCTCACGTACAGCGCAATCGTCGGGGACCATGTCTTCGTGGTGGGCAACGCCCTGGTACTCACTGCGGCGGTGGCCGGGGGCTCCGTCCTCTGGTGGAACCGCACCCACCGCTGAGCGCGACGTTCCGGAAAACTTTCCCGAAATATTAGTGAACCGGCTTGGTCGGATTCAATGCCACCCAGCCGCGACGCTTTGTCAGAAAAGTCCGGCAAAACTGTCGAATTTTCGGTGACAGGGGCCGTCGCGGGCCTCGGTTAAGATGGCCGCGTCCACCCGAGGGAGAGCCGCCATGGCCCGGTACGAGAACGACCCGGAGGGCACCCGCCTGCCGATCAAGCTCGACACCACCACCAACGGCGAGTACGAGCCGATCCCGCTGGAGGCCGTGCACCTCGAGGCCCGGTCGCGCGCCCTCGCCGACGCCGGGGAAAACGCGCGGCGCCTGGGCCTGGGGCGCCGGGAATTCCTCGTTTCCGCCTGCGGCGCCGCCACCACCCTGCTGGGAATGAACGCCGCCTATGCCGCGGCCGGGAAGCGCGGCGGGTTCTACGAGGTGCCCGTGGAGGCCGCCCTGGACCGGTACGCGGCGCGCTCGACGGTCGACGGCGGCGAGTTCATCTTCGACGTCCAGGGCCACTTCGTGAACCCGACCGGCGCGTGGCTGAAAACGCTCCCCAAGGGCGCGCGACCGCTGCGCGGGTTCGCTTCCGACGCGCGCTGCATGCCGCACCAGGGACCCGGCGACTTCGACTACCTGCGTTGCGTCGGCCCCGACCAGTTCGTGAAGGACGTCTTCATGGATTCGGACACCGACGTGATGGTGCTGTCGTTCGTGCCCTCCACCCGGGCCGGCGAGCCGCTGACCCTCGAGGAGGCCGAAGCCACCGCGCGCATCGTCGAGAAGCTCGACGGCACCCACCGGCTGCTGATCCACGGGCGCGTGAACCCCAACCAGCCCGGCGACCTCGAGGCGATGGACGAGATGGCCGCGCGCCATCGCATCGCGGCGTGGAAGACCTATACCCAATGGGGTCCCGACGGGCGCGGCTTCTACCTCGACGACGAGCCCGGCATCCGCATGATCGAGCGGGCGCGCAAGCTGGGCGTGAAGAACGTGGCGATCCACAAGGGGCTCGCCTTCGGGCCGAAATCCTACGAGCACTCGACCTGCGTGGACGTGGGCCGCGTGGCGAAGCGCTATCCCGACGTGAATTTCCTGATCTACCACTCGGGCTTCGTCTCGGGGGCGAAGGAAGGCCCCTACGACGAGCGCCGCACCGACGGCATCGATGCGCTGGTGACGAGCCTCGTGGCCAACGGCGTGAAGCCGGGCTCCAACGTCTATGCCGAGCTGGGCTCCACCTGGCGGCTGATGATGCGCGACCCCGACACCGCGGCCCACGGCATGGGCAAGCTCCTCAAGCACTGCGGGCCCGACAACGTGCTCTGGGGCACCGACTCGGTCTGGTACGGCTCGCCCCAGGACCAGATCCAGGCCTTCCGCACGTTCCAGATCGCCCCGGAGCTGCGCGACCGGCACGGCTATCCGGAGATCACGCCAGCGTTGCGCGCGAAGGTATTCGGCCTGAATGCCCTCAAGGTCTACTCGATCGACCCGGCGGTGCTGAAGAAGCACTATCGCGGCGACCGGGTCGCCCTCGCGCGCGCCGATTACCGCGCCGAGCGCCCCGATCCCACCTTCCTCACGCACGGGCCGCGCACGCGCCGCGAGTTCCTGAACCTCAAGGCGCGGGGCGGCTAGCTTCCCTGGCGATGCCCTAGAATCGCGGGATGATTTCGACACCCCCCCGCTTTCGCGCGCTGGTCGCACCCCTCCCCCACCCCTCTCCCCGCACCTTCGTCTTCCGCGGCAGCGAGCTGCTGTTGCGCGAGGACCTGACGCTGCCCGATGTGGGCGCCATCGCGGCGCTCGGCCTCGACGCGGAACGCGTCGTGCCGGTGGGTGCCCTCGACGAGGATTACTACCGCGCCGCGTGGATCGACCGGGGCCATGATCCCGGTGCGGGGTTCGCGTTCAAGGGCCTGCGCTCGCTATTCGGAAAGTTCGACGAGCGCACCCTCGCGATCGCCGGGAGGGCGTTCCAGGTAGCCGACTGGGCGCGCACCCATCGCTACTGCGGATCGTGCTCGAAGCCGATGACCCGCGTGGAGGGCGAGCGCGCGATGCGCTGCGAATGCGGCCACTCCGCCTACCCGCGCATCTCGCCCGCGATGATGGTGCTGGTGAAGCGCGGCCCGCAGATCCTGCTCGCGCGCAACGTGGCGGTGCCGGCCGGCGGGCGCATGAGCGCGCTCGCGGGCTTTCTCGAGCCGGGGGAATCGATCGAGGACGCGGTGCACCGCGAGGTGTTCGAGGAGGTGGGCCTCGAGGTGCGGGACCTGCGCTACTTCTCGAGCCAGTCGTGGCCCTTCCCCCACGCGCTGATGGTCGCCTTCACCGCCGAGTACGCCGGGGGGGAGATTCGCTGCGACCCGGCGGAGATCGCCGAGGCGCGGTGGTTCGGGCCGGGAGATGCGCTGCCGGAGTTGTCGCCGGGTCAGTCGATCTCTCGTGCGCTGATCGACGCGAATCTACCGCGATGACAGAGTAACGGGGGGAAAGAGCAAGGGTGGGATAGCCGCAGATGGGTTCGCAGATAACGCGGATAAACGATGACAAGGGCAGTATCGAAATTTGGCGCACGGGGATCGAAATGCGCACCCCCCACTTTGACTTCATCCGCGAGAATCTGCGGACCCATCTGCGGCTATCCCACCCTTGCTTCTCACCTGACGCTTGGTGCGACAACGCCTCCGTCCCGCCGCCCTCCCACCCTTGCTTCGTCACCTGGCCATGGGTGCGACAACCGCATCCGTGACGCCGCTCTCCCGCAGCGCCCGCTCGACGAAGCCGTTGGCCTTCTGCTCCTCGATGAACTTGCGCAGGAACTCGGCGGAGCGCTTGCGCTGCACCGGAACGCCCGAGGCCTGGCCGATGGTCATGAACGCGGGCTCGATCAACCGCACGTCGTTGCGCCCCTTCGAGGCCGCCATCAAATGGTTCTTCACGCCCGCGGCCACGTCCACCTTGCCGGCGAAGAAGGCGTCGCTCGCCGCGGGTGAAGTCGGCAGGCGCACCAGCTCGGCCTGCTTCACCTCGCGCGTGAGGAAGAGGTCGTAGCCCGACTTGAGTCCCACGCCGATCTTCACGCCCTTCCGGTCGACCTCCGCGTTGCTGCGCATGGGAGCGTCGTTGCGCACCAGGTAGGCGCCCTCGATGTTCACGTACGGGGCCGAGAAGGCGATGGTCTCGGCGCGCTTGGGGTCCACGGCGAGGAAGGCAACGTCCCACTCCGAAACCGAGTCGCCCATCTTGCCCGCCGCGTCGTAGTTCACGTAGGTGATGGGCACGCCGAGCTGCCGCGCGAGCTCGCGCGCGAGCGAGGGGCCCACACCGCGCGGCGGGCCGCCGGCCGGGTCCTTCTGCACGATCGCGTTGTTGCCGAAGTTGGTGCCGGCGCGCAGCACGCCCGAGGGCGCGAACTCGGCGCGCAGCGCCGCATCGACGGAAGGTGCCATCGCGGGAGCGACGGCGCAGGAGGCCAGCGCGAGGCCGGCGATCATGGCGAGGAGGGTTTTCATTGCCGCAGTGTGGCGCAATCCCCTCCCGGTTGCCATTGCCCGAAGTCAATGGGTGAGGGCGCTCGGCGACTGCCTGCGATCCCGCCGTGTCAGGGCTTCGACACGAAAGGGTTCCCGGAAATATAGAAGCGCAGCAGCCGGCGCGCCCAATGCCCGGCGTAGTCGACGCCGAT
The DNA here is from genome assembly GCA_031375445.1 of Burkholderiales bacterium. Lineage (GTDB taxonomy): Bacteria > Pseudomonadota > Gammaproteobacteria > Burkholderiales > Usitatibacteraceae > Usitatibacter. Next base: position 19,303 of record JANMHV010000360.1, on the reverse strand, counting down.
GCGCGGTCGCTTCACGATGCGGATCGGGGGCTCGATCCGCGGCGCCGCGAGGTGTAGATCATCCGAGAGCAGGTCGTGGCCGGTGAGGACTCCGGTGATCCCCATCGCCTTGCACAGCAGCGCCGGGCCCTGGGTCCGGCCCTCGAGGTTCGCCACCGGCTCCAGCGCGCGAAGCAGCACGGCCGAGGCCTGCCCCTCGGGCTGCGTCACCACGTTCATGCACCAATGCATGCCGTAGATCAAGTAGACGTACGCGTGGCCCGGCGGGCCGAACATCGGGCGCGTGCGCGGGGTGAGGCCGCGCGCGGAATGCGCGGCGAGGTCGTGGGGGCCGAGGTAGGCCTCCGTCTCGACGATGCGCCCGACGCGCTCGACTCCATCCACCACGTGGACGAGGTGCTTGCCGAGGAGCTCCTGCGCGACGAGCGTGGTATCGCGGTCGTAGAACGATCGGGGAAGCTTGCGCATTGCCCGATTATGGAGCGCGCCGCTACTCCCGCGCGCCCATCTCGCACGCGAGCGCGAAAGCGTTCTTCATCGCGCCCGCATTCGCCACGCCACGGCCGGCGATGTCGTAGGCGGTGCCGTGGGCGGGAGTCGTGATCGGCATCGGCAGCCCGCCCTGCACCGTGACCCCGCGCTCGAAGCCCATCAGCTTCATCGCGATCTGGCCCTGGTCGTGGTACATGGTGACGACACCGTCGTAGCCTCCATCGCGGCGCGTGGCACGCACGAACACCGTATCGGCGGGGAACGGGCCGTCGGCCTCGAAGCCGCGCGAGCGCGCGAGCTCCACGCCGGGCTGGATCACCTCGATCTCCTCGCGGCCGTAGGCGCCGTGGTCGCCGTTGTGGGGGTTCAGCCCGCAAACGACCACGCGCGGCTGCGCCTTGCCGGCGCGCTTCAGGCTGCCGTGGATCAGCTCCACCATCTCGGCGACCTTCTCCTTGGTGATCAGCGCGCTCACTTCCGAGAGCGCCACGTGGGAGGTGACCCGCGAGGTCCACAGCCCCTCGAGCACGTTCAGCTCGACGCAGGTGCCCTCGAACTTGAGCACCTCGGCGAACCAGTGCAGCTCGTCGGGATGGTCCATGCCGCCCGCGCGCAGCGCCGCCTTGTTGAGGGGTGCAAAGCAGAGCGCGTCGGTCACGCCGGTGCGGCACAGCTCCACCCCGAAAGCGAGGCTCTCCAGCATGTAGCGGCCGTTCTTCTCCGTGACCTGGCCGCGCTCGAAATCGCGATCCTCGAGGGTCGGGCCGCGCGCGAGCAACGGCCGTTCGAGGCGCGCGCCCTTCACCGCCTCGCCTTCCTCGTAGTCGAAGCGGCAGCCGGCGACCTTCATCCCTTCCTCGATCACGGCGCGTCCGCCGATGAGGTAGATGTCGGCGCGCTGCGCGGCGCTGCCGTCGGCGAGGAGGCGCGCGATCAGTTCCGGCCCGACACCGGCGGGGTCGCCGGTGAAGAGCGCGATGCGGGGGCGGGCATTGGCCATCAGTTTTCCACCTTGATCCTGGCGTCGCGCACCAGCTTGCCGGCGCGATCGTAGTCGTTCTTCGCCATCGCGGCGAACTCGGCGGAGGTGAGCGTGCCGGGCTCGCCGGCGAGCGCCTGCAGCCGGGCCTTCACGTCGGGGAGAGCCAGGACGCGCATCGTTTCGGCGTGCAGCTTCGCCTGCAGCTCGCGCGGCATGTTGGCGGGGCCGAAGAGCCCGTACCAGGTCGACATCTCGACCCCTGGCACGCCCGCCTCGATGAGCGTCGGGATGTCCGGCAGCTCGGAGGAGCGCTTCGGCGTCATCACCGCCAGCGCCTTCACCTTGTTCGACTTGATGAAGCTCATCGCCGAGGACGAGGTGTCGAACGACAGCTGGATCTGGCCGCCGACCAGGTCCGCCAGCGCCTGGGACGAGCCCTTGTAGGGCACGTGCACGATCCGGGTGCCGGTGGCGAGCGCGAACGCCTCGCAGGCGAGGTGCTGGGTGCTGCCGATGCCCGACGAGCCGCAGGAGAAGCCGTTCGGGCTGGCCTTGATTTCTGCGATCAGCTCCGTGATGTTGTTGGCCTTGACCGAGGGCGCGGCGGTGACCACGTTGGGCACCACCACGATCAGCGCGATCGGGGTGAGGTCCTTCACCGGGTCGAAGCCCAGCTTCATCACGTGGGGGGCGATCGCCTGGGCGGTATTGGTGCCGACCAGCAGCGTGTAGCCATCCGGCGGCGACTTGGCGGTCACGTCCGAGGCGATGGTGTTGCCGGCCCCGGGACGGTTCTCCACGATGAACGGCTGGCCGAACGTGCCCTGGTACTTGTCGCCCAGCATGCGGGCGATGATGTCGGTGCCGCCGCCCGGGGAGGCGCCGACCATGAGCTTCACGGGCTTGTTGGGCCAGGGCGCCTGGCCGATCGCCGCGGCGGACAGGAAGGCGGCGAGCGCGGCGAGCGCGATGCGGGTAATCATTTCTTCTCCTCGTTGGAATCGGGGCTTCACGAGGATTGTACGGAACACCGCCGGGACGTCAGGCGCCGCGCTTCAGCTCCTCGATCAGGGGGCAGGACTTGCGGTCGCGGTTGGCAGCGCACTCCTTGATGAGGCCCTGCAGCTCGTCGCGCATCCTTTCCAGGCGCTCGATCTGGACCTGCACCGACTCGTGCTTCTTCTCGGCGATGACGCGTGCGTCCTTGCATCCCGGCTTGTCGGCGAGGTCGAGGAGGTTCTTCGCCTCGTCGAGGGAGAACCCTAGCTGTTGCGCGCGGCGGATGAATCCGATCTGCTCGACCACCTTCGGCGAATAGCGCCGGTGCCCGCCCGGGGGCTTGTCCGGTTCCACGATCAGGCCGCGCCGCTGGTAGTAGCGGATCGTCTCCACGTTCACCCCGACGGCCTCCGCCAGCCGGCCGATGGTCATTCCCTCACGCATTCCCGCTCCTTGCCTGCCAAGAGGCCTGGCGGCAGTCTAACCGCCGTACCGCGGTACGGATCCAGAGAGCGAGGGAGCGCGGGTCGAGCACCATTGTCGCTGGACTCCCGGCGCCCGGAAGGGTTCCCCGCTGCGTCAGGACCTGCGCCGACAGAGCCACCCCCCCGCGTTTTCGTATACTCGGCGGACAACGATATCGAGGAGAGAACATGCGGACCCTGCTCGCGCTGCTGGCGCTCGTTTCGGCCCTTCCGGCCGCCGCCCAGGAGGCCTGGCCCGCCCGGCCCATCACCCTCGTCATCCCGTTCGCGGCCGGAAGCGGCACCGACAACGTGGGGCGCATCGTCGGGCAGAAACTCTCCGAGCGCCTGAAGCAGCCGGTAGTGATCGACAACAAGGCGGGGGCCAACGGCCAGATCGCCGCCGAGTTCGTGGCCAAGGCGAAGCCCGACGGCTACACGATCTTCATGACCACCAACACCACGCACTCTGCCAACCCCAGCCTCTACAAAGCGCTGCGCTACGACCCGGTACGCGACTTCACGCCCGTGATCCGCACCGGCGAGCTGCCCTTCGCCGTGGTGGTGAACAACGACCTGCCGGTGAAGAGCATGAAGGAGCTGCTCGACTACGCGCGCGCCAACCCCGGCAAGCTCTCCTATGGCACGCCCAACAGCACCTCGCTCGTCGCCTCCGAGACGCTCAAGCACCAGGCGAAGATCGACATCGTCGGCATTCCCTACAAGGCGAGCCCCCAGGCGCTCTCCGACCTGATGGGCAACCAGATCCAGCTCTACGTGGCCGACTTCGGCTCCGGGCTCGCGATGATGAAGGCGCAGCGCGTGCGCACCCTCGCCGTGACACCCGCCCGCGGCTCGAAGATCCTCGCCGACGTGCCGCCGCTCGCCGCCACCGTGCCCGGCTTCGACCTCACCTCGTGGAACGGCATCTTCGGCCCCGCGGGCCTGCCGCGCGAGATCGCGGAACGGCTCTCCACCGAGGTCAACGCGATCCTGGCCGAGAAGGACGTGCAGGAAAAGCTCGCGGCCGCGGGCTTCGAGGTGTGGCCGTCGAAGAGCCCGGCGGAGTTCGCGAAGTACGTCGACGACCAGCTGGCGCTTTGGAGCGGCCTCATCAAGTCGGCCGGGATCAAGGCGGAATGAAATACTTCGTGCGCGCCGGCGAGACGCCCGGCTACCACCCCGCCAACCACGTGGGCACCGTGAACCAGCGCCTCATCGGGCGTGACAACGTGGGTGCCAGCCAGCTCGAGGTGGTGCTGGGCACCATCGAGCGCGGAAAAGGCGCGCTGCCCCATGCGCACCCGGGCATCGAGCAGGTCTGCTACATGATCGCCGGCCGGGCGCGGGCGGAGGTGGGGGGCGAGACGTGCGAGATGGGGCCCGGGGATTGCTGCTTCTTCCCGCCGGACATGCCGCATGTCTTCACCGTGACGAGCGAGGAGCCGGTGCAGGTGCTGGTGATCTACGCCCCGCCCTACGAGGAAGAACCGAGCAGGGTCGTGAGATGAGGAGCGGGATCACCACGAAGGACACGAAGGTCCACAAAGGTCCACGAAGGAAAGCAAAAGCAGGAGTGGAGCCTATGCGAGAGTCAGCGAGTGGCAAACGGGTGAGTGCAATGCATCGAGTTGCTGCCGGCCAGTACCTCCAGCCTGCAGTTGTTTTCCTTCGTGGTCCTTTGTGGGCCTTCGTGTCCTTCGTGGTGCCGTTCCCGTCGTGAACTTCGACCTCACCGAAGACCAGCTCGCGGTCCGCGCCGCGATCGAAAAAGTCTGCGCCCCCTTCGGCGACGACTTCTGGCTCCAACGCGATCGCGACGGCGAATTCCCCCACGAGTTCCACGCCGCCATGGCCCGCGACGGCTGGCTCGGCATCTGCATGCCCGAGGAATATGGCGGAGCGGGCCTGGGCATCACCGAGGCGGCGATCATGATGCAGGCGATCGCGGCCTCCGGGGGCGGCCAGAGCGCCGCCTCGGCGGTGCACATGAACATCTTCGGGCTCAACCCCGTCGTCGTTTTCGGCACCGCGGAGCAGAAGGCGCGCATGCTGCCGCCCCTCATCCGCGGCGAAGAGAAGGCGTGCTTCGCCGTCACGGAGCCCGACGCGGGCCTGAACACCACGCGCATCAAGACGCGCGCGGTTCGCGAGGGCGACCATTACGTCCTCTCCGGCGCCAAGGTCTGGATCTCCACCGCCCAAGTGGCCGACCGGATGCTGGTGCTCGCGCGCACCACGGCGCTGGAGGATTCGCCCAAGCCCACCTTCGGGATGAGCCTCTTCTACACCGCACTCGACCGCGCCCACGTCGAGGTGCGCGAGATCGAGAAGATGGGGCGCAAGTGCGTGGACTCGAACCAGGTCTTCATCGACAGCCTGCGCGTGCCCGTGGCCGACCGCATCGGGGAAGAGGGGCGCGGCTTCGAGTACATCCTCCATGGCCTGAACCCCGAGCGCATCCTGATCGCGGCGGAAGCGATCGGCCTGGGCCGCGCGGCGCTCGCGAGGGCGACGCGCTATGCCAAGGAGCGCGTGGTGTTCGACCGCCCCATCGGCAAGAACCAATCGATCCAGCATCCGCTCGCGAAATGCTGGATCGAGCTCGAGGCCGCCAACCTGATGGTGATGAAGGCGGCCACACTCTACGACGCCGGCAAGCCCTGCGGCGCCGAGGCCAATGCCGCGAAGTACCTCGCCGGCGAGGCGGGCTTCGAGGCCTGCCAGACCGCGGTGATGACCCACGGCGGCTACGGCTATGCGAAGGAATACCACGTGGAGCGGTACCTTCGCGAGGTGATGATCTCGCGCATCGCGCCGGTGAGCCCGCAGCTCATCCTATGCTTCATCGCCGAGCGGGTGCTGGGGCTGCCGAAATCCTACTGACTCGCCCGGGGGACAAAAGGGCCGGACGCTCGCGCGCCCGGCCCTTGGTCGAAGCGGAAGGTTACTGGCCGATCTGCCAGGACAGCGGAACGACTCCCAGGGTGCCTTCGCCGGTGACCGCGAAGGTCGAACCGGTGGGCCGGTCGTTGACTCGCCAGTAATAGACCTCCCCGGTCGATCCGTTGCGCCACACGATGCCGGACTGCTGCGCATCGTTGAAGCCCGCGAACGAAGCAACCGCATTCCATTGCAGGTTCGGGACGCTCGGACCGGCCGCGTCGTAGTGAGTGTTGCCCATCATGTACCAGACGAATGTCTGGCCGGTCGATGTATTGCGCCAGAAAATGTCGCTGCGCCCGTCGCCATCGAGATCCATGACCACCTGCGGCACCCACACGGGGGGCGCCGAGCCCACGGAGAGGTCGAGCACCTGGTTGTGGCCGATGCTCTTGAACCACACGTTCACCTGGCCCGTCGACGTGTTGTGCCACAGGATGTCGTCGACCCCATTGCCGTCGAAATCGCCGGTCTTCACGATCCGCCACTCGAGCGGGACCGCCCCGAACTCGGCGTTGAAGCCGACGCGCCCATCGGCAGTGAGGTACCAGATCGCCACGGCTCCGGTGCTGATGTTGCGCCAGACGATGTCCGCGACCCCATCTCCATCCATGTCACCGACATGTTGCGGACGCCAACCCGTGAGCGGATCGACGCGGCCGATGAGTCCCTCGTCGAAGATCAGTACCGGCATCCCTGGAGCCGCATAGATGGATTCGGTCGACCAGAAGTAGACCTCTCCCGTCCCCGGGTTGTAGAAGAAGATCTCGGTCAGGTCGTCGAAATTCATGTCTCCCGTCCCGAAGACGCTCCAACCCGGATTGACGACGCGAAGCTGGGTGTAGGTAGAGCTCGGCACTCCGTTGGCGGCCCAATATCCATTCTCTCCGGTCGAGGAGTTGTACCAGACCAGATCCTGCCCGAATCCATTGCGAATACCGGTGCGGCGCATTGTCGTGGGGATGCCGCTGCCATTGAGGAACGGGATGAAGGATGCGGAGCTGGCTCCCAGGGCCACGCTGACGCCGATTTGCCCATTGTCGTTGTACCCCGTCGCCAGGACATCGAGGTCGTATCCCTTGTTCTGGACAGCGAGCAGCGTGTGGTAGTCACCCCCCGTCACCGAAACGGCGGTCGTGACTCCCGGAACGAATGCCGGCGAAAGCTGGGAGGCGCTGAACGCATTGAGCCCTAGCTGGCCCTCGGAATTTCTGCCCCATGCCAGTACTCGACCATCGATGGTGATCGCATGGGCATGGTTGTAGCCCGCGGCAATCGACACCACGTTCTGGACCGGTATCAGGGTCGGCGAAGTACGGGGAACCGTGTTGTTCTGGCCCAGCTGGCCCGAGCCGTTGGCGCCCCAGCCCGTGACCTGCCCGGTCTTCTGCAACGCGATGATGAAATCGCATCCAACTGCGACCTGGGTCACCTCGCCGAGCACCACGGTCGGCGTGCCGTTCGCACCTCCCGCGGCGCCGATCCCCAACTGCCCGCTGGCGTTGTTACCCCAGGTCCACAGGCGCCCCAGGTCGTCGATTGCCGCCGCGGTGTCGCACTTGGAGTCGACGAAGACTATGTTGTTGCCAAGCCCCGAGACGGGACGGGGAATGCTCGAGCCCGCTCCGATCGTGCCATTGCCCAGCTGTCCCGAGTTGTTGAATCCGAACGCATACAGCGTTCCCCCTTGGAGCAGAACATAGGAGCTGGTCGAACCCGCGGCAACCTGCCGCGCGCTGCGAAACAGTGAATAGGCCGCTACCCTCAAATCCGGATTCGCGGCGCCGGGTGACGAAAGGGTGTAGGAATCGACCCCGCCCCACATCTGCACCGATCCGTCGTCCAGGGCGATCAGACCGTGGTTGTTACCGAACGCCATGGACCGGATGAAGCCCTGGGGGAAGAGTGGGTTGTAGGCAGCCGAGTTGAGTGCCGTCGCGGCGACGGAGGGTCCCAGCTGTCGCGATGAATTCGTGCCCAAAACGTAGACGGCAGATTCTGATTGCGGGTAAATGAACCCGCTCAGGCGAGGTCCTGCCACGGGTTTGCGGGATATTCCGCCGGAAGCCTCGGCGGCATTCGCCAGGGACATCGCGATCGCGACCGAAACCACGAGCCAATGGATGCGCGGCAATCTCATGATCGTTCTCCTTTTTAGGGAACTGGGAAGTTGTTGGTGGGACATGCGCCTGCGGCCGATATTCTGACCCCCCGGGGAAGAAGTCAAGGCGCGAAACCTACTCGACCACGGGGGAAACGCGCAGCGCGCGCGCCAACGCGTTCGAACGATTGGCTGCAACCGGCTGTCGCAAACTGCTCTATCATCGCGGCTCGCTGATCGCAGTCACGCACCGGAATGGCCAAGTACGACGAGCAAAGCATCAAGGTTCTCAAGGGGTTGGAGCCCGTCCGGGCCCGCCCGGGGATGTACACGCGGACCGACAGCCCGCTCCACATCATCCAGGAGATGATCGACAACGCCGCCGACGAGGCGCTGGCGGGGCACGCCAGGCACGTGACCGTGAGCACCTGGAAGGACGGCTCCGTGAGCGTCGAGGACGACGGGCGCGGCATCCCCGTGGGGCCCCACCCGGTGGAAAAGGCGCCGACCGTCGAGGTCGTCTTCACGCGCCTGCACGCCGGCGGCAAGTTCGACAAGAAGGGCGGCGGCGCCTATGCCTTCTCCGGCGGCCTGCACGGCGTGGGCGTGTCGGTCACCAACGCGCTGTCGAAACGCCTCGAGGTGCGGGTCACGCGCGAGGGCGCGATCCACGAGATCGCCTTCGAGGGCGGCGAGGTGGTGCAGAAGCTGAAGAAGGTGGGCACGGCCCCGCCGCGCGCCGCGGGCACGTTCGTGCGCGCCTGGCCCGACCCGCAATACTTCGACAGTCCGAAGATCGGCCGCATCGAGCTCGAGTTGCTGCTGCGCGCCAAGGCGGTGCTGCTGCCCGGCCTCACCGTGCGGTTGCTGGACGAATCCGGCAAGGACTCGCGCGAGTGGAAATACGAGGGCGGCCTCGAGGCCTACCTGAAGGAGCGCATGGAAGGCGCCGTGGGGTACCTGAGCCCGGTGTTCTCCGGCGAATCCTATGCAGGCGCGGGGGATGCCACCTTCGCCGAGGGCGAGGGCGCCGCGTGGGCCATCGCGTGGTCGGAGGCCGGCGGCGAGGGCGAGTCCTACGTGAACCTGATCCCGACCGTGGCCGGCGGCACCCACGAAGCCGGCCTGCGCAACGCCGTCTACGAATCGATCAAGGAGTTCTGCGAGCACCACGAGCTGCTCACGCGCGGCGTGTCGCTGCAGAGCGAGGACGCTTGGAAGTCTCTTCGCTACTGCCTCTCGGCGCGCATCCTCGACCCGCAGTTCCAGGGCCAGACCAAGGAGCGCCTCTCCTCGCGCGAATCGGTGAAGCTCATCGCCTCCCGCGTGAAGGATCCGCTGGATGCGTGGCTCAACGCCAACGTCGAGGAAGGCAAGAAGATCGCCCAGCTCGCGATCAGCGCCGCCACCGCGCGCCAGCGCGCCGGCAAGATCGTCGAGAAGCGCCGCGGCTCCGGGGTCGCCGTGCTGCCGGGCAAGCTCACCGATTGCGAGTCGCAGGACATGACCAGGAACGAGGTGTTCCTGGTGGAGGGAGATTCCGCCGGCGGCTCCGCCAAGCAGGGCCGCGACCGCCAGTACCAGGCGATCCTGCCGCTGAAGGGCAAGGTGCTCAACACTTTCGAAGTGGACGCCAAGGAGCTCTACGGCAACGCCGAGGTGCACGACATCGCGGTGGCGCTCGGCATCGACCACCATTCCCGTGAAGCGCCGGACACGGTTCTCGACAACCTGCGCTACGGCAAGGTCATCATCATGGCCGACGCCGACGTGGACGGCTCGCACATCCAGACCCTGCTGCTCACCCTGTTCTACAAGCACTTCCCCAAGCTGATCGAGCGCGGGCACGTCTTCATCGCCCAGGCTCCGCTCTATTCGATCCGGGTGGCGCCCCACGGGAAGGTGAAGAACGAGCGCCGCCTCTACGCGCTGGACGAGGTGGAGCGCGAGATGATGGTGGAGAAGCTGCGCGACGAGGGCGTGCGCGATACCCAGGTGCACATCGGACGCTTCAAGGGCCTGGGCGAGATGAATCCCGAGCAGCTGCGCGAGACCACCATGAGCGCCGACACCCGGCGCCTGATCGAGATGCGCCTGGACGCCTCCGAGCATGAGGTCGCCCCGGTCGTCTTCAAGCTGCTGATGGGCAAGACCGAAGCCGCCGGGCGCCGCGCGTGGATGGAGAAGGAAGGACACACCATCGAGGCCGACCTGTGAGCGCCTCGCGCGTGAAGGCCCGCAAGGGCAAGGCCCTCGATCTCTCCGGCGACCTCTTCGCCGCGGATCCGTCTTCGAAGGATAGGGACGCGGGCGACCCGCCCTCCCCGCCGCCGGCGCAATCGCCCGCGCCGCCTGCCGGCGACGGTCCGACCCTCTCGGAATTCGCCTCCCGCGCCTACCTCGCCTATGCGATGAGCGTCGTGAAGGGCCGCGCGCTGCCCTCCGTCGAGGACGGGCAGAAGCCGGTGCAGCGCCGCATCCTCTACGCGATGCGGGAGATGGGCAACCGCTCCGACCAGCCGTTCAAGAAGTCCGCGCGCATCGTGGGCGACGTGATCGGCAAGTACCACCCCCACGGCGACGTCGCGGTGTACGAGGCGGCGGTGCGCATGGCGCAGGAGTTCACGCTGCGCTATCCGCTGATCGAGGGCCAGGGCAACTTCGGCTCCCGCGACGGCGACAGCCCCGCGGCGATGCGCTACACCGAGGTGCGCCTCACGCCGTTCGCCGAGCACGTGCTGCTCTCGGAGCTCGACCGCGGCACCGTCGACTTCGTCGAGAACTACGACGGGTCCCAGCGGGAGCCCAAGCTCCTTCCTGCTCGCTTGCCGGTGGGATTGCTGAACGGCGCCTCGGGCATCGCGGTCGGCATGGCCACCGAGATCCCGCCGCACAACCTGCGCGAGGTGGCGGAAGCCTGCGCCCAGACGCTCGAGAACGACGAGGGTACCAAGCCCGTCGTGAAGGGCATCAAGGGGCCCGACTTCCCCGGCGGCGGCCAGATCATCAGCGCCCGCGAGGAGATCAAGCGCGCCTACGAGACCGGCCGTGGGAGCGTGCGGGTACGGGCGCGCTACAACGTCGAGAAACTCGCGCGCGGTCAGTACCGCGTGGCGGTGTTCCAGTTGCCGCCCAACGCCTCGGCCGCCAAGGTGCTGGCGGAGATCGAGGAGCTCACCAATCCCAAGGCGAAGGCCGGGAAGAAGTCGCTCACCCCCGACCAGCAGAGCCTGAAGAACGCGGCCCTCGCGTTGCTCGAGAGCGCGCGCGACGACTCCGACCAGGAGCACCCGGTGCGGCTCGTGTTCGAGCCGCGCACCAGCAAGGTGGAGAGCGAGGAGCTGATGCAGTTCCTCCTCGCCCACACCTCGATGGAGGCGAACGTCTCGCTGAACCTCGTGGCCATCGGCACCGACGGGCGGCCGCGGCAGATGGGTCTCGCCGACGTGATCGGCGAGTGGGCGGGCTTCCGACTCGTGATCCTCGAGCGGCGCCTGAAGTTCCGCTTCGACGAGGTGGCCGACCGCATGCACATCCTGGAAGGCCGCATGATCGCCTTCCTCAACATCGACCGCGTGATCAAGGTGATCCGCGCCGCCGACGAGCCGAAGCCGGAGCTGATGGCGGTGTTCGACCTGACCGAGCGGCAGGCCGACGACATCCTCGAAATACGCCTCCGCCAGCTGGCGCGGCTGGAGGGCATCAAGATCGAGCGCGAGCTGGCGGAGCTCAAGAAGGAGGCGGCGGGATTGAAGCGCCTGCTGGGCTCGCCCGCGGAGCGCCGGAAGCTCGCCGCCGCCGAGGTGCGCGAGGACGCGCAGCGCTTCGGCGACCCGCGCCGCACCGTGATCGAGGAGGCCGAGCGCATCACGGTCTCGATGGTGGAGACGATGAGCGACGAGCCGATCACGGTGATCCTGTCGCGCAACGGCTTCCTGCGCACGCGGCAGGGACATGGCATCGATGCCGGGGCGCTCGCGTGGAAGGAAGGCGACGGGCCGCTCGCGGTGCTGGAGACGCGCACCGTGCACCCGATCGTGCTGTTCGGAACCAATGGGCGCGTCTACAACGTGCGCGCCTCCGAATTGCCCGGCGGCAAGGGCGACGGCGTGCCGGCGGCATCCCTCGTGGATACGGCGGGCGCCTCGATCGTGGGCATGATCACTGGCACCGTGGACATTCCCGTGCTGATGAGCTCTTCCGCGGGCTACGCGCTCAGGGCAAAGCTGGAGAACCTGGTCACCCGCCAGCGCGCCGGCAAGCAGTTCCTCGCGGTCTCCGAGGGCCAGGCGCAGCTCGCCCCGGCGCAGCTGGCGCCCGAAATAAAGGAGGTCGCGGCGCTGTCGGCGGAAGGACGCATGCTGGTCTTCAAGCTGGACGAGATCAACGAGCTCCCCTCGGGCGGACGCGGCGTGACCGCCATGAAGCTCCACGAGGGCGAGGCGATGCTGGGGCTGCGTCCCGTCACCGCCGAGGGCGTGCGCGTGGCCGCCATCGGCCGCAGCGACAAGCGCAACGTCCACGAGATCCGCGGCAAGGACCTCGCCCACTACCGCGGCCCCCGCGCACGCACCGGGCGCAAGCTCGAGCCCTACTTCAAGAAGGTCGAAGGGTTCGAGTAGTTACCGCAACTGCACCACGAAGGACACGAAGGATCACAGGCCCCAAAGGAAAGCAAAAGAAGGATTCAAGGGAGTTTTAACGTCCATCGTCCAATGCGATCTTCGGCGTGCACGATGAATATTCTTTTTCGTTGAATCCTTCTTTTGCTTTCCTTCGTGGACCTTTGTGATCCTTCGTGTCCTTTGTGGTGCCGTTCGCTTCTAAAGATCGTCGGGGACGTTGGGTGGCGGCCTGAAGGCCTTTTCCAGCGCCTTGCGGCGCTCGGGGGAAACGTTGGACGGCGCGGCCTTGCGGCCCCCACCCACGTCGTCGACGGCAGCTGGCTCCGCCTCGCGTCCGGCGGCCTTCGCGGCTTCCCGCTCCGCGGCCCCCCCCGCCGCCTTCGATGCCGCGGAGGGCGCGGTGCGCGGGCCCTTCCACGATTCCGGCACCGCCACGTGCAGGCCCGTCCCGTTGTCGGAGAAAGTCGCTACCGCCACCACGCGTCCCATCACGTCGAGCAGCGGCGCCCCGCCCGCCTCCGGTCCCACCTCCACCGTGGTCTCCACCACGCGGCCCGCCGGGTGGTCGACGACGCGCTTCACCTTGCCTTCCTTCAGCCGCAGGTCGCCCTTCGCGCCGACGCGCGCCGAAAACACGCGATCACCGGGCTTGGGCTCGATGCCGGTTAGCGGCAACGGCCAGCTGCCCGTATGCGGCGAGGTGAGGCGGCACAGGCCCGTGCGCGGGTCCACCGACTCCACGGACGAGGGCACTTTCCGGCCGAGCAAAGTCACCACGATCTGCGTGCCGGGCACGAGGCGGTGGCAGGTGGTGGCCATCACGTTCTCCTCGATGGCGAACGCGACGCCGGTGTAGTGGGTGCCGCCCGAGACCTGCAACCGCTCGAGCCGGCCCACCGACGGAGTCGCCGCCTGGGCGATCTTCTCCGGCGCCTCGGCGTCCAACTTCGCCGAAGGCGCGGGCGTGAGGAGCCACCAGCCCCCCGCCACCAGCGCCACGGCGAGTGCCGCTCCTCCCGCCACCTTCCACGGGCTCACCGGCTGCTTCAGCGTTTGCGCGCGCAGGTCCGCGTCGTAGTACTCACGCGAGTCCGGATCGTTCAGGGTCTCGTAGGCCTCCGCGATGCGCGCATCGCCGCGCGGATCGGGCGGCGCATCCTCGCCGCGGCGCCGGCCCATGATGCGGTTGTAGGCGATGCCGATCTCGGTGTGCGCGGCATCGCGCCGCAGGCCCAGCACTTCGTAGTGGTTCTTTTCCCCGGGTTCCATGGGCGGTCCATGCGGCAAAAACGGGTGGATGATAACCGATGCTGCGGCATTCCCCGAGCCGTGGCGGGACCTACGTCGAACCCCGCGCGAGCAGCGGCGCCGCCTCGGGGTAAAGCCGCACCAGCGCCTCCCGCGCCATCGATTCCATCACCGTTTTCAGCCCCCGGGCGATGTCGCTCGCTTCCTCGCCCCGCTCCACGCCCCACATCACCTGCTCGTACTGCTCGCGGTGGGATGCGGCCACCTCCTCGGCCACGCGATGCCAGGCGTCGGGCGCGGGATCGTGCTCCCAATCGCCCCGCCCGCGGCCGTAGTGGGCCACGGCGAGATAACGCAGCAGCGCCTCGGCCGGCCAGCGCGCTCGCACGGCCGGTGTCCAGCGCACCCGCGCCTCATCGGTGCCGCGCATCACGTTGTAGGCCTGGGCGGCGCCGCCCGCGCCCAGCGCCCCGAGGATGCCGCCGATCAGCGCACCGGCACCGAACGTGAGGCCTGCCGCCGCCGCATCGGCCGCGAGTCCCCCGAGCGCCCCGGACACCATGCCGGCGATGACGCCGGTCTTCTTCACGTCGGCGGGACGCGATACCTCGAACTCTGAAACCACGCGCTCCAGGATCGGCTTCGCCGCCCTCCCCGAGAGCCCGTGCAGCGCGATCAGGCGGTCGGTGGAATCGCGCACGCGCTGCTCGAGCCGCTGCGAGAGCGTGCCCATGGCGCGGTCGGGCTTCGCGCCCGGCGCCTCGAGCGCCTCGCGATCCACCGCCGCGGCGGCAAGCTGGTCCGCGATGACGCGCATCGAGTCCTGGAACACCTCGCGATTGCGCGCCTGCCACGCCGAGCGCAGGTGCGCCAATACCTCGCGCCGCGTCTGCGGCAGCAACTCGCCGACACCGCGCAGCAGCCGGTCTTCCTGCACCCAGCAGCGCGCGAAGGCATCCAGCGCCATCACGCTCTTCTTCTCCACATGCCCCTCGAGCGCCTTGGCCCACGCCGCCTCGTCGGCCGCTTCCGCCACGCGGCTCCTCGCCGGGCCCGTCTGGTTCAGCAGCACCAGCACCGGTTTGCCGATCCACCCGAGGATGCGCAACTCGGCTTCGACATAGCCGGCGGAAGCGGGCGACTCCGAGGCGTTGGCGAGGTACAGCACCACGTCGCTCTCGTCGCGCACGTTGCGGATCGCCTGCTGGCTGCTGAAGAAGGGCCGGTCGGTGAACCGATCCCACACCTGGGTGAGGATCCAGCCGATGGGGTTGCCGCTCGCCTCGAGGCGCTTCAGCAACCGCGCGCTGTCGCCGAAGCCCGGGGTATCCCAGAGGCGCAGCGCATCGCCCTCGGGGGACGAGATCAGCACGTGCCCCTCGGCGCGGTCGGTCACGTGGGCGCGGTCGGCCACTTCGCCGATGTCCTGGCGCAGCAGCGTTCGCATGAGCGTCGTCTTGCCGACGTTGGTGTGCGACACCAGCGTGAGATCGATGTCGGAGGCGCGCCGCTCGCTCATTGCGACAGGTCCTGGAAACGCGCCTGCAGCCCGCGCGCCGTGATGAAGGTGGCCCATGCGCGGCGGCGCTCGTCCACGCGCGGCCCGCTGCCCATGCGCGCGAGGTACGGGCCCTCGTCGACGATCGGGACGAACGGCGCCCCCGGTCGCATCCGCTCCAGCGCATCCCGCGCGCCCTCGAGGATGCGGCCGTGGTTCTCGTCCTCGGGCGTGGCGGCGAGGCTCAGCAGCACCACCAGCGCGTCGGGCGGCGGGCTCGAGGCCGCCAACTCGGCGATCCAGGCATCCTCGCCGCCATACGGCACTGGGGCGCGGACCTGCAACGCGAGGTTGCCGCCCAAGTCCTTGCGAAGGGAAGCCTGCAGGCGCGTGACGGACGCCGCGTCGGGTTCATACGCATAGGGCACCACGCGCACCACCCCATCGTCGAGGCCCCCGAAGGCGCCGAAGGCCCCGCGAGCGTAGGCGGCCGCCTCGGGCGGAAGCGGCAGGTTCGCCGCGTGGCGGGCCGCGGTGAGCCCCGCGATGGCTGCCAGCGCAAGCCTCGGAATCACCACGAAGAGGAGCGCCGAAGCGGCCAGCAAATGGATCCAGCGCCCCGCGGGCTCTCCTCCCTGCCCGTTGCGCCAGCGCAGCGTTTCGAGCGTCACGGCATCGGGGATCGCGATGCCGGTGAGGGCCGAGGCGGGACCGTAGATCATCCCGATCAGCATGCGCGCGCGCTCGGCATCGAGGAACGTGCTCTCCCAGCCGGCGCTATAGGCGAAGGCGATCCCGCGCATGTAGAGCCCGGCGATGAGCCCCACGCCCACCGCCGCCGCCGCGAGGTGGAAGGTGCGCGCGGCGCGCGCCACGAGGAGCGGGCGGGCCGCCACCTGCCACTCGAGCGCGAACTTGCCCAACGCCTCGGAGAGCGGGGTGTTGAAGGACCGCGACCTGGCGACCCAGCCCGCGAGCCTCCGCGCGGCACCCCGCGACGCCGCCTCCGGAAGCCAGCGCGCCTTGCGCTGCGTGCCGCGCCCCGCGTCGATGGCGATCACGATATACACGGCGAGATTCCACGCGACCAGTGCGGCCAGCGGATAGGCGAGGATATTGATCCGCCGCGAGCCGTCGAGGACCGCGAGACCCAGGCCCAGCAGGAGTGCCACCGCGATAGCCGCGGCGGAAAACCCGGCGATGCCGCTCGCATGGCGCAGCACCTCGTCGAGGAACGGATGGCGCGCGACGATGCGGGCGTGGATGAGCTCCGCGCGCCGGGAGATCGGCAGTGCCCCGCCCTCCCCGCTCACCGCTCGCTTCGCCTCGCGCGAAGCGCTGGCGCGGTCGGCCGGGGGCACGAGCACCGACTCGCGATCGGTCTCCTCCACCGCCTTCACCAGCAACACCCGCTTCAGCTCTTCCTCGCGCACGCTATCGCTCCCGGGGCCGCGCGCGCGTCGACACGAGCTCGCTGCGGATGGCTTCCAGCCGCGACTTTACGCGCCGCGCGTTCTCCGGCCCCATCCGCGCCAGGACCTTTTGGCCGGCGGAGAGTCCCGCCAGTCCCGGCAGGACGCTCACCACCAACCCCCGATAGAGCGGCCTCATATGGAAGGGATCGGCCAAACGGCGTGGGGTTCCATGGATGTGATATATCGACGGTTGCCGATGAGAGCCGAGACCGATTCCCCCTACGCCGCCGCGCGGCTGGTCGTTACCCTCCTGCTGATGACCCTCGGCGCCTCGGGGATGTACGTGGTCCCCGTGGTGCTGCCGACGGTGCAGGCGGAATTCGGCGTCGCCCGAGCCGATGCGTCGCTGCCCTATTCGGCGCTGATGATCGGCTTCGGCGTGGGCGGGCTGCTGATGGGACGGGTCGCAGACCGCTTCGGCGTGTGGGTCCCGCTCATGTTCGGCGGGCTCTCACTCGGCACCGGCTTCGTCCTGGCGGGCAATGCGGCGAGCATGGGCACGTTCACGGTCGCCCACGGGCTGCTCATAGGGCTGCTGGGGTCGTCGGCCACCTTCGCGCCGCTGCTCGCCGACACGTCGCTCTGGTGGGTGAAGCGGCGCGGCATCGCGGTGGCGATCTGCGCCTCGGGCAACTATCTCGGCGGCGCCATCTGGCCGCCGATCGTGCAGCGCTGCGTCGAGGCGTGGGGCTGGCGCAATACCTACATCGGGCTGGGAATCTTCGCGGGGGTGCTGATGGTGGCCCTGGCGCTCTTCATGCGGCGCCGCCCTCCCCTCGCCACGCCCGCCGCGCCGCGGGTGGGCTTCGGGGTGCCCTCGGACCGGCCCTTCGGCCTCGCCCCCAACACCGCGATGGTGCTGCTCTGCGTGGCGGCGGTCTCCTGCTGCGTGGCGATGTCGATGCCGCAGGTGCACATCGTCGCCTACTGCGCCGACCTGGGCTACGGCCCCGCGCGCGGCGCCGAGATGCTGGCGGTGATGCTGGGTTTCGGCATCGCGAGCCGGCTCGTCTCCGGCTACGTCTGCGACCGTATCGGCGGGCTTCGGACCCTCCTCCTCGGTTCGGCGCTGCAGGGGCTGGCGCTTCTCTTCTTCCTGCCATTCAAGGGGCTGGTGTCGCTCTACGTGATCTCGGCCCTGTTCGGGCTCTTCCAGGGCGGCATCGTGCCGTCGTACGCGATCATCGTGCGCGAGTATTTCCCCGCCTCCCAGGCCGGTGCGCGGGTGGGCGCGGTGATCATGTGCACGATGCTGGGAATGGCGCTCGGCGGCTGGATGTCGGGCAAGGTCTTCGACCTGACCGGCTCCTACCAGGCGGCTTTCCTGAACGGCATCGCGTGGAACCTGCTCAACCTCGCGATCGTGGCCTTCCTCTTCTGGCGAATCCGAATAATTGGGTCAGAACAGGTTTTGGCGCCGCGAAGCGCCTGACCTGTTTCCCGGGTTCGCGACTAGGTAATCACGAGCTCGATCAGGAACGGCCCTTTGCGCGCGCAGGCGGCCCTGAACACGTCGGCGAAGGCGACGAGGTCGTCGACGCGCTTCGCCTCCACGCCCATGCCCTCGGCGAGCTTCACCCAGTCGAGGTTGGGGCGGGAGAGGTCGAAGAGCTCGCCCGACGCAGGCCCCGGCTGCGCCCCCACGGCCTTCAGCTCGCCCTCGAGGATCTTGTAGCGGCGGTTGGCGAACACCACGTTCACGACGTCGAGGTTGCACCGCGCCTGGGTCCAAAGCGCCTGCAGCGAGTACATCCCGCCGCCATCGGCCTGCAGGCACACCACCTTGCGGTCCGGGCTCGCCACCGCCGCGCCGGTCGCGCACGGGAATCCGTGGCCGATCGAGCCGCCCGTGATCTGCAGCCAATCGTGCGGCGCCGCCTCGAACGTCGGCGGAAACAGCTCCCGCCCCGAGGTCACCGCCTCCTCCACCACGATCGCCTGCTCCGGCAGCACGCTCGCCAGCGCGTGCCCGAACGCCTCCGGACTGAATAATTGGGTCAGAACAGCTTTTTCTTTCCGCGATAAATCTGTTCTGACCCAATTATTCGAATCTGGAAAACTTGTTCTGACCCCATTTATTCCGGCGACGGCGTCCTCCGCCGGCGTCGCGAGCACGTGGTAGCTGGCGTCGGGAGCGGCGACGAGGCTGGGCTTGCCGGGATATGCAAAGAAGGCGACCGGGGCCGTGGCCCCGACCAGGATCACGTTGCGGAAGCGGGCGAGCGACTTCACCGCCGAGTCCACCGAATAGGGAATGCGGTCCACGGCCGGCCTGCCGCGCCCGCGGGCCATGCGCGGCACCTGGGTCGGCGTGCGCAGCTCGCACCCGGTGGCCTGGGCCAAATCCCACGCCGCGGCGAGCCCGGCCTCGGTGAGGGCATTGCCGCCGAGGATCATCACCGTGGGCTCCCCGGTTGCGAGCACCTGGGCGATCTTGCGAATGACGGGCTCCGAGGGCGCCACGGGCGGCGGCACC
>JANMHV010000291.1:0-10614 GCA_031375445.1 Burkholderiales bacterium | reverse complement strand
CCAGCTCCGCCGCGTCGTGCCCGGGGAGGTCGACGATCACGACCTCGCCCTTGCCGCGGAGCTCTTTGATGAATTTGTCGAGGTCGGGGTCCTCGATGCAGGGAGCGAGGATAGTTGAAGGACCCTCTCCCCAGCCCTCCCCCAGGGGGGAGGGTGATTTTGCTCCCTCCCCCTTGGGGGAGGGCCGGGGAGAGGGTGCCGTAATGAGCCGCGCGATCTGCCGCAAATCCATCGTGAACCCCGTCGCGGGCCTCGCCCTGCCGAAGCTCGCCCCCACCTCGTCGTAACGCCCGCCGCGCGCGATGGCATCGGGGCTGCCGGCGGCGAAGGCGGCGAACGCAAGCCCGCTCTCGTAATTGAATCCCCCCAGCTCGCCCAGATCCACGGAAATCTCGACGCCGGGCTGCTCGCACCTGCGTGCCAGCGCCTCGAGCGAATCGAGGGCGGCGGTGATCTTCGGGTCGTGCGGGAGCTCCTTCCGCGCGCGCGTTACCACCTCCATGCCGCCGTGCATCGTGGTGAGCACCGCGAGATTCCCCGCGGCCGACGCGTCCTTCTGCTGCACTGCGTGGAAGATCTCCTCGGCGCGCTCGGCATCGGTGCCGGCGACCATCGCGCGGTAGATGCCGGGGTGACCGAGATCGATGTGCAGCCGCTCGATGCCGGCGGTCTTGAGCGAGGCGATCATCAGCCGCACGATCTCCACGTCGGCCTCGAGCCCCGCGTGGCCGTAGAGCTCGGCGCCGATCTGGATCGGCTCGCGCATCTTGGTCATTCCCGCCGGCATGGTGTGCAGCACGCTACCGCAATAGCAGAGGCGCGCGACACCCTGGCGATTGAGGAGGTGCGCATCGATGCGGGCGACCTGCGGGGTGTGGTCGGCGCGCAGGCCCAGCATGCGGCCCGAGATGCGGTCGACCAGCTTGAAGGTGGCGAGGTCCAGGTCGCGCCCGGTGCCGGAGAGGAGCGACTCCACGTACTCCAGCAGCGGGGGTGCCACCAGCTCGTAGCCGTGGACCTCGAAGAGGTCGAGGATCGCCCGGCGCAGGCGCTCGATCACCCTCGCCTCGGCGGGCAGGACGTCCTCGATGTGCTCGGGAAGGATCCAGCGGGTCATGGGGGAAATAATTGGGTCAGAACAACATTTCCGCCCCCATCCTGCCGGATGGAAAGGAAATGTTGTTCTGACCCAATTATTTGAAGAACAGTATCAGCAGTCCGATCGCACATGCCACCAGCCCCATGAATCGCAGCTGCCCATCGTTGAGCTCCAGCATCCGCGAGAACGCCTCGCGCCAGGTGCGAGGCGAAACCAGCGGCAGGATGCCTTCCAGGATCAGCACCAGCGCCACCGCCGCGAGCAGCGTCTCGCCCATGGGCCGGCCTACTTGCCGCGGCCGGGATTCTTGAGGTACTTGAAGAAGTCCGACGACGGGTCGAGCACCATCACGTCGCCCTTGCTGCGCAGGCTCTGCCGGTAGGCCTCCATGCTGCGGTAGAAGCTGTAGAACTCCGGATTCTTCTGGAACGCCTCGGCGTAGATGCGCGAGGCCTGGGCATCGCCCTCGCCCTTCACGCGCTGCGCATCGCGATACGCCTCGGCCACGATGATCTGGCGAGCACGGTCGGCTTCCGCCTTGATCTTCTCGCCATCGGCTTGGCCCCTCGCGCGCAGCTCGTTGGCGGCGCGCTTCCTCTCCGACTCCATCCGGCGATAGACGTCGGAGGAAATCTCCGGAACCAGGTCGACGCGCTTCAAGCGCACATCCACCACCTCGACGCCGATGCCCTTCACGTCCGCGTCGACCTTGTCGGCCACCGTGGACATGACGGTCTCACGCTCGCCGGAGATCACGTCGTGGACGGTTCGCTTGGCGAATTCCGCCCGCAACGCGTCGTTGACGGTCTGGTTGATGCGCGCTTCAGCCGCGACGGCATCGCCGCGCACCGACACGTAATACTGCTTCACGTCGATCACGCGCCACTTCACGAAGGAATCCACCAGGACGTTCTTGTTCTCCTTGGTGAGGAAGCGCTCGGCATCCCGCGTATCCAGCGTCTGGATGCGGGTGTCGAACATGCGCACGTTCTGCAGCAGCGGCACCTGGAAGTAGAGGCCCGGCTCGGTCTGCACCGCCACCACCTCGCCCAGCTGGAACTTGATGGCGGCGCGGCGTTGGTCGACGGTATAGAGGCTCATGGCGACCACGAGGGCCAGCACCACGAGGGCGATCATCACGAATGCGCTGGCGCGTTTCATCGTCCGGCCTCCCGGTCGCGGGAGCGAAGGCTATCGCGGCGCGTGGTTTCGGTGGCGGGCTGCGCCTGCACCGGGGTGGTCGTCACCGGCACCTCGATGGGTGCGGCCTGGGTGGTCATCTGCATCAGCTTGTCCAGCGGCAGGTAGAGCATGTTTCCGCCGCCCGACTTCTGGTCGATGATGACCTTCGACGTGGAGCCCATCACCTGCTGCATCGTCTCGAGATAGAGGCGCTCGCGGGTGACCTGCGGGGCCTTCTGGTATTCGGCGAGCACCTGCACGAAGCGCGAGGCATCGCCCTGCGCGGTGTTGATGACGCTCTGGCGGTAGCCGTTGGCTTCCTCGATGAGTCGGGCCGCCACGCCGCGCGCCTTGGGCACCACGTCGTTGGCGTAGGCCTGGCCCTCGTTCTTGAAGCGCTCCAGGTCCTGCCCGGCGCGCACCACATCCTCGAAGGCGGCCTGCACCTGCTCCGGCGCCTGGACGCCCTGCAGGTTCACGGTGGTGATGTTGATGCCGGTCTTGTAGCGATCGAGGATCTGCTGCATCAGCACCTTCACCCGGGCGGCGACTTCGCTGCGGCCCTGGTTCAGCACGAAATCCATCTTGCTCTTGCCCACGATCTCGCGGATGGAGGTCTCGGCGGCCTGGAGCACGTTGTCGTCGGCGTTCTTGTTGTTGAAGAGGTACTCGTCGGGGCTCTTCAGTGTGTACTGGATGGCGAACTGCACGTCGACGATGTTCTCGTCGTCGGTGAGCATCAGCGCTTCCTGCGGCTGTTTATTCTTGGGGTTGCCGCGGTAGCCCACTTCCACCGTCCGAACACCTGAGACGTTGACCACTTCGACGGATTCGATCGGGTACGGCACGTGCCAGCGCGGGCCCGGCATGGTGGTCTCGACGTGCTTGCCCAGGCGCAGCACCACGCCGCGGCGGCCTTCGTCCACGATGTAGAAGCCGCTCGCGAGCCAAACGCCCACGATCAGCAGGACCACGAAGATGAGGCCACCACCCATGGCGGCACCCATGCCCGGCATGTTGCTGCCCCCGCCTGCGGGGGGCGGCGTGTTGGGCCGGTTACCGCCCTTGAAGCCCAGCAGGTTGGCGATCTTCTGCTGCAGCTTCCTCAGGATCTCGTCGAGATCCGGCGGACCTTCGTTGTTCTTCTTTCCCCATTGGGGATCGTTCGGCGGCATAAATAATTGGGTCAGAACAGATTAACGGGGCGGGAACGATCGGCGTCGAGCCAATCACGGAAGAGCGGGTGTAGAAGTCAGCGGCCGTAAATAAGTGGAGACTGGCCCCGCTTATTCAAGCCGCGGTCGCCATGGGCCCCCGCGAGGCATCGCGGGCGATTTCGGCCAGCGCGTCGCGCAAGGCGTCGATTCCCGCCCCGGTGAACGCACTCACCTTGATATTCAAGATTTTACCATGGGCATCGCGCACCACTTCGGGGACCATTCCCGGCACGCGGTCGAGCTGGTTCAGCACCAGGAGCTGGGGAACATCGTCGGCCTCGATCTCCGCCAGGACCTTGTTCACCGCGTCGATATGCTCGTCGCGGCGGGGATTGGCGGCATCGACCACGTGGAGCAGCAGGTCGGCATCGATGGTCTCCTCGAGTGTGGCGCGGAAGGAATCCACCAGCAGGTGCGGCAGGTCGCGGATGAAGCCCACGGTGTCGGACACCACCATCTGGGCACCCTCCCCCAGGAACACCTTGCGGGTGGTCGTATCGAGGGTGGCGAAGAGCTGGTCGGCCGCGAAGGCTTCCGAGCGCGCCAGGCGATTGAAGAGCGTCGACTTGCCGGCGTTGGTGTAGCCCACGATCGAGACCCGCAGGACGCCGGAACGCATGCGCCCGGCGCGCTGGGTAGTGCGCACCTTGGCGGATTTCTTCAGGCGCTCCTTCAGCTTCTTCACCTTCTCGCCGATCATGCGGCGGTCCAGCTCGATCTGCTTTTCGCCCGGGCCGCCGGTCTTGCCCAGGGAGCCGCGCTGGCGCTCCAAGTGGGTCCAGCCGCGGACGAGGCGCGTGGAGAGGTGCTCCAGGCGCGCGAGCTCCACCTGCAGCTTGCCCTCGTGGGACCGGGCCCGCTGCGCGAAGATGTTGAGGATGATGTCGGTGCGGTCGTAGACCTGCACGCCCTCGTTATCGACCGAGAGGGCGACCTCCAGGTTGCGGACCTGCGAGGCGGAGAGCGGCTGGTCGAACACGACGACCTCGGCCTTGTGCTCCAGCACCGCGACGTGGATTTCCTCCACCTTGCCGGAGCCGGCGAAGGTCTTGGCATCGGGGCGATCGCGACGGCCGCGGATCACCTCGGCGACGGTGGAGCCGGCGCTCTCGACCAGGCGCGCCGCTTCCTCCGCCCGGTCTTCGTCCTGCCGGGGCGGACCGATGTCGAGGGAAACGAGGACCGCGCGCGGACGCTCAGGCGTCTTGCGAGTGCTCAATCGGAACGGTCACCGGGCGCGCCGGGACCACCGTGGAGATGGCGTGTTTGTAGACCATCTGGGTCACGGTGTTCTTGAGGAGCACGACGTATTGGTCGAAGGATTCGATCTGCCCTTGGAGCTTGATGCCGTTGACCAGGTAGATCGAGACCGGCACATGCTCCTTGCGCAACGTGTTCAGGAATGGGTCTTGCAGCAGTTGACCTTTGTTGCTCATTTTTTCTGCCCCTTTGTCTGGGTTTCTGTGTCCCGGTCTTGACGCCGGGCCGCCGTTCACTGTGACTGCTCATTATAGCCATGCTCCAGACGGACACCCCCCAGGCGACCTAGTTCCGGCAAATAATTGGGTCAGAACAGATTTTCGGTGCGCGAAAACCTCCGCAACTGCACCGAAAATCTGTTCTGACCCAATTATTTCTACCCGTACCGCCTTTTGTTGATGATCTTCCGGCGGCGGCGCTGGGAATCCTGCTTTTCCGTGAGCACCTTGACGCGGCCCTCGAACGGGTTGACCGAAGAGCGAAACTCGATACGAAGCGGCGTGCCCTTCAACTTGAACACCTTCTGGAACTGCCCCTCGAGGTAGCGCTTGTAGGGCGCCTTCACGGCATCGAGGCCCGAGCCGTGGATCACCACGATGGGGGGGTTGGAGCCCCCCTGGTGGGCGTAGCGCATCTTGGGACGGAAGCGCCCATTCATGGGCGGCTGCTGCTGCTCCACGGCCGCCTGCAGCGCCCGGGTGAGCTTGGGCGTGGACAGCTTGGCCATGGCGGCAGCGAAGGCCACGTCCACGGACTGGAACAGCTTCTTGATGCCGGTGCCCATCCGCGCCGAGATGGAGTGGAACTCGGCGAAGTCGAGGAACTGGAGCTTCCTCTCGAGATCGGTCTTCACGTCCTTCCTCTGGTCGGCATCGACGGCGTCCCACTTGTTCACCGCCACCACGAGTGCCCGCCCCGCCTCGAGGATGTAGCCGCCGATGTGCGCATCCTGCTCGGCGATGTCGGCCTCGGCATCGACCACCAGGATCACCACGTTGGCGCGCTCGATCGCCTGCAGCGTCTTGATCACCGAGAATTTCTCGACCGCCTCCCAAACCTTGCCCTTGCGGCGGATGCCGGCGGTGTCGATCAGGGTGTAGGACTTGCCCTCCCACGCGAGCTCGATCTCGATCGCATCGCGCGTGGTGCCGGGCTGGTCGAACGCGATCACGCGCTCTTCTCCCAGCAAGCGGTTCACCAGCGTGGACTTGCCGACGTTGGGGCGCCCGATGATCGCGACCCGCGGGTGGTCGAGGTCGGGCTCGGGTTCCTTGTCGACCGTGAAGGGCGCCAGCGCATCCTCGATCAGCTGGCGGACGCCCTCGCCGTGCTCGGCCGAGATGCCGCTGGGAACGCCCAGCGCCAGCTCGTGGAACTCGGCGGTGACCATGTCCTCGCGCATCCCCTCGGTCTTGTTCACCGCGATGAACACCGGCGCCCGGGTCTGGCGCAGCATCTCGCCGATGCGCTTGTCCTGGGGCGACAAGCCCGCGCGGCCGTCGACCACGAAGATCACGACGTCGGCTTCGGCGATCGCCTCGCGCGCCTGGCGCGCCATCTCCGAATAGATGCCCTCGGCGTTCACCGGCTCGAAGCCGCCGGTGTCGACGACGATGAAGGGCTTCTCCCCCATGCGGCCCTGGCCGTAATGTCGGTCTCGCGTGAGGCCGGGCAAATCCGCCACCAACGCGTCACGCGAGCGCGTGAGGCGGTTGAAGAGCGTGGACTTGCCGACGTTCGGGCGGCCGACGAGGACGACGGTGGGTTTCACGTGGTACGGCGGGGATGGGGATGAATGGGATTAATGGGATGAATGAGATGTACGGGGAAAATGTTGGACCGTCGCGGCATGGAGATAACCGTACCTGCGACCACAATTCCCCCATTCAAGCACTTAATCCCATTCATCCCCTTCATCCCATTCATCCCCATTCCCGCCCTAATTCTCTAAAACCGAACCAGCGAGAGCTGCCCGCCGGCGGTCTGCACCATGGCGCCATCACCCGCCACCGGCACGATCGAAGTAATCGCCGTGCCATCGGTCGCAAGCCGCCCGATGAGCGAGCCATCCTCGGGCGAGAGCACGTGGAGGAAGCCGAAGCCATCACCCACCACCACGCGCCCCGCCACCACCATCGGCGCGATGAGGCGGCGATGCAGCAGCTTGTCCTGCTTCCACACGCTGGCGCCGGTCTTCTTGTCGAGGCCGTGCACGGCCCCCTGCTCGTCGATGAGGTAGAGGCCCTTGGCATCGGCGGCCATGCCGAGGGGGGTGGAGATGTCGCGCGTCCAAACCGGGTTGCGCGTCTGGATCTCGAAGCACGCGGTCTTGCCCTGGAAGGCCGAGGCGCACACGTTGCCGCCATCCACCACCGGCAGGCCCGCCACGTCGGCGATGCGCTCCAGCTCCGTGGCCCCGCGCGGCAGCGCCACGGTGGCTTCCCACACGAGCTTGCCGTCGTCGATGTCGAGCGCGATCAGCTTGCCGTTGGGATAGCCCGCGACCACGTCGCCCGCGACCGCCAGCACGCCGGCCTCGCTGCGCAGCAACAGCGAGGGAGAGGGACGCTGGAACACCCAGATGCGCTTGCCGTCGGCGGTGGAGAGCCCGAAGATGCGCCCGTCGGAAGTGCGCACCACGGCCACACTCTTCGACACCGCGATCGGCGCGATCACCTCGCCCGCCACTTGCGTGGTCCAGAGCGTCTTGCCGGTGACGTCGAGGGCGATGACTTCACCCTTCATCGTGCCGACGAGGATCTTGCTGTCGCCCACCTCGACGCCGGAGGAGAGCTTCTTCCTGGTCTCGACCTTCGAGACCACGCGGCCGGTGTCCTCCTCGAGGATGGTGACGGTGCCGTCACCCGCGGCGGTGTAGACGCGACCGCCCTCGACGTCCGGGCGGAACACGAAGCCCGCGGACTTGCCCACGGCAGCGGTCCAGGTGGCGCGCGGCGTGACCGTCGCGGCCGTGAGCGGGACGAGCGGCGTGGGCTTGTTGGCGGGCTCGCTCGTGATGCCGAGGGAGACGAGCGGGTTCCACGACGAGCAGCCGGCCGCGAGGCCTGCCGCCACCGCGAGCGCCAGCAGGCGGGCGGTCATTGGGCGCCCCCGAGGGCGTCGAGCTTGGTCTGCGCGATGTTCTTGATCGGGTTGCGCGGGTCGGACTTCTCGGTCGCCGCCTTGTAGGAAGCGCGCGCCTCGTCGACGCGGTTCTGAGCCAGCATGATGTCGCCGCGCAGGTCCGCCACCAGGGCCGCGAAGGCGGCATCGGTGCTGCCGTCGAGCACCTTCAGCGCCTCGTCGTACTTCTTCTGCTCGAGGAGCACGGCGGCAAGCCGCGTGCGCGCCACACCCCGGTGCGCCTCGACGCCCTTGCCCATCACCCATTCGAGCTGCTTCCTCGCCTCGTCCAGGTTGCCGGCGTCGAACGCGGCCTTCGCGAGTTGCAGCGACGCCTCCGAGGCGTAGTACGAGCCCGGGTGCTTGGCGATCAGCGCCTGGGCCGCGTCGCCCTGCTTCTTGGCGTCGGCCTTGGACTCGGCCACCGGCCGGTACATGGCGGCGGCGTCGGCGTTGCGGCTCGACTGGTACGCCTGCCAGCCCTTCCATCCGGCGAAGGCGACGATCGCCGCGACGATGCCTCCCAGGACGTACCAGCGGTTGTCTTCCCACCACGCCTTCAGCTCGGCCAGGCGTTCCTGCTCTTCGAAATCGTATGAACCCGACATGAAACTCTCCGTCACTTTGTCATCCCCGCGCAGGCGGGGCAGTAATGTCATCCCCGCGCAGGCGGGGCAGTAATGTCATCCCCGCGCAGGCGGGGACCCAATCTCAAATAAGCTGCACCGCCTCGTGCAACGCCACCGTCTTCTGCTCGCCGCCGCGCAAGTTCTTCAACGTGACCGCCTGCCGCGACACTTCTTCCTCGCCGATGATCGCCGCGAACCGCGCGCCGCTGCCATCGGCCTTCTTCATCTGCGACTTGAAGCTGCCGCCCGCGCCCAGCAACACGTTGCGCCCGGCGTCGCGCCACTGCTCGGCCACCTTCCACGCGGTGAGCTCGGCGCCCTCCCCGGAATGGACGATGAACACGTCCACGCCGGACTCGGCCTTCACCTGGGCCGCTTCCATCGCCAGCAGGACACGCGCGGCGCCCATGCCGAAGCCGCAAGCCGGAGTGGCCTTGCCGCCCAGCTGCTCGAAGAGCCCGTCGTAGCGGCCGCCGCCCGCGATGGTCGACTGCGCGCCGATGTGCGGCGTCACGAACTCGAACACCGTGCGGTTGTAGTAATCCATGCCGCGCACCAGGCGCGGGTTCACCGTGTACTTCAACCCGGCGCGCTCGAGGTAGTCCTTGAGCGCCTCGAAGTGCTCCGCCGCCGCGTCGCCCAGGAACTCCAGCAGCCTGGGCGCGCCCTCGATCATTTGCTGCATCGCGGGATTCTTCGAGTCGAGGATGCGCAGCGGATTCGAATGCAGCCGCCGCTTCGCCTCTTCATCCAGCACCGCCGCGTTCTGCTCGAAGTACGCCACCAGCTTCTCACGGTGCGCCTTGCGGTCGGACGCGTCTCCGATCGTATTCACCTGCAGCTCGACATCCGGCACGCCCAAGGTCTTGAACAGCCGCGCCAGCAAGGCCATCTGCTCGGCATCGACATCCGGCCCCTCGAATCCCAGCGCCTCGACGTCGTACTGGTCGAACTGGCGGTAGCGGCCCTTCTGCGGGCGCTCGTAGCGGAACATCGGGCCCGAGGTCCACACGCGCATCGGGCCGTTGTAGAGGAAGCTGTGCTCGATCGCCGAGCGCACGATGCCGGCGGTGGCCTCGGGACGGAGTGCCAGCGATTCGCCGTTGCGGTCCTCGAAGACGTACATCTCCTTCTCGACGATGTCGGTCACTTCTCCCAGGCCGCGCACGAAGAGCGCCGTCGGCTCGACGATGGGGGTGCGCATGTTGCGGTAGCCGTACTGGCGGAAGACCGTGCGGCATGCCGCCTCGAGTTTCTCCAGCAGCGGGCTCGCATCCGGCAGCACATCCTCCATGCCGCGGATGCCCTGGATTTTCACGCTCATGGGACCGCCTGGATGGCGATGGTCTTCTTGCGCTGGCTTCCGGGGCGCTCAATGCCCGCCGCGTAGTGCGAGCGGACGTAGTCCTCGACGATCGCCTGGAACTCCTCGGCGATGCGATCTCCCTTGAGCGTCACGGTCTTCGCGCCATCCACGAACACCGGCGCCACGGGCGTCTCGCCCGAGCCCGGCAGCGAGATGCCGATGTTGGCGAGCTTCGATTCGCCGGGGCCGTTGACCACGCAGCCCATCACCGCCACGTGCATCTCCTCGACACCGGGGTACTGGGCCTTCCACACCGGCATCTGGTTTCGCAGGTAGGTCTGGATCTTGTCCGCCAGCTCCTGGAAGAAGGTGCTGGTGGTGCGCCCGCAGCCGGGGCACGCGGTCACCATCGGCGTGAAGGAGCGCAGCCCCATGGTCTGCAGGATCTCCTGCGCGACGATGACCTCTTTGGTCCGGTCGCCGCCGGGCTCGGGGGTGAGCGAGACGCGGATGGTGTCGCCGATGCCTTCCTGCAGCAGCACGCCCATCGCCGCGGTGGAAGCGACGATGCCCTTCGACCCCATGCCGGCCTCGGTGAGACCGAGGTGCAGGGGGTAGTCGCAGCGCGCGGCGAGCGAGCGATAGACGCGGATCAAATCCTGCACCGCGGAGACCTTGCAGGAAAGGATGATGCGGTCGCCCGGAAGCCCGATCTCCTCGGCCTTGGCGGCACTTTCCAGCGCCGAGACGATGAGCGCCTCGCGCATCACCTCGTCGGCCTCCAGCGGTTGCGAGCGC
>JANMHV010000285.1:0-39346 GCA_031375445.1 Burkholderiales bacterium | reverse complement strand
CACCTGGTTGTCGACGATGCGCTTGGCCAGGCCCTCGGCGATGGCGGTCTTGCCCACCCCGGCCTCGCCCACCAGCAGCGGGTTGTTCTTGCGGCGGCGGCAGAGGATCTGCACCACGCGCTCCAGCTCCGACTCGCGCCCGATCAGCGGATCGATCTTGCCGTCGATGGCGAGTTGGTTCAGGTTCTGGGTGAAGCTCTCCAGCGCCCCGCCGGACTGGGCTTCGGGAGCCTCGGCTTCGGGCTCGCCCTCCTCGCGGGAGCCGGGCGCCTGGGGCGCCTTGGTGATGCCGTGGGAGATGAAGTTCACGACGTCCAGCCGGGAGACGCCCTGCTGGTGCAGGAAGTACACGGCATGGGAATCCTTCTCGCCATAGATCGCCACCAGGACGTTGGCTCCCGTGACCTCCTTCTTGCCCGACGACTGGACGTGGAGGATGGCGCGCTGGATGACCCGCTGGAAACCCAGCGTGGGCTGGGTGTCGACCTCGCCCGTGCCGGCGACGGTGGGGGTGTGCTGCATCACGAAGTCGGACAGGGCCTTCTTCAGCTCGTCGATCTTCGCGGCGCACGCCTTCAGCACCTCGGAGGCCGACGGGTTGTCGCAGAGCGCCAGCAGCAGGTGCTCCACGGTGATGAACTCGTGGCGCTTCTGGCGGGCCTCCACGAAGGCCATGTGCAAACTGACTTCCAACTCCTGGGCGATCATGTTTCCTCCATCGCGCATTGCAGCGGGTGCTGCTGCTGGCGCGAATATGCGATGACTTGTTCCACCTTGGTGGTTGCCACGTCCTTCGGGTAGATCCCGCAGACGCCCCGACCTTCCGTATGCACTTTGAGCATGATCTGAGTGGCGCGTTCCCGGTTCAGAGTGAAGAACAGCTGCAGCACCTCGACCACGAATTCCATCGGGGTGTAATCGTCGTTATACATCACGACCTGGTACATCGGCGGCGGCTTGACCTCGCTCTCGGCGGGCTTGAGCAGCGTGGAGCCATTCGGTTTTTCGGCCATGGGGGGCGGGGCGGGAAGGCTCTAGAGCTGATGAATCTCCCGACTCCGGCTCGGGGGGAGATGGATGTCTTCTCTAATATGGACAAGCGGGAGGGGTTTTTCAAGACCCTTCAAGCGGTTGTCGCGTCTTTTATGCCCCTCCGGGGTGCTATTGACACTCTGTGGGTCCGCGCGTACAAACCGCCTTGGAGTTTGGCTTCATGGATTCTGCATCGCCTTTGTGACGACGAGCGGGGCCTGGATCCGAACGATGTGCGGGACTCCACCCGTTTAACAAGAGGCAAGCAATCGAATGGCAACCGGAACTGTGAAGTGGTTCAATGACGCGAAGGGATACGGGTTCATCACGCCCGACGACGGCAGCGAAGACCTCTTCGCGCACTTCTCCGCGATCCAAATGCAGGGCTTCAAGACCCTCAAAGAAGGCCAAAAGGTCTCGTTCGACGTGACGCAGGGCCCCAAGGGCAAGCAGGCGTCCAATATCCAGGCGGCATAGGGAGCAGGCTTAGCAGCAAAGAGCCCCGCGGACGCGAGCCCGCGGGGCTTTTTTAATTCCCTGCCGCCCGGACCTCAGGCCATGCGGCGCTTGAGCTCCGTGTCCACCGCGTCCATGTATTCCTCGGTGGTGAGGAACGGATGGTCGGGCCGGATCAGGATCGCCAGGTCCTTGGTCATCTTTCCCGACTCCACCGTGTCGACGCAGACCTGCTCGAGCGTCTTCGCGAAGTTCATCACTTCGGGAGTGCCGTCCATCTTGCCGCGATAATGCAGGCCGCGCGTCCACGCGTAGATCGACGCGATCGGGTTGGTCGAGGTGGGCTTGCCCTGCTGGTGCAGCCGGTAGTGGCGGGTGACCGTGCCGTGCGCCGCCTCCGCCTCGACCGTCTTGCCGTCGGGGGTGGTGAGCACCGAGGTCATGAGGCCGAGCGAGCCGTAGCCCTGCGCCACGGTGTCGGACTGGACGTCGCCGTCGTAGTTCTTGCAGGCCCAGAGGTAGCCGCCGCTCCACTTCAGGTTCGAGGCCACCATGTCGTCGATCAGGCGGTGCTCGTAGGTGAGCCCGGCCGCCTCGAAGCGCGAGCGGAACTCCGCCTCGTAGACCTCCATGAAGATGTTCATGAAGCGTCCGTCGTAGATCTTGAGGATCGTGTTCTTCGACGAGAGGTACACCGGGTACTTGCGGTCGAGCGCGTAGTTGAAGCATGCGCGGGCGAAACCGGTGATGGACTCGTCCAGGTTGTACATCGCCATCGCGATGCCGGAGCCGGGAGCCTGGAACACCTCGCGCTCGACCGGGGCGCCGCCGCCCTTGGGCGTGAAGGTGACCTTGAGGGTGCCGGGGCCGTCGAAGCGGAAGTCGGTGGCGCGGTACTGGTCGCCGAAGCCGTGGCGCGCGACCACCACCGGCTTGTCCCAGTGGGGGATCAGGCGGGGGACGTTCTTGCAGATGATCGGCTCGCGGAAGATGGTGCCGTCGAGGATGTTGCGGATGGTCCCGTTGGGGCTGCGCCACATCTGCTTCAGCTTGAACTCCTTGACACGCCCCTCGTCGGGGGTGATGGTCGCGCACTTCACGGCCACCCCGTACTCCTTGGTGGCGTTGGCGGATTCGACCGTGACCTTGTCGTCGGTGGCGTCGCGGTGCTCCACACCCAGGTCGAAATACTTCAGGTCCACGTCGAGATAGGGCAGGATCAGCTCCTCGCGGATCTTCTGCCAGATGATGCGCGTCATCTCATCGCCGTCCATCTCGACGATGGGGTTCCTGACCTTGATCTTGCTCATCGGGGCTCTGTCTTTCTTTTCTTGGGCACAATCGAAAATTATAACAAAGGCCCCCGGGCCGGCCACCCACCATGAGTCGCGTCATCCTTCTGAACAAGCCGTTCGGCGTCGTCTGCCAGTTCACCCCCGAGGGCGGCCATCGCACGCTCAAGGATTTCGTCCCGGTGGCGCGGGTGTACCCCGCGGGGCGCCTCGACACCGACAGCGAGGGCCTGCTCGTCCTCACCGACAACGGGCCGCTGCAGGCGACCATCGCCGACCCGCGCCACAAGCTCGACAAGCGCTACTGGGTGCAGGTGGAAGGCAAGCCCGAAGGCGCGCAGCTCGAGGCGCTCGCCCGCGGCGTGGAGCTGAAGGACGGGCTCACCCTCCCAGCGCGCGTGCGCGAGATCGACGCACCCCCGGGCCTGTGGGCGCGCGATCCGCCGATCCGCGCCCGCCAGGCGATTCCCACCGCGTGGCTCGAGGTGCGGCTGCGCGAGGGACGCAACCGCCAAGTGCGGCGGATGACCGCGCAGGTCGGGTTGCCGACGTTGCGCCTGGTGAGATTCTGGATCGGCCCGTGGCAGCTCGGGACGCTGGCGCCCGGCCAGTGGATCGAGGTTCCCGCGCCCACCCCCGAAGCCCTGCGCCGCATCACGACGGAATAACCGTCCGGCGAGTCCCCGATCGCGCTGTCAACCCCGGTATAATCCGCCGCGTTAATGTGGCGACGAGGCTGGAACCACAGCGCAGTCATGACGTTAATACCCTTTGTTCAACATAAACTAGGAATAAAACGATGAAGACCCTGTCCGCTCTGATCGCTGTGCTGTTCGCCTCCACCTCCATCTCCGTGCTCGCGCAAGCGACCCCGGCCACCCCGGCCAAGGCCGCCACCCCGGCTGCTCCTGCCGTCACCGCCCCGAAGGCCGTGGCCGTCCCCGCCACCCCGGCGAAGCCTGCCGAACCGGCCACCCCCGCGGCGCCGGACAAGAAAGCCGAAGCCCAGGCCAAGGCCGACGCCAAGAAAGCTGCAGCCGACGCCAAGAAAGCCGAAGCCAAAGCCAAGGCCGACGCGAAGAAAGCCGCGGCCGCCGCCAAGAAAGCCGACGCCCCGAAGGTCGCCACCAAGGCCGAAGCCCCGAAAGTCGAGGCCCCGAAAGTCGCTGCCACGGCCGACGCGAAAGTCGACGCCAAGAAAGTGGCCCCGACGAAGTAATCGGCACCAAGCGTTACCGGAAGGCGGGGCTTCGGCCCCGCCTTTCTCTTTCCGGGCGCGGACACGCTCCCGCGAGAAGCTAAGATCGCCCCATGAAAGTCGTCGTCGGAATGTCGGGAGGCGTGGACTCCGCCGTGGCCGCGTTGCTGCTCAAGCGCGAGGGCCACGACGTGGTCGGCCTCTTCATGAAGAACTGGGAGGACGACGACGACGACGAGTACTGCTCCACCCGCGAGGACCTCGTGGACGCGGTCTCCGCCGCCGAAACGGTCGGCATCGAGATCGAGGCGGTCAACTTCGCCGCCGAGTACCGCGAGCGCGTGTTCTCGAGTTTCCTTTCCGAGTACCGTGCCGGCCGCACTCCCAATCCTGACGTCCTGTGCAATGCCGAGATCAAGTTCAAGGCGTTCCTCGACCACGCCATGGCCCTCGGCGCCGACCGCATCGCCACCGGCCACTACGCGCGCGTGGAGGAGTGCCACGGCCAGCACGTCCTCCTGAAGGGACTCGATCCCGGCAAGGACCAGAGCTATTTCCTGCACCGGCTGAACCAGGCGCAGCTGTCGCGCACGCTGTTCCCGGTGGGACACCTGCAGAAGCACGCGGTCCGCGCCATCGCCCGCGATGCCGGGCTCGCGAACCACGCCAAGCGCGATTCCACCGGCATCTGCTTCATCGGCGAGCGGCCGTTCCGCGAGTTCCTGTCGCGCTACCTGCCGCGGAAGCCCGGCCCGATGGTGACGGCCGGAGGCGAGCGCGTGGGAGAGCACGAGGGCCTCATGTACTACACGCTCGGGCAGCGGCAGGGCCTGGGCATCGGGGGGCGGCGCGACGGCGGGGGCGAGCCCTGGTACGTGGCCGCGAAGGACCTCGCCACCAACACGCTCGTCGTCGTGCAGGGCCACGACCATCCGCTGCTGCTCCAGTCGCGGCTGGCGGCGGGAGACGCGAGCTGGGTGAGCGGCAGCGCCCCGCAGGAATCGCGGGATGCCCCGCTCGCCGCCAAGACCCGCTACCGCCAGGCCGATTCGGCCTGCAGCCTGGACGCCTGCGAAGGCGCCGCGTTCGAGCTCGGGTTCGATGCGCCGCAATGGGCGGTCACGCCCGGGCAGTCGGCGGTGCTTTACCGCGGCGAGGTGTGCCTCGGCGGCGGGGTGATCCGCTAGGGAGCTAGGCGGGTCGCGTGGCGGCGAAGGACGGCCGCGCTTCCAGCCGCTTCGCCCAGCCATCGAGCGTGGGATGGTCGCGGCGCCATGCGATCTCGGTGAGCCGGAACTCCACCCAGAAGAGCGCGCACGCGCAGGCGACGTCGCCCAGGTCGGGCTCGGCTCCGCCGAGGAAGGGCTTGTCGCCGAGCGCCGCGGCAAGCGCGGCGATACCGGCATCGACCTTGGAGCGCTGGCGCTCGATCCACGCCGGATCCTGGCGCGCGGCCTCACGTTTCCTCTCGAGGAAGAGCGTGATCCCGGCATCCGCGATCCCGTCGCCCAGCGCCTCGTGGCAGCGCACCGTCGCGCGCTCGAGGATTCCCGCGGGAATGTGCCGGCCGCCCGCGATGGCGTCGATGTACTCGGAGATCACCGCGGAGTCGTAGAGCGAGCGGCCCGCGTCGGTCACGAGTGCGGGCACCTTGTTGAGCGGGTTGTAGCGCGGCACGGTGGTGGTGGCCGTCCACGCGCTCTCCTCCACGAACTCGTAGGGCATGCCGTTCTCGGCGAGCAGCACGCGGATCTTGCGGACGTAGGGCGAGGTCTTGGAACCGACGAGTTGCATGGGAGCCTTTGCGGGAAGGTGCGGCCGAAAGCGGCGGAGTATAGCAGCGGGTGATAAAATTCCTTCCTCCCCGATGCCCTCCTCCACCCTCACCGCCCTCTCGCCGCTCGACGGCCGCTATGCCGCGCGCACGCGAGCGCTCCAGGAGCATTTCAGCGAGCTGGCACTCATGCGCGAGCGCGTCGCCGTCGAGGTCGCGTGGCTGCTGGCGCTTGCCGACGAGCCCGGATTCAACTCCCTTCCGCCGTTCTCCGCCGCCACGCGCCGGGAGCTCGAGGGGGCGGTCGCCGCGTTCGGGCTGGCGGAAGGCGAGCGCATCAAGGCGATCGAGGCCACCACCAACCACGACGTGAAGGCGGTGGAGTACTGGCTGCGCGAGCGCTTCGCCTCCAACCCCGAGGTGGCGGCCGCCGCGGAATTCATCCACTTCGCGTGCACTTCCGAGGACATCAACAACCTCGCCCACGCGCGCATGCTGCGCGGCGGCCGCGACCGGGTGCTGCTGCCGGCCATCGACGCCATCGTCGAGCGCGTCTCGCAGCTCGCCAAGCGCCACGCCGACCTCGCGATGCTCGCCCGCACCCACGGGCAGCCCGCCACCCCCACCACGCTGGGCAAGGAGATGGCGAACGTCGCCCACCGGCTCGTCCGCGCCCGCGCGCGGCTCGCGGGCGTGGAACTGCTGGGCAAGCTCAACGGGGCTACCGGCAACTTCAACGCCCACGTGGCGGCGGATCCCGCGCTCGACTGGCCCGAGTTCGCACGCCGCTTCGTCGAGGGGCTGGGGATCGCCTACAACCCGCTCACGATCCAGATCGAGCCCCACGACGCCATGGCCGAGGCCTTCGACGCCCTGGCGCGTTTGAACACCATCCTGGTCGACCTCGATCGCGACGTCTGGGGCTACATCTCGCTCGGGTACTTCAAGCAAAAGGTGAAGGCGGGCGAGGTCGGCTCCTCCACCATGCCGCACAAGGTGAACCCGATCGACTTCGAGAACTCGGAGGGCAACCTCGGGCTCGCCAACGCGCTGCTGCGGCACCTGTCGGAAAAGCTGCCGATCTCGCGCTGGCAGCGCGACCTCACCGACTCGACCGTGCTGCGCAACGTGGGGGTCGCCTTCGGCTACTGCCTGCTGGGCTACGACTCGTGCCTGAAGGGCCTGGCCAAGCTGGAGGCGAACCCGGCGCGAATCGCCGCCGACCTCGAACCCAGTTGGGACGTGCTGGCCGAGGCGGTGCAGACGGTGATGCGCGCGCACCGCGTGCCGGACTCCTACGACAAGCTGAAGGAGCTCACGCGCGGCAAGGGCGGCATCACGCGCGAGGACCTGCACGCCTTCGTGCGCGCGCTCGATATCCCGCAGGAGGCTCGAGAGCGGCTCCTCGCCCTCACGCCCTCCACCTACGTCGGGCTCGCCCCGCGGCTCGCCCGCGGCGAATGAGTCCCGCGCGGGCCCCGCACCGGGATTCGCCGCGATGAATTCCGAACCCCACCCCGCGTCTGGCGAGGTCGCCTGGATCGATGCCATTCCCGGACTCTGGGCCGGGGCCACCCCGGAGGCGACCGCGGTGGCGGATGCGAACGGGCCGCGCACCTGGAGCGAGCTCGAGGCCCGGCGCATCGAGTGGGCCCGGCGCCTCGAATCCCTGGGCGTGCGGCCGGGCGATCGCGTGATGGTGGTGGGCGAGAACGGCGCGGCCGCGATCGCGATGCTGTTCGCGGTGGCCACCACCCGCGCCTGGCTGATGAACGTGAACGCCCGGCTGTCCGCGCGCGAGATCGCCCTCATCGCCGAGCATTCCCGCGCCCGCCTCGCCCTCTATCTCGTCGATTCCGTCGAGGCACAGGCACACGCCTGCGCCGCCGGTGCGAAGGCTTTCGACGCCGACGGCTGGGGGAGGATCGAGTACGCGCAGCTCGACTCCGACGCCGAGCCCGAAACCGCCCACGGCGACCCGGAGCGCGACGTGGCGGCGCTGCTGTACACCACGGGCACCACCGGCGACCCCAAGGGCGTGATGCTGACGCACGCGAACCTCATGTTCATCGCGCGCAACTCCCGCGAGCTGCGCCGCCTTTCGCCTACGGACCGCGCCTACGGCCTGCTGCCGGTGTCCCACGTCTACGGACTCGCCTCGGTGTGCCTCGGAACCCTCTACTCGGGCGCGAGCCTCCACTGCCAACCGCGCTTTTCGCCCGGCTCCATGGCGGATTTCGTGCGCACCCAGGCCCTCACGGTCTGCCAGGGGGTCCCGGCGATGTATGCGAAGGTGGTCGAGCACCTGCGTGCCCGCGGCGAGAGGCGCTTCGCTGCCCCGTCGCTGCGCTTCCTGTATGCCGGGGGATCGCCGCTCGCGCCGGCGCTGAAGCGCGAGGTGGAGGCCTTCTTCGGCCTGCCGCTGCATAACGGCTACGGACTCACCGAGGCCGCGCCCACCCTCACCCAGACCCGCCCGGAGGCGCCCCGGGCTGATTGCTCGGTGGGACCCGCGATTCCCGGGGTCGAGCTTCGGATCGTGGATGCCAGCGGCGCCGACGTCGCACCAGGCGCTACCGGCGAGCTGTGGGCGCGGGGACCGAATGTGATGAAAGGCTACTATCGCGCGCCCGGGGCCACGGCCGAGGCGATCCGCCCCGGCGGCTGGCTCGCCACCGGCGATCTCGCGCGCATGGCCGAGGACGGCGCCTACTTCATCGAGGGACGCCTGAAGGAGCTCATCATCCGCTCCGGCTTCAACGTCTACCCGGTGGAGGTGGAGGCCGTGCTCAACGCCCATCCGGAGGTCACGCAATCGGCCGTGGTGGGACGCACCCGCGACGGCGAGGAGGAGGTAGTGGCTTTCGTCGAGCTCGTGCCCGGCGCCCGCGTGACCGGTCCGGAGCTGATCGCGTTCGCCGCGCCCTCGCTCGCGCCCTACAAGCGGCCCAGCGAGGTGGTCGTCCTGCCCGCGTTGCCGGCCGCTCCCAACGGCAAGGTCCTGAAAGGCCGGCTCGCGCGCATGGCGCAAGCCGGCCCCGGCACCGCTACCTGACCAGCTGCACCTCGGCGCCGCTGAGCGCGCCCACGTCCCCGCTCACCTCGCCGCCTTCCTGCACCAGGATCTTGCCGTAGCGGATCTTGCCGGAAACGCGTCCGCTGGAATGGATCACCAGCTTCTTGCGTGCCGTCATCTCCCCCTGGAAGGAGCCCCGGATCTCGGCCACGTCCACGTCCACCTTGCCGACGAAGGCGCCGTTCTCCGCGATCTGGATCGCGCGGCTCACCATCGTCGCCTCCACCCGGCCCTCGACCACGAGCGTGTCGCAATCGTCGATCTCCACGCCCTTCAGCTTGATGTTGGGCCCGACGATCAGCTTGCTGCCGGCGGCACTTTCCTCGGGGCGCGCCGCGACGGGTTCATCGGAAGGCGCGGGGGCGGCGGGGCGAGCCGGGGTCGGCACCAGCGCCGGCGTTGCCGACGGTGAATTGGCGGCCGTCACCGGTGTGTTCGGGGTCGCGCGGACATCGCGCGTGCGGTTGAAGAGGTTTTCTCCGTATTTCATTTAGGGCTCTCCCAGTTGAACATCAGGGCGACCCGCACTCACGATCCGTGCCACATCGTCCGATTCGCCTCGTTTCCCTCCTGGCATGCGCCGTTTTCGGACCTTTTCGGCCCCGGCCCGTTCCACGAAACGTCGCCGCAGGGCTACAGCCAATTCACCTTCCCGGCCCAAGCGGTTGAATGCGCGGGATTTGCGATGTCGCCCCCAGCCGACGCTCAGATCATCTCGAGCGCCCGTTTGCGCGGGGGCGGGGGAAATGCAGCGTCCAACTCTGCGAGAGCCGCGCCATCCAGTCGCAGCGATGCCGCCGCATGGTTCGACCGCACGTGCTCCGGGCGGGACGCCTTGGGAATCGACACCATGCCCGGCGAGCGCAATGTCCACGCCAGCGCCACCTGCGCCGGCGGCACGCCCAACCGCCCCGCCGCCGCCGCGAGCGCCGGATGCTCGAGGAGCCGGCCCTCGTCGAGGGGCGAGTACGCCATCACGTCGACGCCGCGTTCGCGGCACCAGGGCAGCAGGTCGAACTCGATGCCGCGCCGAGCGAGGTTGTAGAGCACCTGGTTCGCGGCGCAACGCTCCCCGCCCGGCACACGATAGAGCTCTTCCATGTCGGCCACGTCGAAATTGGACACGCCCCAGCGATGAATTCGTCCCTCCGCCACGAGCGCCTCGAGGGCGGCGACGGTCTCGGCTAGCGGCACGCTGCCGCGCCAGTGCAAGAGGTAGAGGTCGAGCGCCTCGACCCCGAGTCGCTCGAGGGAGCCGGCGCAGGCCGCGCGCAGCTTCCGCTCCGAGGCGTGATGCGGATAGAACTTCGAGACCAGGTAGACCTCGTCGCGCCGGCCCCGCACCGCCTGGCCCACCACCCGTTCGGCGCCGCCTTCGCCGTACATCTCCGCCGTGTCGATCAAGGCAAGGCCCAGGTCGAGCCCGACGCGCAACGCGTCAACCTCCGCGGCATCCAGAGCGTTCTCTCCCATGTGCCAAGTGCCCAATCCCAGGCGCGGCATGGAAGCAACGGGGGTGGTGGATTTGCTCATGGAAACCTCCGGATATCGGTAAAATAGTCACCGTACTGCCCCCGCAATCATCCCCCAGAGGAGAAAAAGTCCATGAAGAAGCTGTTGCTCGCCGCGGGCGTCGCGCTCGCGATGCTCGCGAACCCGTCGTTCGCGCAAAAGGCCGACACCCCGGCCGATTCCAA
Source organism: Burkholderiales bacterium (assembly GCA_031375445.1). Lineage (GTDB taxonomy): Bacteria > Pseudomonadota > Gammaproteobacteria > Burkholderiales > Usitatibacteraceae > Usitatibacter. Next base: position 28,821 of record JANMHV010000285.1, on the reverse strand, counting down.
GAAAACCGCCACCGACGCGAAGAAGGCCACCGACGCCGCCGCCAAGAAGCCCGCGCCTGCACCCGCCGCCGCGGCGCCGGCGAAGGCCGAGCCGATGGACATCAACACGGCTTCGGAAAAGGAGCTGGCCACGCTCAAGGGCATCGGCGACGTCCGCGCCAAGGCGATCGTGAAGGGCCGCCCGTACAAGGGCAAGGACGAGCTGGTGCAGAAGAAGATCGTCCCGCAGAACGTCTACGACGACATCAAGGACCAGATCATCGCCAAGCAGGACGCCGCCAAGACTGACATGAAGGCCGATGCGAAGAAGGCCGACGCGAAGCCCGCCGAGCCGAAGAAGGAAGAGAAGAAGAAGTAACCCGCAGTTGCACGCACCCAGGGGCGGCCTCGGCCGCCCCTGGTCGTTTCAGGGCCCGCGCCCGGGATCACTCAGCCCCGACCGTCTCCTCGCCGTACTGCGGGTTCACCGCCGCCTTGTGGCCGAGGCGGTTCAGCGCGCTGATGTATGCCTTCGCCGAGGCCACCACGATGTCGGTGTCGGCGCCCATGCCGTTCACGATGCGGCCCTCGCGGGACAGGCGCACCGTCACCTCGCCTTGGGAGTCGGTGCCCCCGGTCACGTTGTTGACCGAGTAGAGGAGCAGCTCCGATCCGCTTCCGGCCACGCTCTCGATCGCGCGGAAGATCGCATCCACCGGCCCGTCGCCCCGCGCCTCCGCGCGCGACTCGCGCCCCGCGGCCGAGACCACCACCCGGGCGAAGGGCTGCTCGCCGGTCTCCGAGTGCGCCGTGAGCGACACCAGCTTGTAGTGCTCCTCTTCGGGGGTCACCGCCTCGTCGGAGAGCAGCGCCTGGATGTCCTCGTCGAAGATCTCGCGCTTCTTGTCGGCGAGCTCCTTGAAGCGCTTGAACGCCGCGTTGAGCGCCTCTTCCGACGGCAGCGTGATGGAGAGCTCCTGCAGGCGGTTCTTGAACGCGTTGCGTCCCGAGAGCTTGCCGAGGGTCAAGCGGTTGGCGCCCCAGCCCACGTCGGAGGCCCGCATGATCTCGTAGGTCTCGCGGTGCTTGAGCACCCCGTCCTGGTGGATGCCGGACTCGTGGGCGAAGGCGTTGGCGCCCACCACCGCCTTGTTGGGCTGCACCGGGTAGCCGGTGATGGTGGACACCAGCTTGCTCGCCGGCACGATCTGCGTGGCATCGATGCGCGTGGCGAGCTGGAAATGGTCGCTGCGCGTGCGCAGGGCCATCACCACCTCCTCGAGCGAGGCGTTGCCGGCGCGCTCGCCGAGGCCGTTCACGGTGCATTCGACCTGGCGCGCGCCCGCCATCACCGCGGCGAGCGAGTTGGCCACCGCCATGCCGAGGTCGTTGTGGCAGTGGGTGGACCACACCGCCTTGCCGGCGTTGGGCACCCGCGTCATCAGGTCGCGGAAGAGCGCCCCCCACAGCTCCGGCACGCTGTAGCCCACGGTATCGGGCACGTTGATGGTGCGGGCGCCGGCGTCGATCGTCGCCTCGATCACGCGGCAGAGGAAGTCCGGGTCGGAGCGCACCGCGTCCTCGGGGGAGAACTCGACGTCGTCGGTGAACTGGCGCGCGAGCTTGACGGCGCGCACCGCCGCCTCCACCACCTGGTCGGGCTCCATGCGCAGCTTGTGCCGCATGTGGATGGGGCTGGTGGCGATGAAGGTGTGGATGCGACCGGCGTTGGCCTTGCGGATCGCTTCGCCCGCGCGCGTCACGTCGTTGTCGTTGGCGCGGGCGAGCGAGCACACCACCGAGTCGCGCACCGCCTCGGCCACGGCGCGGATGGCCTCGAAGTCGCCGGGGCTCGCCGCGGCGAAACCCGCCTCGATCACGTCCACCTTCAGGCGCTCCAGCTGGCGGCCGATGCGCACCTTCTCGTCGCGGGTCATGGAGGCGCCCGGGCTCTGCTCGCCGTCGCGCATGGTGGTGTCGAAGATGATCACGTGGTCTTGCGGCATGGCACTTCTCCCAGTGGGAAGATGGACTCATCCGCCCCCGCCTGGGGAGCGGCCGGATGCTGCACGAATTGGGGGGGTGGGGTTTTTAGCGCGCGGGGCGCAGCAGCAGCAGGCCCACCGCGGGAGCGCGGGCCGGGCGAATGCGAAGGGCGGGGGCATTCGGTTGCATGGGAACCACTATATCGCGACGGCGCATGGGTCGCAAGGCACGGCGCGCCGTGGGAGAATCGCCCGCGCATCCGCCCGCCACCGCGGAAGATCCCGATGAAGCTCGTCGCACTTTCCACCACCATGTATCGCGGCTGGCGTTTCTGGAACTAGCGCGCCCGATTCATGGCATGCGCGGGGCGAGCTCCCGGGAGGACTTCGCCCCGTAGCGCAGCAGCAGCGCCGAGATGTCGTGGGCGCCATGCTCCTCGGCGACGTCGAGCGGCGTGTCCCCGGTGAGGTCGTGGGGGTTCACGTCGGCGCCCGCGGCCAGCAGGACCTCCACGGCCTCCTGGAAGCCGATCGCCGCCGCGAGGGCGAGCGCGGTGTCCCCCCGCACGTTGCGCGCCTCCAGGGGCGCCCCACGGTCGACCAGCAGCTCCACCGCGGGCAGGTTGGCCTCCTCCACCGCGTACATGAGGAGCGTGCGGCCGTCGGCATCGACCACGGCATCGGCGGGTGTAGCCGCGAGCATGCGGCCGAGGGCGGCGTGGTTGCCCTCCTCGATCGCGTCGCGCACGTCGCGGTACTTCTTCTCGGTGGCTTCCGAACGCATGCGCTGCACCCCCCACGCCACGTATCCCGACACGCCATAGGCCAGCATCACCGCCCACAGCACGATCGCGGGCTCGAGCGCCACGGCGAGGAGCACCAGCACGACCACCACGGCGGCCGAGAACGGCATCATGCGGCGCAAGTTGACGTCCTTGCCGCTGTAGAAGCGCACGTTCGAGACCATCGTGACGCCCGCGTAGACGGTGAGAGCGGCGGCGAGCCACTCGAGGTCCCGGCCGCTCACGCCGTACTGGTTGAACACCCACACCATGCCCGCCACGAGGGCCGCGGCCGCGGGGCTCGGCAGCCCCGTGAACCAGCGCTTGTCGGCGACCGAGAGCTGCGTATTGAAGCGCGCGAGGCGCAACGCCGCGCCGGCGCAGTAGACGAAGGCCGCGATCCAGCCCACGCGCCCGAGGTCGCGCAGCGCCCACTCGTAGGTGATCAGCGCCGGCGCGGCACCGAAGGAAACCATGTCGGTCAGGCTGTCGTACTCCGCGCCGAATGCCGACTGGGTGCGCGTCATGCGGGCCACGCGCCCGTCGAGGCTATCCAGCACCATCGCGACGAAGATCGCGATCGCCGCCTTCTCCCACTCGTGGTTCATCGCCTGCACGATGGCGTAGAACCCGGCGAAGAGGTTCAGCGTCGTGAAGAGATTGGGGAGGATGTAGATGCCGCGCTTGCGCGCCATCTCCAGCGAAGGCCGGTGGGCGCGCTTGGGCAGCGGGGTCGCCATCGGGCTAGCGCGGCGGCAGCTCGGCGAGAACCGTGGAGCTGGCGGAAACCTTGTCGCCGATGGCGACCCGGGCGCGCGAGCCGGGCGGAAGGTAGATGTCCACGCGGGAGCCGAAGCGGATGAAGCCGTAGCGCTGGCCGCGGGTGAGGCGGTCGCCCACGTTCACGTAGCAGAGGATGCGACGGGCGATGAGGCCCGCGACCTGGACGCACGAGATCTCGCGGCCGTCGTCGAGCCTGATCACGAGGGCGTTGCGCTCGTTGTCGGAGGAGGCCTTGTCGAAGGCGGCGTTCACGAAGAGCCCCTTGGCGTACTTCACCTGGGTCACCACGCCATCGACCGGCGAGCGCTGGGAATGCACGTTGAAGACGTTCATGAAGATGCTGACCTTGAGCGACTTCGCATTCCCGCGGTAAGGATCCGGCACCTCGGCGACCACGATCACCTTGCCGTCGGCCGGGCACAGCACCAGCCCCTCGCCCTGCGGGATCACGCGCGGCGGGTCGCGGAAGAACTGCAGCACGAAGAGCGTCACGATCCAGAGCGGCAGGGACCACCACCCGAACCACGTCGCGGCGAGCACCGACGCGACGAGGAGGATGATCAGGAAGGGGATGCCTTCCTGCGCGACGATCGGGTGGGGGTATTTGCTCATCTTCAGTTCCGGGTGGTGTCGACCAGCTTGTTCTTCTTGATCCACGGCATCATGGCGCGCAGCTTCTCGCCCACCTTCTCGATGTCGTGCTCGGCGAGCAGCCGGCGCCTGGCGTTGAGCGTGGGCGCCCCGGCGCGGTTCTCGAGGATGAAGTCGCGAGCGTATTCGCCGTTCTGGATCGCCTTCAGGCACTCCTGCATGGCCTTCTTCGATTCGGGGCCGATCACCTTGGGGCCCGTCACGTACTCGCCGAACTCGGCGTTGTTCGAGATCGAGTAGTTCATGTTGGCGATGCCGCCCTCGTAGATCAGGTCCACGATGAGCTTGGTCTCGTGCAGGCACTCGAAGTACGCCATCTCCGGCGCGTAGCCCGCGTCCACCAGGGTCTCGTATCCCGCCTTGATCAGCTCGACGATGCCGCCGCAGAGGACGGTCTGCTCGCCGAAGAGGTCGGTCTCGGTCTCCTCGCGGAAGTTGGTCTCGATCACCCCGCCGCGGGTTCCGCCGATGGCGGCCGCGTACGACAACGCGAGCGCCTTGGCCTTGCCCGAGGCGTCCTGGTGGATCGCGATCAGCGCCGGCACGCCGCCGCCCTGCGTGTAGGTGGAGCGCACCAGGTGGCCCGGCCCCTTGGGCGCGATCATGATCACGTCGAGGTCCGAGCGCGGCGCGATCTGCTTGAAGTGGATGTTGAAGCCGTGGGCGAAAGCGAGCGCCGCGCCCTTCTTGATGTTGGGCTCGATCGACTCCTTGTAGACGGCGGCGTGGTTCTCGTCGGGCAGCAGGACCATCACCAGGTCCGCGCCCTTCACCGCCTCGCCCACTTCCTTCACGGCGATCTTCGCCTTCTTCACCTTCGCCCACGAGGCCCCGTCCGGGCGCAGGCCCACCGTGACCTTGACCCCGGACTCGGTCAGGTTCTGCGCGTGGGCGTGGCCCTGGGAGCCGTAGCCGATGATCGTGACCTTCTTGCCCTTCACCAGCGAGAGGTCTGCATCCTTGTCGTAGTACACCTTCATGTTCGTATCCCTTGTTTCATCGGTCCCGGGCGGAGCCGGGACCGTGGTTGGCGGCCGTGCCGCTTCAGACCTTGAGCACCCACTCGCCGCGGCCGATCCCGGATACGCCGGTGCGGACCGTTTCGAGGATGGCGCCGTGGTCGAGCGCCCCCAGGAAGGCGTCGAGCTTCTCGGTGGTGCCGGTGAGCTCGATCGTGTAGGACTTGTCGGTGACGTCGATGATGCGCCCGCGGAAGATGTCCGCGGTGCGCTTGATTTCCTCGCGGTCCTTGCCCGCGGCGCGGACCTTGACCAGCATCAGCTCGCGCTCGATGTGCTTGCCCTCGGACAGGTCGACCACCTTCACCACGTCCACGAGCTTGTTCAGCTGCTTGGTGATCTGCTCGACCACCTCGTCGGAGCCGGCGGTGACGATGGTCATGCGCGACATCGTCTGGTCCTCGGTGGGAGCCACGGTGAGCGTCTCGATGTTGTAGCCGCGGGCGGAAAACAGGCCCGCCACGCGCGAAAGCGCGCCGGCCTCGTTTTCCACGAGGATGGAAAGGATGTGTCGCATGGCTCGAGCTCTTCGGAGAGGATCATCTCCGAGATGCCCTTGCCGCCGGGCACCATCGGGAAGACGTTCTCGGTCTGGTCGGTGATGAAATCCATGAACACCAGGCGGTCCTTCATGGCGAAGGCCTCCTTGAGCGCCCCCTCGACGTCGCCGGGCTTGTCGATTCGCATGCCGACGTGTCCATAGGCCTCGGCGAGCTTCACGAAGTCCGGCAGCGAATCCATGTACGACTCGCTGTAGCGGTTGCCGTGGAAGAACTCCTGCCACTGCCGCACCATGCCCATGTAGCGGTTGTTCAGGTTCACGACCTTTACCGGCAGGTGGTACTGCTTGCAGGTCGAGAGCTCCTGGATGCACATCTGGATCGAAGATTCGCCGGTCACGCAGGCGACGTCCGCATCGGGGAAGGCGAGCTTGACTCCCATCGCGTAGGGCAGGCCCACGCCCATGGTGCCGAGGCCGCCGGAGTTGATCCAGCGCCGCGGCTTGTCGAAGCGGTAGTACTGGGCGGCCCACATCTGATGCTGACCCACGTCGGAGGTGACATAGGCGTCCCCCTTGGTGACTTCCCAGAGCTTCTCGACCACGTACTGCGGCTTGATCAGGTCCGACTTGCGGTTGTACTTGAGGCAATCCTTGCCGCGCCACTCGTCGATCTGCTTCCACCAGGCTGCGAGCGCCACGGGATCGGGACGTGCCGGGCTTGCCTTCAGTTGCGCCAGCATCTCGGTGACCACCTCCTTCACGCCCCCGACGATGGGCACGTCGACCCGCACGCGCTTGGAGATCGAGGAGGGGTCCACGTCGATGTGGACGATCTTGCGGGTCGGGTTGCCGGCGTTGAAGTGCGTCGGGTTGCCGATCACGCGGTCGTCGAAACGCGCACCCACGGCGAGCAGCACGTCGCAGCCCTGCATCGCGAGGTTCGCCTCGTAGGTGCCGTGCATGCCGAGCATGCCGACGAACTGCTTGTCGCTCGCGGGATAGGCGCCGAGGCCCATCAGCGTATTGGTGACGGGGTAGCCCAGCGCGCGCACGAGCTCGGTGACCTCCGCGGCCGCTTCTCCCAGGATCGCGCCGCCACCGACGTAGACCATCGGACGCTGCGCCGCCAGCAGCAACTGCATCGCCTTCTTGATCTGGCCCGAGTGCCCGCGCGTGACCGGGCTGTACGAGCGCAGGCTCACCTTGTCGGGATAATGGAACGGGGCAGGCAGGTTGGAGACGTCCTTGGGAATGTCGACCAGCACCGGGCCGGGGCGCCCGGTGGTGGCGATGTGGAACGCCTTCTTGATGGTGACCGCGAGCTCGTTCACGTCCTTCACCAGGAAGTTGTGCTTCACGCACGGGCGCGTGATGCCGACCGTGTCGCACTCCTGGAACGCGTCCTCGCCGATGGCGCGCGTCGGCACCTGGCCGGTGAGGATCACCATCGGGATCGAATCCATGTAGGCCGTCGCGATGCCGGTGACCGCATTGGTCACCCCCGGCCCGCTGGTGACGAGCGCCACGCCGGGCCTGCCGGTGGCCCGCGCGTATCCGTCGGCCGCATGCACCGCGCCTTGCTCGTGGCGCACCAGCACGTGCTTCACGTCCTTCTGCTGGAAGATCGCGTCGTAAATATGCAGGACCGCTCCGCCGGGATAGCCGAAGACGAACTCGACGCCCTCCTCCTTGAGGCAGCGGATGACGATCTCGGCGCCCGTGAGGGTGTCTGTGGCATCCAGGGTGGGGGGAAGCTTGAGTTCCATGGCTAAGGCCTTGTAAATCGTGGGATTTCGGTGGGGGAACGGTCAACATTAGCGGCTGGGAGCACGTTGGTCAAGCCGGAATCATGGCGTGATGCCGGGCGTAACCCCGGAGCCCGCTTCCGGGGTGTTTGTTACCATTCGGCGCTGATCCGGGCGTCCGCCCCGGTGCATCGGGAGACACCCTGGCAACACGGAAGGAAATGTCCGACTTCCTCGCGTCGGTCGAGCGCCGCGGCTTCAAGCAGGCCGTGTTCGCCGTCCACGACGACGATTCGGCCTACGACATCCTTCAGGACGCGATGATGCGCCTGGCGGAGAAGTACTCCGATCGCCCCGCCGCGGAGCTGCCGCTGCTGTTCCAGCGCATCCTGCAGAACGCGATCCGCGACTACTTCCGGCGCTCCAAGGTCCGGTCGACGTGGACTACCCTGCTCTCGTCCATGGGCATCGGGCAGGAGGAGGACTACGATCCCCTCGATACCATGGAGATCGACGACGTGGGGAGCGTGCCCACGTCGCCCGCCGACCAGCTCGAGCAGGGGCAGGTGATGGAGCAGATCGAGGAGGCGGTGAAATCCCTCCCCGCCCGTCAACGCGAGGCTTTCATGTTGCGTTACTGGGAGGAACTCGACGTGAGCGAGACAGCCAAGGTGATGGGATGCTCGGAAGGCAGTGTCAAGACGCACTGTTCCCGTGCGACCCACGCATTGGCCAAAATCCTGAGATCAAAAGGGATAACGCTATGAATGAAAAAGACTTTGCTGACAAACTGAAACCCTGGCTCGACCGCTCCGCGCAGCAGGTGGGAGAGATGCAGGCTACCCGGCTCAAGGCGGCGCGCCTGCGCGCAATGGACGCCTGGCGGGAGCCCGTGCGGCTCTTCGGCCTGGTCACGATGAGCGCCAATACCGCCCAGACCCTCCAGTATTCGGTGCTGCAGCGGGCGCTCCTGTTCGTACCGATCGCGGCCCTGGTGGTATTCCTGGCCCTGCAGTCGGCCAGCGAGACCGACCTGGGCGAGCTCGACGCCCAGCTCCTCACCCAGGAGCTGCCCCCGGACGCTTTCCTCGACCAGGACTTCCGCTCGTGGCTCGGCAAATCGCACGGTTGATCGCCGCGGGGCTCCTGGCGGCGGCAGCGTCGGTTGCGTCCGCGCAGCCGTCGGAAAAGCTCAAGACGCCCCAGACCCCCTGGACCCGGCTCTCCCCGGAGGAGCGGCGCGTCCTGGAGCCCGTGGCGCCGGAATGGGACCGCATGCCGGGCTACCAGCAGGAGCGCCTGAAGTCCGCCGTGCGCCGCTACCCTTCGATGCAGCCGATCCAGAAGGAGCGGTTCGAGTCGCGCATCCGCGACTGGGCCACGATGAGCCCGCAGCAGCGCAAGGAGGCCCGCGAGACGTTCCAGGGCATGCGCCGCCTGCCGCCGGAAAAGCAGCACGAGCTTCGCGAGCGCTGGCTGGAGCGCCAGTCGCAAGACTCGGGTCCGCAGCCGCGCCGGTGACCCCCGGCATCGCCCGCCGCCTGGCGAGCCTGCTCTACGAAGTCCTGCTGCTAGCGGCCCTGTTGCTGGTGGCCACCTTCCCCTTCCTCGCGGTGTTCGGCGATTCCACCCACGGCTGGCGGCGCGGCGCGCTGCAGCTCTGGATCATCGCCGTTTGCGGCGCCTACTTCGTGTGGTTCTGGACCCGCGGCGGGCAGACGCTGCCGATGAAGACCTGGAACCTCCGGGTGGTGCGTGAGGATGGCGCCCCCCTTGGTGCCGCGCGCGCCGTTCACCGCTACTTCCTCGCGGTGCTGGGCACGCTGGCCTTCGGGCTGGGTTTCGCCTGGGCTCTCGCCGACCGCGATCGCCAGTTCCTCCACGACCGCCTCGCCGGCACCGCCATCCGCTTCGCGCGCGAGCCCGCCGGCGCCTAGCGTCTTTCGGCCCGCGTGAGGCCGGTGGCCGCGATCGCCATCACGATCGCGGTGGGCAGCGCCGCCGAAAGCAGCGCGGGCCAGTCGTTCAGGTTCCCCACGTGCGAGAACAGCCGTCCGGCGAAGTGGAACGCGAGCCCGATCAGGATTCCGGTCACGATTCGCGCCCCCACGCCGCCAGCGCGCGCCGAGACCAGCGCGAACGGGATCGCCATCACCATCATCGCGATCCCCGCGAGCGGATAGAGCAGCTTGTTCCAGAACGCGATCTCGTAGCGCGTCGAGCGCTGCCGGTTGTCGCGCAGGTGCTCGATGTAGGAAAGCAGGCTCGCCGCCGACATGCGCTCCGGCACGACCTTGAGCACCGCGAGGATGTCGGGAGTCAGCACCGAGGTCCAGGTGAGCTTCGGCAGCTTCTCGAGGACCGCGCGATCGCCCTGGAAGCGGGTGAGCTCGACGTTCGAGAGCTCCCACGTGTTGGTGCCGGCGTAGAGGCCCCTCTCCGCGCGGCTGATGGAAGCGAGCCTGAACTGCGGGTCGAACTCGTAGATGCGCAGGTTGATCAGCTCGGTCTCCGGCGTCACGTCCTGGATGTTGACGAAGCTGCGGTCGTCCTTCACCCAGAATCCGGAGCGGAACTCGCGCGCCACGATCGAGCGCGTGGCCTTCAGCCGCAGCCCCTTGGCCATCTCCTCGGTGTAGGGTGCGGCGAGCTCTCCCACGGCCACGGTGAGGAGCGAGATCACGAGCCCCGCCCCCGCCACGTGCAGGGCGAGCTGCGCGAGGGACAGGCCCGATGCTCGCATCACCGTGAGCTCCGACTGCTCGCTCATGCGGGCGAGCGCGAAGAGCGTGCCCATCAGCCCCGCGGCAGGCAGCAGCACGTAGGCGTGGGTGGGCAGCGACAGCGCCACGTAGGCGAGCATCGCGTTGAGCCGGTAGTTGCCGCGGCCCAGGTCGTCGAGCTCGCGGATCAGGTCGAAGAACGCGAAGAGCGACAGCAGGGCGAGCAGCACGAGCAGGCTCACCACGAGGATCTCGCGGGCGATGTAGCGGAACAGCATCTCGGGATGTTAGCTCACGGACCCTGCCCCGCCGCGAGGGTCGCCTAGACGATCCCGGTCACCGACCCTATAATGCGCCGATAGTTAAAACAGGGGGAGCATACAAAGATGGCAACGCTAGGCATGTCTGACGTCCCGACGCGAAACAAGCCGATGACCGCGGAGGAACGCAAGGTCATCCTCGCCTCTTCCGCGGGAACCGTCTTCGAGTGGTACGACTTCTATCTTTACGGCGCCCTCGCAGGAATTATCGGCGCTCAGTTTTTCAGTCCGTTCGACGAGGCCACGCGCAATATCTTCGCACTGCTCGCGTTCGCCGCGGGGTTCCTTGTGCGCCCATTTGGCGCGCTGTTCTTCGGTCGGCTCGGCGACCTGATCGGCCGCAAGTACACCTTCCTCATCACCATCCTCATCATGGGCTTGTCGACATTTTTCGTCGGCTTGCTTCCCGGCTACACCACGATAGGTGTGGCAGCACCCATCATCCTGATCGCGCTGCGCCTGCTCCAGGGCCTCGCGCTCGGTGGCGAGTATGGCGGTGCCGCGATCTACGTGGCGGAGCACGCTCCGGCGCACCGGCGCGGCTACTTCACCGCATGGATTCAAACGACGGCCACGCTTGGCCTCCTGCTGTCGCTACTCATGATCATGTTCACGACCATCTACGTGAATGCGAACTACCCGCCCGTCGCCCTGCCAGGCGGGACTACACGCACCGCGTTTGCCGACTGGGGCTGGCGCATTCCGTTCCTGGCGTCGTTCTTCCTGCTGGCGATCTCGCTCTACATCCGCTTGAAGTTGAGCGAGAGCCCGGCATTCTTGAAGATGAAGCAGGAGGGCACGCAGTCGAAAGCACCGCTCGACGAGGCCTTTGGCAGGTTTCCGCTTCCGCTCACCATTGGGCTGGTCGTGCTGATCCTCACCGGCATCCTGCTCGGCTACCTCGGCTACACCGGCCTCGCTCTGTTGTGCATTCCGGCGGTTATCGTTCTGATCGCGGCCAACATGACGCGGTTTACGAACGGCCGCATCGCAGTTTTGGCTCTGCTGGGCCTTGTCGCCGGCCAGGCCGTGGTCTGGTACACCGGCCAGTTCTACGCCCTGTTCTTCCTGCAGCAAATCCTGAAGGTCGATAACTTCACGGCCAACGTGATGGTGGCCTGGTCGCTCATCCTCGGTACTGGCGGCTTCATCGTGTTCGGATCGCTGTCGGACAGGATCGGCCGCAAGCCGATCATCCTGGGCGGCTGCCTGATCGCGGCGCTTTTGTATCTGCCGCTTCAGGTAACTGGCGGCGGCATTTTCGGCTGGATGTCGTCCATCGCCAATCCGACGCTCATCAAGGCACACGAGACCATCCCCGTGATCGTCACGGCGGATAAGGACGAATGCTCCTTCCAGTTCAATCCGACGGGCACGGCCAAGTTCACGTCGGGTTGCGACACGGCAAAGGCGGCGCTCGCTCGCGCGTCCGTAAAGTACAGTGTCGTTGGCGCGCCGGCCGGCACCCCGGCAACCGTGAAGATCGCCGATGCAGAGCCGCTCCCGGCGCTCGACAAGGAGTTTGGCAAGAAGCTGGCTGGCGGCCTGACGGCGGCCGGCTATCCGGCCGCCACCAATCCATCGGTCGTCGAGATCAAGATCGAACCCAAGGATGGCCTGATGAATTTTGTGAAGCTGTTCGATATCTTCACCGGGCAACGCCTGGCCATCATCGCGATCCTGACGATCATGGTGATCCTGGTGACGATGGTGTACGGGCCGATCGCCGCGGCGCTCGTCGAGCTGTTCCCGACCCGCATCCGCTATTCCGGCATGTCGCTTCCGTACCACATCGGCAACGGCTGGTTTGGCGGCCTGATGCCGGCGACGTCGTTCGCCATGGTGGCCCAAAGCGGAGATCCGTCTTTTGGCCTCTGGTACCCCATCGCGATAGCGATGATGACCGTCGTCATCGGCTGGTTCTTCGTGCCGGAGACTTACAAGAGAGACATCTTCGAGCAGGACACCGCGAAGCGGTAAACCTGCCGAAGGACTCGGTCAGCTGAGCGAAGGTTCCGCCGTCATGGCGGGACCTTTGCCACATTTGGAGCCGCAGTGAGCAAAAATCTCGCTGTTCGCATGCTCACGCACGCCTTGGTGGCAGCTGCGCTCTTCTTCGCGTTCCACCGATACGGCCTGGGTGCGACGCTGGAGACCAGCACTCTATGGGCAGCCGTCGGTGCCGTCGGAGCCGCTGCTCTCACGTGGTCGCAGCATCGCAGAGGCGGCTAGATGGTCATGGAGAATTTGCTGCCCGCTTCATGAGCCCCCGCCAACTGTTGTGCGCCGCGACGAGGCCGCGGTCGAAGGACTTTCGACAGTAGCGGTCGCCCGGGGCGAGCCTTGTCGATCGCCCGCCGTACCCGTTGCGCTGGATCAGAACCGCGAGCCGAAAAGGGCGCACCATTTGGCCGATGCTCGCCCTCCTCGCTGACTTGCACGCCAACCTCGAGGCGCTCGAGGCCTGCCTTGCGCACGCCCGCGCGCAGGGCGCCACCCGCCATGCGCTCCTCGGGGACTTCGTCGGCTACGGTCCGGACCCGGGAGCCGTGGTGGACGAGGTACGCCGCCTGGCCAATGGCGGCGCGCGCGCCGTGAAGGGCAATCACGACGAGGCGGTGGAGGGCGGCGGGCACTACATGAACCACAGCGCGCGCGCCTCGATCGCCTGGGCCCGCGGCGTGCTCGACGAGGGCCAGCGGCGCTTTCTCGAAGCCCTTCCGCTCGCACTTCGCGACGACGTCGGCTGCTTCACACATGCTTCGGCCGATCGGCCCGAGCGCTGGAACTACGTGGACAGCCCCTCGGCCGCCGCCCGCGCGATCGAGGCGGCCGGCAGCGCCTATGCGTTCTGCGGCCACGTGCATGAGCAGCGCCTCTACTTCGAGAACTCGCCCGGACGCGTCATCGCCTTCCGTCCCACGGCCGGCACCTCGATCCCAATGCCGCGCCACCGCCGCTGGCTCGCGATCGTCGGCTCCGTCGGCCAGTCGCGCGACGGCGACGCGCGCGCGGCCTATGCGCTCCTCGACGAGGAGCGCGGGCGAATCACTTTCCACCGCGTGCGCTACGACAACCTGGCGGTGGCCGACAAGATGGAGCGCGCGGGCCTGCCGGCCACGCTCGTCTACCGGATGCGCCATGGCGCCTGAGCCCCCTGCCCTCGCCCCGGCCCGCCCCAAGCCCGGCGCATGCATCGACGGGTTCACGCTTGGCGAGCGCATCAATGCAGGCGGCTGCGGGTACGTGTTTGCCGCGACTTCCCCGGCCGGTCAGGATCCCGGCTTCCCCCTCGTCATGAAGATCGCGGCGGTGGGCGCAGGCGAGCCGTCGGCCGGCATCCTCGGTTTCGAGATGGAGCTCATGATCCATCCTGCCCTCGCCGGCCCGCACGTGCCGCGGCTGGTCGCGAGCGGCGACCTCGCCGCGATCCCCTACCTGGTCATGGAGCGCATCGAGGGCCACGGCCTCGCCGAGCGCATCGACGGCACGGCACGGGATCCCGACGAGGTCGCGCGCGCCGGCGCCGCGGTGGCGGACGCGCTGCAGAGCCTGCACGCGCAGGGCGCCGTGCACCATGACCTCAAGCCCGATAACGTGATCCTGCGTCCTTCGGGCGAGGCGGTGCTGCTCGATCTCGGCTTCGCCTACCACGCCCGCTATCCCGACCTGCTCGCCGAAGAAACGCGCTTCGCTTCCGGCTCGGCGCCATACGTGTCGCCCGAGCAGCTGCAGGCGCGCCGCGGCGACCCGCGCAGCGACCTGTACGCGCTTGGCGCGATGCTTTACGAGGCTGCCACCGGCGAGCCGCCCTTCGGGGTGCCCCTCACCTTGGCCGGCCAACGCGATCGCCTGTGGCGCATCCCTGTAGCGCCGCGCGCGCGCAATCCGAACGTGCCCGCGTGGCTCCAGGAGGTGATCCTGCGCTGCCTCGAGACCGATCCGGAGCTGCGCTACCAGTCGGCCGCGCACGTGGCTTTCGACCTGCGCAATCCGGATCAGGTGGCCCTCTCGGCGCGCGCGGAGCGCCGCGAGGGCCCGGGGCTCCTGCGCCAGCTGCGGCGCTGGTGGCGCATGCAACGCGGAGCGCTTTCGGTGCCCTCCACGCCGCGCCCGCACTCGGCGCGCGTGATCATGGTCGCCGTCGACACGACGCACCTCGACGACCCGCGCCAATCGAGCATCCGGCGGGCGGCGCGCCAGGCGATGGCGCTCGCCACCGAGCATCGCATCATGTGCGTTTCCGTGATCCGGGACGACTTGGGCACCAGCCTCGAAGTCGCCGGGATGCCTTCCGGGTTCCACCTCGCCCACCTGGTGCGCCTGCGCACGTGGGCCGAGCCGCTCGAGCTGCCCACGCAGCGCCAGTCGCTGCACGTGGTTCAAGCCCTCGATCCGGCCGCCGCGCTGGTGGGGCTCGCGCGCGCCAACCACGTGGACCTCATCGTGCTCGGCGCGCCCGGCCCCGAGGAGAAGCCGCTCGCGTGGTGGCGCTCGGTCGCCTCGGGCGTGACCGCGAACGCGCCCTGCAGCGTCTACGTCGTGCGCACGCCGGCGGCCTAGAGCGTCTGCTTCAGTTGCTCCAGGATCTGCGGGTTCTCGAGCGTCGAGACGTCCTGCGTGATCTCCTCGCCCTTGGCGATCGAGCGCAGCAGCCGGCGCATGATCTTTCCCGACCGGGTCTTGGGCAGGTTGTCGCCGAAGCGGATGTCCTTGGGCTTGGCGATGGGGCCGATTTCCTTCGCCACCCACTCGCGCAGCTCCTTGGCGATCTTCAGCGCCTCGGCGCCGGTGGGACGCTCGCCCTTCAGCACCACGAAGGCGCACACCGCCTCCCCGGTGAGGTCGTCGGGCCGACCCACCACGGCGGCCTCGGCGACCAGCTTCGAGTTGGCCACCAGCGCGCTCTCGATCTCCATGGTGCCGAGCCGGTGGCCGGAGACGTTCAGCACGTCGTCGATACGGCCCATGATGGTGATGTTGCCGTTCTCGTCGCTGGTGGCGCCGTCGCCCGCCAGGTAGTACTTGCCGTGGAAATCCTCGGGGTAGTAGCTCTTCTTGAAACGCTCGGGGTCGCCCCAGATGGTGCGGATCATGGAGGGCCACGGCCGCTTGATCACCAGGATGCCCCCCTTGCCACGGCCCACCGACTGCCCGGTCTCGTCGACGATGTCGGCGATGACGCCGGGCAAGGGCGCCTGGCAGGAGCCGGGCTTCAGCGCATGCACGCCGGGAAGCGGCGTGATCATGTGGCCGCCGGTTTCGGTCTGCCACCACGTGTCGACGATGGGGCAGCGGCTGCCGCCCACGGTCTCGTAGTACCAGCGCCACGCTTCCGGGTTGATCGGCTCGCCCACGGATCCGAGGATGCGCAGGCTCTTCAGGTCGTAGGACTTGGGAAGGTCGCCGCCCGCCTTGATCAGCGAGCGGATGGCGGTGGGGGCGGTGTAGAACACCGTCACCTTGTGGTCCTGGATCATCTTCCAGAAGCGCCCCGCGTCGGGATACGTGGGCACCCCTTCGAAGATCACCTCGGTGGCGCCCACGGCGAGCGGGCCGTAGGCGATGTAGGTATGCCCGGTCACCCAGCCCACGTCGGCGGTGCACCAGAAGATGTCGTCGGGCTTGTAGTCGAAGGTCCACTTCATCGTGAGGATGGCGTGGAGGAGGTACCCGGCGGTGGAATGCTGGACCCCCTTGGGCTTGCCGGTGGAGCCCGAGGTGTAGAGGATGAAGAGCGGGTGCTCGGCGCCCACCGCGGTCGGCTCGCAGTCGGTCGGCTGCCCCGCCACCACCTCCTGCCAGGTCTTGTCGCGCCCGGCCTTCATCTGCACCTTGGTGCCAGTACGCTGGTACACAACCACCGTGCGGATGCCGCCGCAGCCTTCCATGCCGAGCGCCTCGTCGATGGCGGGCTTGAGCGCGATCTCCTTGCCGCCGCGGTACTGCCCATCCGCGGTGATGATCGCCGCCGCGCCTGCGTCGACCACGCGCTCCTGCACGCTCTTCGCCGAGAAGCCGCCGAACACCACGGAGTGCGTTGCACCGATGCGTGCGCATGCCTGCATCGCCACCACCGCCTCGATCGACATCGGCATGTAGATGAGGACACGCTCGCCCTTCTGGATGCCCTGGGCTTTGAGGCCGTTGGCGAACTGGCACACGCGGTGGTAGAGCTCGCGGTAGGTGACCTTGGTCACCTTGCCGTCGTCGGCCTCGAAGATCACCGCCAGCTTGTCCGGCTGCGTGGCGAGGTGGCGGTCGAGACAGTTGCGCGAGGCGTTCACCTCGCCATCGGCGAACCACTTGTAGAACGGGGCGTCGCTCTCGTCCAGGACCTGGTGGAACGGCTTGTTCCAGATGAGCTCCGCCCGGGCATGCTTCGCCCAGAAGCCCTCGAGGTCGGTCTCGGCTTCCGCGCACATCGCGCGGTAGGCGGCCATGCCGGAGATGTTGGCCTGCTTCACGAACGCCTCCGGGGGCGGAAAGAGGCGGGATTCCTGGAGCACCGATTCGATCGTCGACATGTTTTTTCTCCTCCTCAGGGATCGCCAAGTTATAGCACGGCCCCCGCGCCGCGAGCACCAGGGAGAACCCGCGCTTTGACGCAGCGCAACATCGGGTGCTAGCTTGAGCCGCTCCCTCGCATCGCGAAGCCGCCCATGAACGCACTGCCCGCCCCCGTAGCCCACCGCGCCAGCCCCGCCGACTTCCTCGGCGACTACTGGCCGGGAGTGCAGTTCTACTACCCGCCGGTCAAGTACGCGCCCTCGCTCGGCATCTACGAGGACCTCGAGCAGGCGGCCCAGCGCTTCCGCAAGCACGCCTGGAGCTGCACCGCCCACACCCTCCTCTTCGACCTCGAGGACGGCTGCCGCCAGAAGGAGATGAGCCGCGAGCTGCTGCGCCGCGAGCTGCCGAAGCTGCCCCGGCGCAAGGGGGTGCAGGTGGCGGTCCGGATCAACCCCTTCCGCACCCTGGACTACGAGCTCGACCTGCAGCTGGTGCGGGACCTCCCGGACAGCTTCGACGCGGTGATGCTGGCGAAGGCCGGCGAAGCCTACGGGGCGCCCGAGATCCGCGACCTCTCGGCGGTGCTGGTGGGGGTCAACCAGCGCATCACCATCCAGCCGATCATCGAGCATCCCAAGTCGCTCAAGATCGCCCCGGAGCTGATGCAGTACCCGACGGTCAAGCACGTGGTGTTCGGCATCCACGATTTCTCCAAGGCGATGGGCATCCAGATCACGCCACGCAACTGGATCGAGGAGCTCAAGTTCTACCTCCACGACATCCTGTTCGAGGCGCGCATCGCGGGCAAGGGGGTCATCGGCGGCGTGGAGACGCTGATCGGCAGCTCCACCATGCCGGAGGAGTTCGTCGAGCCCCACGACGTGCGCCGCTGGCTCGACCTGCACGGCGACGAGGAATCCCGGGTGGTCTACCGGCACGCGAGCGAGGAAGCCTCGCTCGGGCTCTCCGGCAAGCAGGTGATCCACCCCTCGCACATCCACCCGTGCAAGGTGGCCTTCACCCCCTCGCCCTCCGAGATCAAGAACCGGGTCGCGATCCTCAAGGCCGCGATCGAGGCCGATGCCCTGATGGGAGGGGCGATCCGCTTCGAGGGCGAGATGCTCGACCCCCCGATGTTCGGAAAGGCGCTGCAGACGCTGCTCAAGGCCCACGCGTTGCATGCCCTGGGGGATGCCGACACGGCGTTCGCGGTGGAAGTGCTGCGCAAGCTGCCGGAACAAGTGGTGCGGGAAAATTGGCCTTACGGCGTCATCTTATGACGACGAATACTGGCAATTTGAGGGCCACTAACCTTTAGGTTACGTGGCCACCAGAACTGGCCGTACGGGGTGATCCTGTAAAATAAGCGGCTCGCAGTCCCGATCTACCCCCGCGCTCCCCCGCGCCCGACTCCGCCTTCGAAAACCCATGGATCCTCGCACCCCGATGCGGCCCCTGAAGCCGCTCCCGAACCTCATCTTCATGAGCCGGTGGCTGCAGCTGCCGCTCTACCTCGGCCTCATCGTGGCCCAGGCGATCTACGTCTGGCTCTTCTGGCAGGAGCTCTACTACCTCGTGCTCGCCGCGTTCGGCAACCTGGACGCCCTCGCCCACATCCTCGACGCGGTGACGGTCGAGGCCCGCGACGCGATCCGTCCCACCAAGCTGAACGAGACCGTGATCATGCTGGTGGTGCTGGGGCTCATCGACGTGGTGATGATCTCCAACCTGCTGATCATGGTGATCGTGGGCGGCTACGAGACCTTCGTCTCGCGCATGAACCTGCAGGGACATCCCGACCAGCCGGAGTGGCTTTCCACGGTGAACGCCTCGGTGCTGAAGGTGAAGCTCGCCACAGCGATCATCGGCATCTCCTCGATCCACCTCCTGAAGACCTTCATCAACGCCGACCTCTACAGCGAGAAGGCGTTGATCGCGCAGACCGTGATCCACATCACCTTCCTGCTGTCGGCGATGGCGATCGCGGCCTCCGACCGGCTGATGCCCCACGGGCCCGCGCCAGGTGCCGGCCCCGCTCCCGGTGCGGGTGCCGGATCCGGTTCCGGCTACGGGCACTGAGGCCGCGATGACCGTGATCCGCGAAGAGGACTTCGTCCAGTCGATCGCCGACGCTTTCCAGTACATCAGCGTCTACCACCCGCCGGATTTCATCCGCCCGCTGGTCGAGGCGTACCACCGCGAGGAATCTCCCGCCGCGAAGGACGCGATGGCGCAGATCCTCGTCAACTCCCGCATGGCGGCCGAGGGCGTTCGCCCGATCTGCCAGGACACCGGCATCGCGCTCGCCTTCATCCGCGTCGGCATGCAGGTGCGCTGGGATACGGACAAGCCGCTCGCCGAGCTGGTGAACGAAGGGGTGCGCCGCGCCTACACCGACAAGGACAACCCGCTGCGCGCCTCGATGCTCTCGGATCCCGACGGCAAGCGCACGAATACCGGCGACAACACCCCGGCCGTCACGCACGTGGAGCTGGTCCCCGGCGAAAAGGTCGACGTGGTGGTCGCCGCCAAGGGCGGCGGCAGCGAGAACAAGAGCAAGTTCGCGATGTTGCTGCCCTCGGACAACATCGTGGACTGGGTGCTGCAGATGGTCCCGACCATGGGTGCGGATTGGTGCCCGCCGGGCATGCTCTCGCTCGGCATCGGCGGCTCGCCGGAGAAGGCGATGCTGATGGCGAAGTGGGCGATGATGGAGCCGCTCGACATCCATGAGCTCAAGGCCCGCGGGGCCACCAACCGCGCCGAGGAGTTGCGCCTCGAGCTCTACGAGAAGGTGAACGCGCTCGGCATCGGCGCCCAGGGCTTGGGCGGCCTCACCACCGTGCTCGACGTGAAAGTGACGCAATACCCGACGCACGCCGTGGGCAAGCCCGTGGCGCTGCTGCCCAACTGCGCCGCCTCGCGCCACGCCCATTTCGTGCTCGACGGCAGCGGCCCGGCGAAATTCGAAGTGCCCTCGCTCGACGACTGCCCAAGCTCGAGATGGACTACGCCTCGAGCCGGCGGGTGAACCTCGATGGCCTCACCAAGGCCGAGACCGCGACGTGGAAGTCCGGCGACCGGCTGCTGCTTTCCGGGAAGATCCTCACCGGGCGCGATGCCGCCCACAAGCGCTTGACCGATATGATGGCCCGCGGCGAGAAACTCCCCGTGGACCTCGCCGGCCGCTTCATCTACTACGTGGGCCCGGTGGATCCGGTGCGCGACGAGGTCGTGGGACCCGCGGGGCCCACCACGAGCTCGCGCATGGACCGCTTCGTTGAACCCCTCCTCGCCGAGGCGGGTCTCATCGGCATGGTGGGAAAAAGCGAGCGTGGCACCGCGGCGATCGAATCCATCCGCAAGCATGGCGGGGTGTACTGCATCGCCGTCGGCGGCGCGGCCTACCTCGTGTCCAAGGCGATCCGCGGCTCCCGCGTGATCGCGTTCGAGGACCTCGGGATGGAGGCGATCCGCGAATTCACGGTGCGCGACATGCCGGTCACCGTCGCGGTGGACGCCGCCGGCAACGCGGTGCATCGCACCGGCCCGGCGCAATGGCGAGCGAGGATCGGCAAGATCCCCGTCGCAGTCGTCTAGGGGCCCCCGGGATGTCGAAGTCGAAGCCGGCCGCTTCCGGGTCGGCCGACGCCCTTTGGCTCTCCCGCGCCGCGGCCGCGCGCCATCCCCTGGTGGTGCTCGCCGCCTCGGCGCAGGATGCCGAGCGCCTGCGTGAGGAAATCGCCTGGTTCGCGCCGCAGCTGCGCGTGCACCGGCTGCCCGACTGGGAGATCCTCCCCTACGACCAGTTCTCGCCGCACCCCGACCTCGTCTCCGAGCGCCTCGCCACCCTGTGGCAATTCTCCGAGGGCGACTTCGACGTGGGCATCGTCCCGGTCACCACGGCGCTGCAGCGGCTGCCGCCGCTCTCCTACCTTGCCGGCCGCACCTTCCAGCTGCGCGCCAAGTCGCGCCTCGACCTCGAGGCCCTGAAGGCGCAGCTCGCCACCGCCGGTTATGCCGCCGTGCAGCAGGTGATGAGCCCGGGCGAATTCTGCGTGCGCGGGGGATTGATCGACCTCTACCCCACCGGCAGCCCCGTGCCCTACCGCCTCGACCTCCTCGGCGAGGAGATCGAGACCATCCGGACCTTCGACGTCGACACGCAGCGCTCCATCTACCCGGTGTCGGAGCTGCGCATGCTGCCGGCGCGCGAATTCCCGCTCGACGAGGAAGGCCGCGCGCAGTTCCGCAAGTGCTTCCGCGAGCGCTTCGAGGGCGACCCCACGAAGAGCCGCGTGTACAAGGACGTCTCCAACGGCATCGCGCCGGCGGGCGTGGAGGCGTACCTGCCGCTCTTCTTCGAGGCCACGGCCACCCTGTTCGACTACGTCCCCGCCGACGCGGCGTGGGTGCTGCATGGCGACGTGCCGGCGGCGGCCGAGGGGTTCTGGCGCGACCTGAAATCCCGCCACAACCTGCTGCGCGGCGACCGCGACCGGCCGCTGCTGGAACCCCGCGAGCTCTACGTGCCGGTCGAGGACCTCTTCATCGCGCTGAAGGACGTGAAGCGCGGCGAGCTCGACGCGATGCCGCTCGATTCCGAGCCGGTCCCCTCGGTCGCGGTGGACCGGCGTGCCGTGGAGCCGCTCAAGGCCCTGAAGCAGCTGGTGGAGATCTTCGAGGGGAGGATCCTCATCGTGGCCGAGAGCGCGGGGCGGCGCGAGACCCTGTCGCGCTTCTTCTCCGAGAACGAGTTACATCCGGCGCTGGTGGACGACTGGACGCGGTTCACCGAATCGGCCGTGCCGGTGGCGATGACCTTCGGCCCGGTGGCGATGGGCTTCGCGCTCCGCGCCGAGGGTGTGGCGGTGGTGACGGAGTCGGAGCTCTACCCCGGGCAGGTGCGCCAGACGCGCCGGCGCGACGCGCGCGCCCGGACCAGCGCCGAGGGCATGGTGCGCGACCTGGCGGAGGTGAAGCCGGGCGACCCTGTGGTCCACAGCCAGCATGGCATCGGCCGCTACCTGGGTCTCGTGACCCTCGACCTGGGCGAGGGCGCGATGGAATTCCTGCACCTCGAGTACGACGGCGGCGACAAGCTCTACGTGCCGGTCTCGCAACTGCACATGATCAGCCGCTACACCGGCTCCACGCCCGAATCGGCCCCGATCCACCGCCTCGGCAGCGGCCAGTGGGAGCGCGCCAAGCGCAAGGCCGCGCGCCAGGTGCGCGACACCGCCGCCGAGCTCCTCGACCTCTACGCCAAGCGCCTCGCCCGCGAGGGTTACGCGTTCCCGCTCACGATGTCGGAGTACGAGTCCTTCGCCGCGACGTTCCCGTTCGAGGAGACCCCGGACCAGGCCGAGGCGATCCAAGCGGTCATGGTGGACATGACCCTCGGGCGCCCGATGGACCGGCTGGTATGCGGCGACGTGGGATTCGGCAAGACCGAAGTCGCGATGCGCGCGGCGTTCATCGCGGTGGCGGCGGGCAAGCAGGTGGCGATCCTGGTGCCGACGACGCTGCTCGCCGAGCAGCACTTCGGCAACTTCAGCGACCGCTTCTCGAGCTTCCCGGTGACGATCGCGGAGCTCTCGCGCTTCCGCAGCCCCAAGGAGGTCGCCAAGTCGCTCGAGGGCCTCGCTGAAGGCAGGATCGACATCGTGATCGGCACCCACAAGCTGATCCAGAAGGACGTGAAGTTCAAGAACCTGGGCCTCGTGATCATCGACGAGGAGCATCGCTTCGGCGTGCGGCAGAAGGAGGAGCTGAAGCGCCTGCGCTCCGAGGTGGACGTCCTCACCCTCACCGCGACCCCGATCCCGCGCACACTCGCCATGTCGCTGGAGGGACTGCGCGATTTCTCGGTGATCGCCACGGCGCCGCAGCGCCGGCTCTCCATCAAGACCTTCGTGAACCGCCTCTCCGAGGGCATCGTGCGCGAGGCGGTGCTGCGCGAGTTGAAGCGCGGCGGCCAGGCCTACTACCTCTACAACGAGGTGGACACGATCGAGAACCGCAAGGCGGAGCTGGAGCTGCTGCTGCCCGAGGCGCGCATCGCGGTGGCCCACGGCCAGATGCGCGAGCGCGAGCTGGAAGGCGTGATGCGCGACTTCTACCACCAGCGCTCCAATGTCCTGCTGTGCTCCACCATCATCGAGACCGGCATCGACGTGCCGAGCGCCAACACGATCCTCATCCACCGCGCCGACAAGTTCGGCCTCGCCCAGCTGCACCAGCTGCGGGGGCGCGTCGGGCGCTCGCACCACCAGGCCTACGCGTACCTGTTGACGCCCCCCGAGGAGGCGCTCTCGGCCACGGCGAAGAAGCGCCTGGAGGCAATCCAGATGATGGAGGACCTCGGCGCCGGCTTCTACCTCGCGATGCACGACCTCGAGATCCGCGGCGCCGGCGAAGTGCTGGGCGACTCGCAGTCGGGCGGGATCCACGACGTGGGCTTCGCGCTCTACACCGAGATGCTCGAGCACGCGGTGAAGTCGCTCAAGGCGGGCAAGGAGCCGGACCTCGCGAGCCCGCTGTCGGTCGCGACCGAGGTGAACCTCCACACCCCGGCGCTGCTGCCCGAGTCCTATTGCGGCGACGTGCACGAGCGCCTCGTGATCTACAAACGGCTCGCCAACTGCACCACCGACCACGAGCTGGAGCGCCTGATCGAGGAGCTGGTGGACCGCTTCGGCCCGTTGCCCGAGCCCACGCGCGTGCTGCTGGAGTGCCATCGCCTGCGCGTCCAGGGGGCACCCCTCGGGGTCGCCAAGATCGACGCCTCGAGCTCCTCGATCGTGGTGCAGTTCGTCCCCGAGCCGCCGGTGGAGCCGCGCAAGATCCTGGCGCTGGTGCAGTCCTCCCGCATCTACCGGCTGCCGGGCCCGGACCGCGTGAGGATCGAGATGAAGCACGAGGACCTCAAGCTGCGCGCCAACGAAGTGCGGCAATTCCTGAAGAAGCTCGCATGACCTCCATCGAGGCACGCCCGATGAACCTCGTGATCCAGGGCGAGGATGTCGCCACCCCCGACTTGAAGGCGCTGCATGCCATCGCGCGCGGCACGGCCATCGAGCGCGTCGGCGACGGCGCCTTTCGCATCACCGCCGCCGATCCCGCCACGCGGCCCGCGGTGGCGGTGCATTGCGCCGCGGCGAAGCTCGATTTCGGCTTCGTGGCGCCCGGACGAAGGCTCGGGGATTTCGGACTCCTCGCGATGGACATGGATTCCACGCTGATCTCGATCGAGTGCATCGACGAGATCGCGGACTTCGCCGGCCGCAAGGCCGAGGTGGCGGCGGTGACCGAGAGCGCCATGCGCGGCGAGATCGACTGGCCCGAGAGCCTCAGGCGGCGCGTGGCGGCCCTCGCGGGCCTCGAGGAGGCGGCGCTCGGGCGCGTCTACTCCGAGCGCCTGCGCCTGAACCCGGGGGCCGAGCGGCTCGTCGCCGCCGCGCGCCGCGCGGGCCTGAAAACGTTGCTGGTCTCCGGCGGATTCACCTACTTCACCGATCGCATGCGCGAGCGCCTGAAGCTCGACTATGCGTATTCGAACGTGCTGTCGGTGAAGGGCGGCAAGCTCGCCGGCACCACCACCGGGCCCCTGGTGGACGCACAGGCCAAGGCCGCCCACGTGGCGCGGCTGAAGCGCGAACTGGGAATCGCAAGCGAGCGCGTGATCGCCATCGGAGATGGCGCCAACGACCTGCCGATGATGGCCGAGGCGGGCACCAGCATCGCGTACCACGCGAAGCCCGTGGTGAAGGCGCGCGCCACGCTTGCGCTCGACTACGTGGGACTGGATGGCGTGCTGGCGCTATTCCCGCCGGAACGGTAGGGATGCTGCGCGGAACGACGGCCTGGCGACCGTGTCAGGGAAGGGTGCGCTAGGCCGGACGGGTTGGAGTCGCGGCACGCGCGGCCGAATCGGGCTCGTCGTCCCCCTTGGGCACCGGCAGCGGGAAGTAGACGTAGGCGGGTTGCGCCACCGCCGCCTCGGAGCGCTCGCGCAGGGTGTCGAGCTCCTGGGGACGGTCCCACCAGGTCGCGCGGTTCTTGCGCTGCTGCTCCTCGATCTGCGGGTTCCTGGCCTTCAGGTCGCGCAGGAAGCGGGTGATCTCCGATTCGTACATGGGCTCCACACAAGCAATTGATTCACTGGAATATTACCGGATAATGGCCCGTCGATGCGTCTGACCTATCCGCGCTCCTTCCTGTCGCTGCTGCTGATCGGGTTCACGATCGTGGCGGCACCCCTCTTGTTCGCGCTGTTCTCCAATGCGATGGCCTTCGAGCGCCTCGCCGACCTGTCGGAGCGCGCGGTGCACTCGGCGGTGAAGGTGACGCAAGCGAGCCGCTCGCTGGCGGGGGCGGTCACCTCGCTGGAGCGCTCGGCGCGCCAGTATGCCGTGGCCGGGGACGGCAAGTTCCTCGAGGCGTACAACGCGAACCGCGCCACCTTCCGGGGCGTCCTGCGCCAGTTGCAGGGGATGGTGCTCTCCGAAGCCCAGCGCGCGGAATTCGAGGCGATCCAGCGCGACGAGGCCGCGATCCACCAGGCCATCACCGCCACCGGCCCCACGCCGCAGCTCGCCAACCGCCTCGCGCGCGACTTCACGGCCCTCACCGACCGCTCCCATGCCCTCGTATCGCTCGGCGACCAGGTGATCGACGAGGGGATCGAACAGCTGCGCACCCAGGCGGTCCAAAGTCGCAACAGCGTCTTCTGGCTGATGATCGCCCTCATCCCCACCGCCATCCTCCTCATCGCCTCCTTCACGTTCCTCATCGCGCGCCCCATCAGCCAGGTCTCGGAGGGCATCCGCGGATTGGGCGAGGGGCAGTTCGCGAAGCCGATCCACATCGAGGGCCCGGGAGACATGGTGCGGCTGGGCGAGCAGCTCGACTGGTTGCGCGAGCGGCTGGTCACGCTCGAGGCCCAGAAGACGCGCTTCCTGCAGCACATGTCCCACGAGCTGAAGACCCCGCTCACGGCGCTGCGCGAGGGCTCGGACCTCCTCTCCTCCGGCGTCGTGGGCAATCTCAATGCCGAGCAGCACGAGATCGCGCAGATCCTGCGCGCCAACTCGATCGAGTTGCGCAAGCTGATCGAGGGGCTGCTCAACTACAGCGCCGTGCACGCGCAGGCTTCCTACCTCGACCCGAAGATCGTGCAGCTGCGCGACGTCGTGAAGCGCGTGGTGAACGACCGCAAGCTCGCGATCGTCTCGAAGAACCTGCGCGTGGACCTGAACTGCGAGATCGTCACCGCCTACTGCGACGAGGAGAAGATCCGCGTCGTGCTCGACAACCTGCTCTCCAACGCGGTCAAGTACTCCCCCGACAAGGGCGCCATCCACGTGAAGCTCTACAAGGAGCACGCCGACGCCGTCCTCGAGGTGATCGACGAGGGCCCGGGCATCCCCGCGGCCGAGCGCGAGAAGGTGTTCGAGGCGTTCTACCGCGACGCCAACGCGCCGCCCGCCGCGATCAAGGGATCGGGGCTGGGGCTGTCGATCGTGAAGGAATACATCCAGCTGCACCACGGCGTGGTCGAGGTGCTCGACGGGCCCGGCGCCCACTTCCGCATCCGCATCCCGCGCAAGAAGGCCGGCGACACCACCATGGAGGCGGCGTGAGGCGCGTGGCCGCCCTACTCGCCCTCGTGGCAGCGTGCGGCTGCACGACCCTCGGGCGGGTGGTGCCGGTGCTGGTTCCCCCGGGCGCCGCGGCCCCGCCGGCCGAGGAAGCCACGGGCGAGCTCGCGGCCTACCTCGCGCACCTGCGGGGGCTCAACGATGCCGGCGTGAACGCCGAGGTGGCCCGGGCCCGGCGCGAGGCGGCCCGCAACGCGTCGGACCTGGCGCGCGTGAAGGTAGCGTTGGCACTCACGCTTTCCGCCGCTGGAGACGATGCCGACATCCTCTCGTGGGTGGAGCCGGTGGCGAAGCGCGAAAATGGCGACGCGGGGGTCCGGGCGATGGCAAGCTTCTTGCAAGCAATCGTGCAGGATCGCCGCCGGCTGCGGGAGAACGCCTCCACCGCCGCGGCGCGCCTGCGCGACGAGCGACGTGCCCACGAGGCGCAGAAGCAGCGCGCCGAAAACCTGCAGGAGCGCGCCTCGCAGCTGCAGCAAAAGCTCGACGCGCTCACCGAGCTCGAAAAGAGCCTCTCCGACCGCCAGATTCCGAGCCGCTAAATGTCCAGACAGGGAAAAGCATCACTCTTACTCGTCGACGATGATCCGGACCTCCTCCGGCTCCTCGCCATCCGCCTCAAGGCCAACGGCTACGGCGTGACCGCCGTGGAAAGCGGGCAACGCGCGCTCGCCTCCATCGCCGCCTCGCGGCCCGACATGGTCCTCACCGACCTGCGCATGGACGGCATGGACGGCATGGCGCTCTTCCAGGAGATCCAGGCCAGCTACCCGGGCATGCCGGTGATCATCCTCACCGCCCACGGCACCATTCCCGATGCCATCAACGCGGTGAAGAAGGGCGTCTTCGGCTACCTCACCAAGCCCTACGATGCCGACGAGCTCCTCTACCAGATCCAGCGTGCCCTTACGCTGCACGGCGGCTCCAGCTCCATGCAGGCGGGCGTGGGCCAGATCTGGCGCGAGGACATCGTCACGCGCTCGTCCCTCATGGAAGACCTCCTCGCCAAGGCGCAGCGCGTGGCGGCGGGAGACGCGAGTGTCCTGATCCAGGGCGAGAGCGGCAGCGGCAAGGAGCTGCTCGCGCGCGCGATCCATCGGGCCAGCCCGCGCGCGGCCCAGCCGTTCGTCGCGATCAACTGCGGCGCCATTCCCGAAACCCTGCTCGAAAGCGAGCTCTTCGGCCACACCAAGGGCTCGTTCACCGGCGCCATCGCCGACCAGCGGGGTCTCTTCATCGCGGCCGACAAGGGGACGTTGTTCCTCGACGAGATCGGCGACATGCCGCTCGCACTCCAGGTGAAGCTGCTGCGCGTGATCGAGACCCGTGAAGTACGGCCGATCGGGGCCACGCGCTCGGTGCCATTCGACGTGCGCATCATCTCCGCCACCCACCGCGACCTCGCGAAGGAAAAGGACGCAGGCACCTTCCGCGAGGACCTCTACTACCGCCTGAATGTCGTGACGCTGCGGCTGCCCGCGCTCGACGAGCGCCCCGAGGACATCGCCCTCCTCGCCGACACCTTCCTCACGCGGCTCGCACCACGCTACGGGCGCGACCAGGCGGCATTCTCCCCCGAGGCGCTCGAGCTCCTGGTGAAGGCCAAGTGGCCGGGCAACGTGCGCCAGCTCTTCAACGTGGTGGAGCAATCGATCGCGCTGTGTCCCACGGAGATCATCCCGCAGACGTTCGTCGAGCAGGCGATACAAGTGGAGATGCACGAGATGACCTCGTTCGAGGATGCGCGCAAGCGCTTCGAGCGCGACTACCTCACGCGCATCCTGAAGCTCACCCACGGCAGCGTCACGCAGGCCGCCAAGCTCGCGCGCCGCAATCGCACCGAGTTCTACAAGCTGCTGCAGCGCCACGGCATCGAGGCATCCATCTTCAAGAGCGAGGCGAAATAGCGCGCTGCGTGGCGTGGGGAACGACGCTCTGCGCTGTAGCTGTCGCTCTACAACGACATGAAAAAATACTGTAAAATCATCAAGTTGTAACACCCACCGAAATACCCTGTCGCCATGCGGCGACGCCGCCCGCCAGCGCAATGCAGAGCAGCAAACGGGCGCCAAAGTTCAAGTGGTTGAGGACAAAGGAATAACAGGAGTTGGCATCTCCCTTGCTCATAGTGGGGCGAGTGCCCTTCCGGGGGCATCG
>JANMHV010000245.1:0-5736 GCA_031375445.1 Burkholderiales bacterium | reverse complement strand
CTACGCGGATACCGCCTTCGTGATCTCCCAGGCGAGCCCGACGACCGCGCTCACCGCGGTGCCCAACGCGGTGATCTTCACCGGCAACCTCTCCACGGAGTGCGGCACAGGGGTGTCGGAATTCCTGGTGTTCGACGGCCAGGCGCCCTACACGGCAATCAGCTCGACCGCGGACGTCCAGGTGCGCCGACTGGGTAACTCGACCGACCAGCCGGGGCGCTTCGAAGTGCGTGCCAACAACCCGGCGGTCTGCCTCGACGAGGTCCCGGTCGTGATCACCGACTCGGCCGGCGGACGCACCACGTTCACGGTCTCGACGGTGCGCGGCTCGGTCACGCCGACCCCGCCGCCGGCCTTCGCGGCGGCGCCGACGACGGTGACCCTGGTTTGCGGTTCCTCCGGATCGGTGACCGTCATCGGCGGCAGCGGCCAGTACGCGGTGAACAGCTCCCACCCGCGTGTCTCCGCGGTCGTGTCCGGCAACACGCTCACGATCACTCGCAACACCGGCGATGGCCTCACTACGTATCCGCTCACCGGCGTGATTTCGATCACCGACGGGGCCACGGTGCTCACGGTCACGGCGAACGTGCCCGCGAACTGCCCGTAGGCGCTACCACCCTCGCAAGACGGGCATCTCTCGGGATGCCCGTTTTGCTTTCAGGCCCCGCGTGAACCCTTCCGGACCCTTCGTCGTCACCGGCGCCACGGGATTCGTGGGCCGGCGGCTCATGGAGCGGCTGGGCGCCCCGGCCCGGACGCTCTCGCTCGCGTCGGACGATTGGCGCGAGCGCCTCGCCGCGGCGGACTTCTCCGGCGCGTGCGTTTTCCACCTCGGGGCCCGGGTCCACCTCCCCCCAGGCCAGGACGAAGCCGCATACCTCGCGGATAACGCCGGGAAGACGAGGGAGCTGGCGGAGGCCGCGGCGCGCCGGGGGGCGCGGCGATTCATCTTCCTCAGCAGCATCAAGGTACTCGGCGAGGAAACGGCGCGGCCCTTCCTGCCAGGCGATCCCTACGCGCCGCGTGATGCCTACGCGCGCTCAAAGCGCGCTGCGGAGGAGGCGCTCCGTGCCTTCGAGGCCGCGCTTGCGGTCGTGATCGTGAGGCCCCCGCTCGTCTACGGCCGGGGGGCGGCCGGCAACCTCGAGGCGCTGCTCCGTCTGTGCGATTCCCCGTGGCCGCTGCCGCTCGGTGGGCTGGAGAACCGGCGCAGCCTGGTACACGTCGACGACCTGGCGGACCTGCTTGTGGAATGCGCAGCGCACCCGCAGGCCCCGGGCCGCACCTATCACGCGGCGCACGCGACCCCGATCGGCACCACCCGGCTGGTGACGTTGTTGCGCGCCGCGTTGGGAAGGAGTGCGCGCCTGGTGGCCGTGCCCGTCTCCCTCCTGGAAGGATTTGCCGCGTTGCTGGGGCGCCGCGAGGCGGCGCAACGCCTGACACGCTCGCTCGAGGTCGACGCCGGTGCCGCCGCCCGTGAGCTCGGGTGGGTCGCGCGAATTTCCCCCGAGGAGGCGATCGTGGATCTCGCGCGGTCGCGCCGATGAGCGCCGAGGAGGGCATCACCGCCGCGATCGTCGTAGCCGCCCTGGCGGCAGCGATTGCGATCGCCCTCCTGCGGCGGACTGCCTGGGCGCAGCGGCTCGCCGACCATCCCAACGAGCGCTCCCTTCACCAGCGGCCGACGCCACGCATCGGCGGGCTCGGCATCGCGATCGGCGTTGCCGCTGCGGTCGCCACGACCGGCGTCACTGGCGTGGCGCTCGCCCTCCTCGGAATCGCGCTCGCGCTTCTTTTCGTGTCGGCCGCGGACGATCACCGCAGCCTGCCCGCATCGGTGCGGCTCTCCGCGCATTTTGCCGCCGCGGCCGTGGCGGCCGCCGTCGCGGCCCCCGGGGCAGGGGCGGTGGTGCTCGTCGCCGCGATCCTCACCATCGCGTGGATGACGAACCTCTACAACTTCATGGATGGCGCCGACGGCCTCGCGGGGGGCATGTCGTGCCTCGGATTCGCGGCCTATGCGCTGGCGGCGTGGGCGTTCGGGGAGGTTGCGCTGGCCTTCGCCTGTGCAGCCGTGGCCGCGGCCAGCGCTGCCTTCCTGTGGCAGAACTTTCCCCCGGCGCGGGTCTTCATGGGCGACGCGGGCTCGATTCCCCTCGGGTTCCTCGCCGCTGCCTTTGGGCTCGCGGGATGGCGCGCGGGTGCCTGGCCGGCGTGGTTCCCGGCGCTGGTCTTCTCCCCCTTCATTGTCGATGCGTCGGTCACGCTCGCCCGGCGGCTCGCCGCACGGGAGCGCGTGTGGTTGGCGCACCGGTCGCACTACTACCAGCGGCTGGTGCTTTCGGGCTGGAGTCGGCGCCGGCTGGCGCTTGCCGCCTATTCGCTCATGGCAGCGGCCGGGGCGTCCGCGCTCGCGGTCCGGCGCGAAGGGTTTTTGTTGCAATGCGGTACAATTATCACTTGGGCTGCGGTGTATGCGCTGCTGCTCGTCGCGATCGATCGGCGCGCGCCCCGCGAGGGTCCCGGCGCCCCCGGCCGCCCGGCCGGTTAACAAGAAGAAAGGGCGTTGCGTCGTGTCACAACCCCCGCGGGAGACGTGATGAGATCGATCCCCATCGATGCGCGCCCGCTGGCCGCCGCCTGCCACGACGGTCTCGCCCTGGCCCTCGCGTGCGTGGCCGCGAAGTCCCTGCTCGATGTCGATGGTTTGTCGGACGACGAAACCCGCAGCCTGCTGGACCTCTTCGTGGTCGCGATCCCGATGCAGGTCGCGGTGAGCTTCTTCTTCGGCGTCTACCAGGGCATCTGGCGCTATACGAGCCTGCCCGACATCCAGCGCATCGTGTTCTCGGTGCTGGCCGGTACCGTCTGCGTGTCGCTCGCGGCAAGCGTCCTCGGGCTCGATGCCCACTTCGGCTATCGCGAGTACCTCCTCTATCCGCTGCTGCTGATCAGCCTCATGTCGGCAAGCCGCATGGCGTTCCGCTCCTTCAAGGAATGGTCGCTTTACGGCCGCGGCGGCGAGCAGGGAACGCCGGTGGTGATCCTGGGGGCGGGGGACGCCGCGGTGGGCTTGCTGAAGGAGCTTTCGCGCAGCCATGAATGGCGCGTGGTGGGCCTGCTCGACGACGACGAGAAGAAGCACGGGCGCCTGCTGCACGGCGTGCGCGTGCTGGGAGCGCTGGAAGACCTGCCGCGGCTGTCGCAGCGCCTGAAGCTGCGCCACGCCATCATCGCCATGCCGTCGGTCGCCTACAAGGTGCGCCGCCGCGTGGTCGAGGTGTGCAAGCGCGCCAAGGTCGCGGTGATGACGGTGCCCACGCTCAACAACGAGATGACGGGCAAGGGCGCGCCGCCCGCGCGCATCCGCAAGGTGGCGGTCGAGGACCTCATGAAGCGCGAGGCGGTGACGCTCGACGACGCGCGCTTGCACGACCTCCTCACCGGCCAGGTGGTGATGGTGACCGGCGCCGGCGGCAGCATCGGCTCGGAGCTCTGCCGCCAGATCGCCGCCTACCAGCCCGCGATGCTGGTCCTCTACGAGATGAACGAGTACGCGATGTACAAGGTCGACGAGCAGCTTCGCGAGGCTTTCCCGGACATCCCGGTGGCGAGTGTGGTGGGCGACATCAAGAACGCCCGGCGCGTGAACCAGGTAATGCACCAGTACTCCCCCGCGCTCGTGTTCCATGCCGCCGCGTACAAGCACGTCCCGCTGATGGAGGAGGCCAACGCGTGGGAGGCGGTGCAGAACAACGTGCTCGGCACCCACGTGGTGGCGCGAGCCGCGATCGACTACGGCGTGAAGAAGTTCGTGTTCGTCTCCACCGACAAGGCGGTCAACCCCACCAACGTGATGGGCGCGACCAAGCGGCTCGCCGAGATGGTGTGCCAGGCGCTGCAGGCCGAGGCGGCGACCCGCTTCGAGATGGTCCGCTTCGGCAACGTGCTGGGCAGCGCCGGCAGCGTGATCCCCAAGTTCCAGGAGCAGATCGACCGCGGCGGCCCGGTTACCGTCACCCATCCGGAGATGGTCCGCTACTTCATGTCGATCCCCGAGGCGGCGCAGCTGGTGCTGCAGGCGGGCAGCATGGGCCTGGGCGGCGAGGTGTTCGTGATGGACATGGGTGAGCCGGTGAAGATCGTCGATCTCGCCCGCGACATGATCAGGTTGTCCGAGCTTTCGGAGAACGAGATTCGCATCGTTTATACCGGGCTGCGTCCCGGCGAGAAACTTTTTGAAGAGCTGCTCGCCGACGACGAGCACACGCGCCCGACGCCGCACCCGAAGTTGCGCATCGCCAAGGCGCGCGAGGCGACTCCGGAATGGCTCCACGGCCTGCTCGACTGGCTGCGCAACGACCGCCTCCCCGCCGATTCGGAGGTGCGCCGCGACCTGAAGCGCTGGGTGCCCGAGTACCAGTCCCAGGTGCGCCCGCGGCTCACGGCGGTGGGCCCTTCCCGCGCCGCGGGCGGGCAGTCCTCCTAGGCGAGCCCGGCCTCTCGCACCAGCTCGTCGAAGGCGAGGTGGGCCTCCCCGACGGTCACGTCGTGCGCATCGCGCGATTCCGGCTGCAGCAACCGGTAGGGAACACCACGCGGATGCCACTCCCCGGCAGGTGAATCCCCGAAGAAGCAGACGATCGGCTTTCCCAGCGCGGCGGCGAGGTGCATCGCGCCACCGTCGCTGCACACCAGCACGTCGCAGCCGGCGAGGCCATCCACCAGGCGCTTTACTGTCGGGGTCGCCACCGCTTCCACCGGCAGACCGCGGGCCGCCGCCAGGATGCGCCGCGCCTTGGCATCGTCGCCAGGATGCCGCGCATCGTCCTCGGCGCCCGGCGCCCAGAAGAGCCGGAATGTGGCGCGCATGCTGCGGTGCAGGGCCTCCATCAGCTCTGCGTACGCGTCGTCGCGCCAGCGATTGCGCAGGCGCCGCGCGCTCACGTGCACGCCCACCCGCAACGGCGCACCCGCGCTCCGCGGCGTCGCCGCCACGCGGTCCAGGCGCGCCACGGGCGCGGGGCCCCGGATCCCGAATGGCTCGAGGATGCGGAAGGTATCGTCGGCGTGATGTCCCGAAGGCCCGGGATACTCGACCGGCGTGTGCACTCCCGCCGGCCGCTCGCCGGGACGCACGAACGCCACCAGGTTCCGCGGCCGCAGCAGGCGCGCCTGCCGCACCTCCCGGGGGTGGTATCCCGGAGAGGCGAGCACCACGTGGTCGAAGCGTTCCCGCCGCAGCGCCGCCCATTGCGACAGCCGCCCGGTCCAGTCGGTGAAGGCGTCCCAGCGCGACTCGCTGTGCTTGGTCTTCGTATAGGCATGCACCGCGTCGACATCGGGATGGCGCTCGAGCACCGGCCCGTTGTAGCTGTTCACCAGGGCCTCGATGCGGGCGTCGGGAAAACGCTCGCGCAGCGCCGAGAACACCGGGATGGTGACGACCAGGTCACCGATGTTGTCGCGGCGGAATACGAGGATCTTCACTCCCGCCCCGGCTTGCGGCTGGCGAGTCCCAGCAGCATGCCGTTCAACGCCCAGAACACCGCCGCGTTGTGCCGGTGCAGGAAATCGTCGGTGAGGCTCTTGGTCACGAATCCGGCGAGGATCGCGAGGCCGACGATGCCGTACGGCGCCAGCTCGCGCACGCGCAGCATCCCGGCGTACTCGACTGCGATGAGGACCAGCAGCACGGCAAAGATCCCCGCGCCCGCGAGCCCGAGCTGG
>JANMHV010000208.1:0-5425 GCA_031375445.1 Burkholderiales bacterium | reverse complement strand
CACCACGGCGCGACGCGCGATGCTGGCCGCGATGCGGCCGCGCAGGAACGCCTCGTCGATCTGCTCGGTGGGCTCGAAGCTCCAGGCTCGTGCGCGGATCTGCGAGTCGGCGTTGTATGCCGCCCAGGCGAGGAAGGCGCCGTCCCGTGCGACTACCGCAACGGTGTCGCCGCGCGCCGGGGCGCCCTCGACCTTCTCGATCGCGCCGGAAAACACCCAGGGATGGCGATGGCGCAGCGACTTCTCGCGGCCGGCTTTCAGCACGATGCGGGCGGATTCTTGTTTCACGGCGCGGGGCGGAGCAGGATGGAAGCGAATCTTATCCGAATCGAGACGATGGACACCGGAGGCGCACGCATCGTGGTGGCCGTAGGAGACATCACCCGGGAGCGGGTGGATGCCATCGTGAACGCGGCCAATTCCACCCTCCTGGGAGGCGGCGGCGTGGACGGCGCGATCCATCGCGCCGCGGGCCCCGCGCTCCTCGCCGAGTGCCGCAGGCTGCGCGAGAAGCGCTATCCCGGTGGCTTGCCCACCGGTGAGGCGGTGATCACGACCGGCGGCAACCTGCCGGCACGGCACGTGATCCATACCGTAGGCCCGATCTACGGCAAGCATCATGGCCACGAGGCGCGCCTGCTGGCCTCCTGCTACGAGTCCTCCATCGCGGTCGCCGCGGGGCTGGGGCTGCGCACCCTCGGCTTCCCCGCCATCTCAACCGGCGTGTACGGGTACCCCAAGAAAGAAGCGGCGGCGGTTGCCTGGAAGAGCGTCACGACGGCCCTTCAGCGACATCCCGGAATCGAGAGCGTTCGGCTGGTGTATTTCTCCGAGGCTGATGCGGAAATCGCGCGTGCGGTGGAGGCTAGCGGGGGATAGTGGCGAGAGTTTGGACGGGAGATTCACCACGAAGGTCACGAAGGTCCACAAAGGTCCACAAAGGAAAGCAAAAGAAGGATTCAACGAAAACGATAGTTCATCGTGCACGCGGAATATCTCGCACTGGCATTAAACCCTGACCTTAGGGTTTCCTTCGTGGACCTTTGTGGACCTTCGTGTCCTTCGTGGTTATGCCCCTGCCCGGATTCCGCGTGGTGCCATCGCCAGCCCCCCTCAAACCGCCGCGGGAGCCATCACCAGCGGCTGCACCTGGTTGCGCCCGTGGTGCTTCGCCTCGTACAACCAATGGTCCGCGGCATCGAGCACCCCCTGCGGATCGTCGAACGACGTCGACGCCGCCATCCCCAGGGAAAGAGTCACACGAAGGTGCGGATGGATCGAAGCCCAGTCCCACGACTCCACGGCCCGCCGCACCCGCTCGCAGATCTCCGAGGCGCCCTTCATGTCGAGGCCGCGGAAGATCAGCATGAATTCCTCACCGCCATAGCGCCCCGCCACGTCGCCCAGGCGGCAATGGGCGCGCAGCGTCTCGCCCACGCAGCGCAGCACCTCGTCGCCCACCGCGTGGGAGAAGCGGTCGTTGATGCCCTTGAAGTGGTCCACGTCGGCGAGCGCCACGCTCACCACCGAGCCCGAGCGGCGCGATTCCTTCATCAGCGCGGCGAGCCGCTCGTCGAGCTGGCGGCGGTTCGCGAGCCCCGTGAGCGCGTCTTCCATCGCGAGGCGCTTGTAGCGCTCGGTCTCCTGCCGCGCCTGGTCGAGGCGCCGCCGCGTGGCGAGCGCGCGAGCCCGGCCTTCGGCCTCCTCCGAGCGCAGGCGCTGCTCGATGTCGCCGGCGCGCCGCAGGGCGGCGAGCGCCTCGGAGTACCGGCCCCGCGCCTCGAGCACCTGGGAGAGCCTGCGCAGCACGCGGGCCGACTCGTCGCTCGAGCCCAGCTGCTCGAAGCGCTTCAGCGCTTCGGTAAGCAGCCCCTGGGCGCGCTCCACATCGCCCACCTGGTGGTGGATGCCGCCCACGCACGAGAGCCCGTAAGCCTCGATCCAGCGATCGTTCGAATCGCGCGCCAGCTGCAGGAACTGCTCCGACATCCCCAGCGCCACCTCGGGCCGCGCCATCGCCTGGTAGGCCTCGCCCATGGTCTGGACGCAGTGGGATTCGAGGCGCCGGTGGCGGAACTGGCGCGCGATGGCGAGCGCGCGGTCCAGCAGCGCGAGCGCCGTCTGCGCCTCCTCCTGCGCCGCATCGCGATCGCCGCGCGAGCGCAGTTGCAGCGCGCGTTGCACACGGGCGAAGGCCGCGTTGTTCAGGTCGAACCCGGCGCCCGCGTGGTCGCCCACCTCGTGGCGCAACTCGAGGGCCTGGTCGAAGAGCTCCAGGGCCGAGGCGTGGTTGCCAAGCTGGATCTCGACGTTCCCGATGTTCGACAGCACGCGCGCCTGCCAGCGCAGGTCGCACGCGTCGCGGAAGCCTTTCAACGCCGCCTCGTACATCTCGAGCGCGCGGCCATAGTCCGAGAGCTTGCGGTGGGTGATGCCGAGCAGGTTGGAGCAGCGCGCAACGCCGTGCAGGTCGCCGAGCGCGCGAAAGATCTCGAGCGACGCGTTCTGGGTCTCGAACACCGACGGGTAGTCGCCCTGGGAATCGAGGTTGCGGCCGAGCCCGTAGAGGCCCTGCGCCTCGCCGGCCGCGTCTCCCGTGGCGCGCGCGAGCTCGATCGCCTCGCGCGCCAGGTCCACGCCGCGCTGCGAATCGCGCTCGTACAGCTCCTCGGCCATCGCGTTCAGGATGCGCACCCGCTCGCGGACCGGCAGCGGCTCGTGCAGCCGCGCTTCCAGCGCCGCGAGCGCCGTGGCGGTCACAGCCGGCGCGCCGAATCCACCCCGGGGACGTCCTTCACCTGCCGCAGCACCCGGGCGATGCCGTCGGCGGAGCCCACCTGCAGCGTGAAGCGCATGAAGGCATGGGCGCCGCGGGAGAGCGTATTCACCGCGGTCACGTTGATGCGTTCGCGCGAGATCGCCTCCGAAATGTCGCGCAGCAGGCCCTGGCGGTCGATGGCCACCACCTCGAGATCGGCGGCGAACGGCGCCTCCGACGCGGTCTTGCCCCAGTCGGCGGGCATGAGGCGCTCGCGCTGTACCGGTGCGAGGCCGGTGATGTTGGGGCAATCCTGGCGATGCACGGTGACGCCGCGCGCGCGGGTGACGAACCCCACGATGGGATCGGGCGGCACCGGCTTGCAGCAGCGCGCCACGAGTGTCGCGATGTTGTTGACGCCCAGCACCAGCACGCCCGACGAGGACTTGTCGGCGGCCGGCGCCTTCAGCACCAGCGGCGCATCCGGCGCGGAAGCAGGTGCCTCGCCGCGGATCGCGATCTCGATCTGCCGCGGGGTGACCTCCCCCCGGCCTAGCGCGGCGAGGAAATCCTCCAGCTTCGGGAAGCCGCACGCGGCCGCGATCTTGTCGTGGGCGAAGGAAACCGACCCCAGGCGGTGCAGCTCGCGGTCGAGCGCCGTGCGTCCCTGCGCCACGTCGCCCACGTGGTCCTCGGCCCGGAACCACTGCCGCACCTTGGCGAGCGCGCGCGGGCTCGCGAGATATCCCTGCTGGGGCGAGAGCCAGTCGCGGGACGGCCCGCCCTGCTTCACCGACATGATCTCCACGCGCTGCGCGTTCGCGAGCTTGTAGTCGAGCGGCACCATCTGGCCGTCGACCTTTGCGCCGCGGCAGCGGTGGCCCAGGTCGGTATGCACGTGATACGCGAAGTCGATCGGCGTCGAGCCCGCCGGCAGGTCCACCACGCGGCCCTGGGGTGTCAGCACGTAGATCGTGTCTTCGAAGAGGCTCTTCCTCGCCGAGGCGTTGTCCTCGCCCTCGAGGATGTCGTTGCGCCACGAGAGCACCTGCCGCAGCCACGCGATCTTCGCGTCGAACTTGCGGTCGGCTTTGGTCCCTTCCTTGTAGCGCCAGTGCGCCGCGACCCCGTGCTCGGAGTGCCGGTGCATCTCGTCAGTGCGGATCTGCACCTCGAGCGTCTTGCCTTCCGGGCCCAGCACCGCGGTATGGAGCGACTTGTAGTCGTTGGCCTTGGGGCTGGCGATGTAGTCGTCGAACTCGCCCTCCACCGGGGTCCAGAGGTCGTGCACCACGCCCAGCACCGTGTAGCACTCGCGAACGTTGGCGACGATCACGCGCACCGCCCGGATGTCGTAGAGCCGCTCGAAGGCCACCTCCTTGCCGCGCATCTTCCGCCAGATGGAATAGATGTGCTTCGGCCGGCCCGAGATCGACGGGTGGATGCCCATCGCCTCCAGCTCGCCCTGCAGCTTTTCCACCACGCGCTGGATGTAGGCCTCGCGGTCCTGGCGCTTCTCCAGCAGCAGCTGCGCGATCTTCCGGTAGAGCTCGGGCTCGGTATACCGGAACGCGAAATCCTCCAGCTCCCACTTCATCTCGGAGACGCCAAGGCGGTTGGCGAGCGGCGCGAAGAGCTCGAGCGTCTGGCGGCCGGCGGCCCGGCGCACCGCTTCGTCGGCCCGCGTGAGGCCGCGCAGGTACACCACCCGCTCGGCCAGCTTGATCAGCACCACGCGCACGTCCTCGGCGATGGCGAGCAGCATCTTGCGCAGCTGCTCCAGCTCCACGCCGGAGGCATCCAACGCCTCGATGCGACCGGCCCGCGCGAGCGATCGCAGCAGGGTCGCCAGCTCCGGCCCGAAGGCCGCCTGCAGCGCCTCCAGGTCCAGCTCGCGCTCGGGGATCGCCTGGCTCACCAGGGCCGCGGCGACGGTCTCCGGGTCCGCGCCCTGGAGCAGCAGCAGCCGCGCCACGTCCAGCGCGCGCTCGAACGCCTCGCCCCGGCCGGCGGCCTGGGTCGCGCCGAGGGCGAACTGCATGGCGCGCTCCGGCAGGTCGGCGTGGTCTGCGCCGAAGGTCGAGCGCAGCTCGGCTTCGAAGGGGGCGAGCTGGGTGGCGGCAGTAGGACTGAGCAAGGGGGGATTCGGGGGCGCGGGTGTCGATCGATTCTAATCCCAGTTGCCGAATATTCAGCACCTCCGGGCGCGAATCCTCCGGGGCGTGGCGGGGGGACGGGGCGCCACCATGGCGTCATGAAACTCGCCACCTGCCCCAACTCCCCGGCCCCCGATCGGTGCGACGCACGCGCCCGGCGCCTCGTGCAGGTGAAATTCGTCGCCCTGCCGCTCGATTTCGAGGCGGAGCGGCCGGCGGCGGAAACGGTTTCCTCCCTGCCGGCGCGAATTTACCGCTCCGTGCGCGATCTCCTCTCCCGCGTCATGGGACGCCTGGTGGCGGCGCGGCCCCAGGTCTAGCCCTGGTCGCGGTTTTCTCCGGCCTCGGGAAGCGATTCCCCGGGCCGTTTTCTTTCGTAGCGTTTCAAGCGGCGAAGCGGGGCGTCACTTGCAGGCCCGGACCCGTGAAGACGATTTCGCGTCCCTTGTCGTTCACCTCGAGGAGCTCGCGAACGGCACTCGGATGCGCGGAGCATCAGTCGCGAATGTCC
>JANMHV010000181.1:0-1966 GCA_031375445.1 Burkholderiales bacterium | reverse complement strand
CCTGGAACGCGAGCGTGGGACGCACGTCGGGCACCCGGTTGCGCCCGCTCTGCTCGCACGCGGCCACCGCGACCCGGCGCCAGTGCGCCGCCCGCCGCTCCGCGCGCTCGCCGGCCAGGCGCACGACGCTGCGGTCGCAGACCACCGGCTGGATCCAGGCGACGCCCAGCTCCACCGCCTTCTGGATGATCCAGTCCATCTTGTCGGCTTCGGGAAGTCCCTGCACGAGCCCCACGCGGAACGGCGCCTCCCGCTCCACCTCGCTGAAGGCCCCCAGCTTCACGTCGACGCGGTCGCGGTCGATGCGCTGCACCGTGGCCTGGTACTCGCCGCCGCGGCCGTCGAAGACCACGAGCGCGTCGCCGGCCTTCACGCGCAGCGCCTTGGCCACGTGCTGCGCGGCATCGGGCGCGAGCGTGAATTGCGCGCCCGGCCCCAGCCGGAGGTCGCAGTGGATGCGGGGGATCGCCATGGGTCGAGACGAATGTAGCATAGGCTCGACGGCGTTCCCGCGATGCCGGCCACCCCTCAGCCGACCAGCGGCACCACGTAGTTGGGGAGCGCGAAGAGCGCTCGATGCTGCGCGCCGTTGTAGCTCTGCAGGTCGCCCACGCCGCGCGCGGCGATGGTGCGGTCCACGGCTTCGGGTGCCAGGGCCGCGGGCTCCAGGCGGTCGGAGGCGACCGCGAAACCCCACAGCGAGCCGTACAGCGGGACATAGGCGAAGTACGGCGTCACGCGCGCGAACACCTGGCGCAGCGTCGCCAGTGTCGTCGCCACGCGCTCGGGATGGAAGAAGGGCGAGCCCATGTGCAGCGTGAGCGCGGCACCCTCGGCCATCGCGCGCTTCACCAGCGAGAACGTGGCCGCCGAATAGAGCTCCACCGAGGGGCCCACCGGATCGGTGAGGTCCATCATCACCAGGTCGTAGCGCGCCGCGGTGCCCCGCAGGTACTCGAGGCCGTCACCCACCGTGACCTGGAGGCGCGGATCGTCGAAGGCGCCGCGGTGGACCGCGCCGAAATGGCGCCGCGCGATCTCGATCACGTCGGGATCGAGCTCCACCATGTGCACGCGCTCGATGGTGGAGTGCTTCAGCAGCTCCTCCGAGGAGCCGCCGTCGCCGCCGCCGATCACCAGCGCCTCGCGCGGGTGCGGGTGCGCCACCGCCGCCGGGTGCACGAGGTTCTCGTGGTACAGGAACTCGTCGCGCTCCGAGGTCATGTTGAAGCCGTCGAGGCGGAAGATGCGGCCCATGGCCGCCGTGTCGTAGACCTCCAGCAGCTGGTAGGGCGTCTGGCGGCGCTCCACCAGTGTGGCGTCGAAGTAGACGCCCGCCGCGTCGGTCAGGCGCTCGAGGATTTTCTCGGACATTCGAATGGGGCGGCCGGCGGAGGACCCGCCGGCCGGAGTTGCGTTTAGCCGTTGACCACGCGCTTGGGCAGCGGCAGGTCGCGGCCCCGCTGCACGCGCTCGACGATGACGTCGGCGGGCTTGAGCGCCTTCAACAGCTTCGAATAGACCTCTTCGGCCTTGCTGGTGTTGTCGGACGTGAAGTTGCACACGTAGACATCCAGGGTGGCGCCGTCACGCTCCGGCCAGGTGTGGATCGCGAGGTGCGATTCGGCCAGGACCACGGCACCGGTCGATCCGCCGAGCTGCGTGCCGTCGGCGCCATCGAACTGGTAGAAATGATCCCCGAGGACCGTCAAACCCACTTCCTGGCAGGCGTTGACGCAAAGCTCCCGCAACTGTTTCGAAGACACGAGGAGCTCGCCCTTCTGGCAGTTGTACAGATCGGCAATGATGTGCAGTCCCTTCATCGTGATACCCCTTCCAAGCAAAGATCCGCAAGGCGGGGACTGCACACGCGACCTCGGGCGCTCCGCTATTAAAGCGGAACGCCCTCAAACCCAGGGCGGCGGGTGCTGTCCTTCTTGCAGAGGTTTACCCAAGCGAAAAATAT
>JANMHV010000150.1:0-20340 GCA_031375445.1 Burkholderiales bacterium | reverse complement strand
GCGAAGGAATCGCGAAGGAAAATCGATTGGCGTTTGTGGCTTCGTTCGTTACCGGAGAATGTGCAACGGCTTCTTCGCGTGTCCTTCGCGTGCCCTTCGCGCGCCTTCGCGTTGAAACCGA
Organism: Burkholderiales bacterium; assembly: GCA_031375445.1. Classification (GTDB taxonomy): domain Bacteria; phylum Pseudomonadota; class Gammaproteobacteria; order Burkholderiales; family Usitatibacteraceae; genus Usitatibacter. The sequence goes on along the minus strand of JANMHV010000150.1, from coordinate 20,219 downwards.
CTCCCAAATTTCCCCGCCGCCCGACAAATGCCGATCCCTTCGCGCGGGTGACAGCCCCGTCATAATGGGAGCATGCCCCGCCTTCTTCGCGCCCTCGCCCTCGCCATCGCCGTCGCCGCCCTGGTGATGCTCGCAACCGCAGGCCCCGGCGCACGCTTCGGCATCTGGCCGTGGGGCGCGGGGCTGGCCCTCCTCAAGTGGGCGACCTGGACCGGAATCGCCGCGATCGTCGCGGCACTCCTGCTCCTCGTGATTCCCGCCACGCGCCGGGGCGGCGCCGCCCAGCTCGTGGTGGCACTGGTCTTCGCGGGGGTCGCGGTGACCCCGCCGCTCCTCTTCATGGCGCGCGCCAAGTCGGTGCCGCCGATCCACGACATCACGACGGACACTGCCGAAGCGCCTCCCTTCGTCGCGTTGCGGGGCGCCCGCGAGGCTGCGCCCAACGGCGGCGCTGTCTATCCTGGCGGAGAAGTCGCGGCACAGCAGCGCGCGCACTACTCCGAGCTGGCGCCCATCGTCATCGCCTCCCCTCCTGCCGAGGTGCTCGCCCGCGCCGAGGCGCTGGCGCGCGAGATGGGCTGGGAGGTGGTCGCAAGCGACGCGGCAAGCGGCCGCCTCGAGGCCACCGCCACCACGCGCTGGTTCGGCTTCAAGGACGATGTGGTGGTGCGGGTGCGCGCCGATCCCAAGGGCTCCCGCGTGGATGTGCGCAGCGCCTCCCGCGTGGGCGGCTCCGACGTGGGCGCCAACGCGGCACGGATCAAGGAGTTCCTGGCACGCCTCGCGTAACATTCCCGGCTCTGTACGCCACTGCAAGGGAAGCCATGAGCCGGGAACGCGAGATCGTCCAGACCCTCGAGAAGGTCACCACCGCCACACTCACCACCCTGCTGCTGAAGAAGGGCCTGCGCAACGTCTGGATGCGCGGCACGCGGCCGCTGAACCCGGGACAACCGCGTCTGGTGGGCCAGGCCTTCACGCTGCGCTTCGTGCCGGCGCGCGAAGACCTCGCGACACCCGAGTCCTGGTCCAAGCCCATTTCGACGCGCGCCGCCATCGAGGCGATGCCCGAGGGCTGCATCTGTGTGGCCGACGCGATGGGCGTGACCGACGCCGGCATCTTCGGCGACATCCTGTGCGCGCGCATGAAGAAGCGCGGTGTCGCAGCCCTCATCACCGACGGCGTGGTGCGCGACGTCGCCGGCGTGCGTGGTACCAAGCTGCCGGTGTGGTGCCAGGGTGCGGCGGCGCCTCCCTCGGTCGCGGGCCTCACCTTCGTCAACTGGGGCGAGCCCATCGGCTGCGGCGGGGTTGCGGTCTTCCCCGGCGACTGGGTCGTGGTCGACGACGACGGCGCGGTGCTGATTCCCGCGGCCTTCATCGACGAGATCGTCGCGGGTGCGGTGGAGCAGGAGCGCCTCGAGAGCTGGATCATGTCCGAGGTGGAGGGCGGCGCCGCGTTGCCCGGCCTCTATCCCCCGAACGCCGAGAACAAGGCGCGCTACGAGAAGACGAAAGGCTGACCATGGCGACCCCGAAGATTCCCGCGGAGACCCAGGGCGTGTACGTGATCGCGCCCACCCCGTTCCAACCCGATGGCCGCATCGACGAGGCCTCCATCGACCGCATGACAGATTTCTTTCTCGGCGCGGGCGTCACCGGCATGACGGTTCTGGGGCAGCTGGGTGAAGCGCCGAAGATGACCCACGACGAGTCGGTCTCGATCGTGAAGCGCGTGATCGCGCGCGCCAAGGTGCCGATCGTGGTGGGTGTCTCCGCACCCGGGTTCGCCGCGATGCGCGCGCTGACCCAGGACGTGATGGCGCTGGGCGCCACGGGTGTGATGATCGCGCCACCCAATACGCTTCGCACCGACGACTCCATCGTGCAGTACTACAAGCAGGCGTCGGAGGCGATCGGGGGCGACGTGCCGTTCGTGATCCAGGACTACCCGCTCACCTTCTCGGTGCAGATGAGCCCCGGAGTGATCCGGCGCATCCACACCGAGATTCCCGCGAGCTGGTTCCTCAAGCACGAGGACTGGCCGGGCCTCGACAAGATCTCGCAGCTGCGCGCGTGGGAGAAGGATGGTTCGATGCGCCGGCTGCCGATCCTCACCGGCAACAACGCGCTCTTCCTCGACTACGAGATGGAGCGCGGGGCCGATGGCGCCAACACCGGCTACTGCTTCCCCGACATGCTGGTGGACGTGGTGCGCCTTTCGAAGGCGGGCAAGCGCGACGAGGCCCACGACCTCTTCGACGCGCACCTGCCGCTCATCCGCTACGAGCAGCAGCCCGGCCCCGGCATGGCGGTGCGCAAGTACGTGATGATGCGCCGCGGGATCATCGCTTCCGACACCCTGAGGAAGCCAGGGGCCGCGCTCAACCCCGCGGCGAAGGCCGAGGTGGACTACATCATGAAGCGCATCGCGCGCACCGATTCGCGCGCGAAGGTATAAAACCTTAGGGGACAGACCACCAGTTGCATTAGCTGAACCTTAGGGGACAGACCACCAATTGCATTTAATGAAACGGGCCGGCCAGTTTCACCTAATGCAATTGGTGGTCTGTCCCCTAAGGTTCATTCCGCGCAACTGGTGGTCTGTCCCCTAAGGTTCCAGGTGCAGTCGCACCCGCTCCGCCAGCACCCGCACCCGGTCATCGCGGATGCCGTGCTCGAGCAGCGCTTCCTCGGTCTTGAACAGGTATTCCGCGCTGGTCCCGTAGTTCCCACGCGCGGTAGCGATGTGCCGCACCATCGTGTCGATGGGCAGCTTGCCGGCATACCCGGTGCAGCGGCGGTTCACCACGAACGCCAGCGCCTCGAGCTTCTCCGTACCCGAATGGACCTCGAGCCAGCGCGGCAGGTACGAGCCCAGCGACATCTCGCGGCGCCACAGCTGCGAGAGCTGCGCGCGGGAATTCCCGGGGTCGAGGCGGTAGGCGAGGCCGCGGCAGCTGCCGCCGCGCTCCAGCGTCACCACCAGCCCCGGCTGCTCGGGCGTGCCGCGGTTGATGCGCGACCAGAGGCCGAAGCTGCGGTGGTAGCCGAATACCGCCCCCACGCGCCGCACGTCGTAGTCGAACTCCGGGTTCCACATGAGCGAGCCGTAGCCGAAGATCCAGATCTCGCCTTGCGCGTGCTCGGCGAGCATCTGCTCGAGGGATTCCTCGAGCTTCTCGCCGCAGAGCCGCTCGCTCTCCAGCTTGCGCAGGTCGAAGGGCGGCATTCGCGTCATGGAGCCAGGCGCGAGACCTTCCAGCGCTCACCCTCGCGCGAATAGGCGATGCGGTCGTGCAGGCGGCTGCGGCGGCCCTGCCAGAATTCGAGGTGGTCGGGCAGCACGCGGTAGCCACCCCAGTGCGGGGGCAGCGGCGGCTCTTCGCCGTATTGTTGGGTGAGGGCGTTCCAGCGCTCTTCCAGCCACGCACGGTTGGCGATGACCTCGCTCTGGGGCGAGGCCCAGGCGCCGATGCGCGAGCCGAGCGGGCGCGTCGCGAAGTAGGCCGCGGATTCTTCCTGCGAGACCTTCTCGACGCTGCCCTCGATCCGCACCTGGCGCTCCAGCTCCTTCCACATGAAGGTGAGGGCGGCTACGGGGTTGGCGGCGAGCTCCTGCCCCTTGCGGCTCTGGTAGTTGGTGAAGAACACGAAACCTTTCGGGTCCACGCCCTTCAGCAGCACGATGCGCCCTGAAGGCCGCCCGTTCGCGCCCACGGTGGCGAGCGACATGGCGGTGGGCTCGGGCACCTGGGCGTGGATCGCCTCCACCATCCAGATGCCGAACTGCTGCATCGGGTCGGGCTGGGCGTGGCGCTCCTCGAGGGTCTTGAGGGCGTACTCGGTGCGCAGGTCGGCGATGGAGGGGGTGGCGGGAGGGGGGGTGGTCATTGGTAGTTGGAGACCTCGACCAGGTTGCCGTCGGGGTCGCGGAAGTACACCGACATCATGGGTCCGGTGGCGCCGGTCTTCTCCACCGGGCCGGAAATGATCGCCACCGCCTGGGCCTTAAGGTGCGCGATCACCTCTTCCAGCGGTGTCGAGGCGATGAAGCAGAGGTCGATGGCACCTGGCGCGGGTTTCAACGCCTTGGGCTCGAACTCGCGGCCGGCCTGGTGGAGGTTCAGCTTCTGCCGCCCGAAGGCGAGGCCGCGGCGGCCGCCGGCAAAGGTAACCGGCTCCATGCCGAGCACTCGCCGGTAGAAATCGAGGGTGCGCTCCAGGTCGAAGACCGTGAGCACGATGTGGTCGATCCGGTCGATGGTGATGGACATGCTTTATTCTATCCGCATGCATGCCGATCCCGCCCTGATCCGTTCCGTCCGTACCCAGGTTCCACCGGAGGAGTGGTCGGTTCGCGCCGACCTCGCCGCCGCCTACCGCGCCGTGGCGCTGTACGGCTGGGACGACCTCGTCTTCACCCATATCTCCGCGCGTGTGCCCGGGCCGGAGCACCACTTCCTCATCAACCCCTACGGGATGATGTTCGAGGAGATCACCGCTTCCAGCCTCGTGAAGGTGGATTCGAACGGCGAGAAAGTGATGGACTCGCCCTTCGAGATCAACCCGGCGGGGTTCACCATCCATAGCGCCGTGCACGAGGCGCGGGCCGACGCGCATTGCGTGATGCACCTGCACACGATGCAGGGGGTGGCGGTGTCGTGCCAGAAGGCGGGGTTGCTGGCGCTGTCGCAGCAGTCGCTGTTTCCGCTCGCGAGCCTCGCCTACCACGGCTACGAGGGCGTGGCGCTCAACCCCGATGAGAAAACGCGGCTGGTGGCGGATCTCGGCGACAAGCACAACATGATCCTGCGCAACCATGGGCTGCTCACCTGCGCCGAGACGGTCGCCGACGCCTTCCTCCACATGTACATCCTGCAGCGCGCCTGCGAGGTGCAGGTGCTGGCGCAATCGGGTGGCGGCGAGTTGATCCCGATTCCCGCGCCGATCGTCGAGGGGATCCGGAAGGCCGCGAAGGTGGTGATGCGGCAGGCGGGTGGGATGATCGCGTGGCCCGGTATCCTGCGCAAGCTCGATCGCATGGATCCCGCCTGGCGGACCTAGCGCGGGGGCAGGTCCTCGCGCGCGAGCTCGAACACGAATTTGGTTCCGCCGCTGGTCTTCGGCCAACGGAAGGGAAGGCCCGGGTAGGCGCGCTCCAGCGCCTTGCGGTTGTGCCCGATCTCGACCCATAGCCGCCCGTTCGGATTCAGGTGCCGCCGCGCCTCGGCGAGGATGGTGCGCGTGTGGTCGAGGCCGTCGCCGCCGGAGGCCAGCGCCATCTCCGGCTCGTTGCGGTATTCGTCGGGCAGCGTGCGCATCGACGCCGCCTTCACGTAGGGCGGGTTGGAGATGATGAGGTCGTACGTGCGGCCCTTCAACGCGGTGAAGAGGTCGCTTTGCACGAGCTCGATGCGATCGGCGAGGCCGTAGTCGTCGACGTTGCGCTTCGCGACCGCCAGCGCGTCGGAGGACAGGTCCACCGCGTCTACATGGGCGTTGGGGAACCGAAGGGCCGCGAGTATGGCGAGGCAGCCGGAGCCGGTGCAGAGGTCGAGAACCTTAGGGACCTTGGGGACCTTAGGGGACAGACCCCTAAGCGCAGGCGGAGAAGCCCTGGCTGGGCTTCGACTGCCTAGGGGTCTGTCCCCTAAGGTCTTTTCCCCTAAGGTTCGCTGGGTGATCAACTCGAATATGAACGACCGCGGCACGATGACCCGCTCGTCCACGTAGAAGCGATGCGGTCCGAGCCAAGCCTCGTTCGTGAGATATGCCGCGGGCTTGCGGGTGCGCACGCGCCGGTCGAGCAGCTTGCGTGCGCCGTCGTACTGCCCATGGGAGAGCGGCGTGTCGAGGTGCGGGTTCAATTCGTCGAGCGGCAGCCCCAGCGCGTGGAGCGCCAGCCACGCCGCCTCGTCGAGCGCGTTGGTGGTGCCGTGGCCGTAGGAGAGGCCCGCGCGCTCGAAGCGCTCGATGCCGTAGTCGAGCAGCCCGCGGAGGGTGCGCTCCTTCAAGCGCGCGGCGTGCCGGTGAGGGCCGCGAGGGCGCGGTAGTAGATTTCCGCCAGGGGCTCGGCCTCGGCGAGCGCCACCGCCTCGTTCACCTTGTGGATCGAGCGGTTCACGGGCCCGAACTCGGCCACCTCCTGGCAAATGTCGATGATGAAGCGGCCGTCGGAGGTGCCGCCGCCGCAGTCGGTGGCGGGCGTGACACCGGTCACGTCGCGCACGATCGCGGTGAGTGCATCCAGGAGCGGCCCGCGCGGCGTGAGGAACGGCTTTCCACCCAGGTGCCAGTCGATCGCGTATTCGAGCCCGTGCCGATCGAGGATCTCCTGCACTCGGCGCTGCAGCGTGTGCGGCGTGCTCGCGGTGGAGAAGCGAAAGTTGAAATCCACCACCAGCGCGCCGGGAATGATGTTGAGCGCCCCGGTGCCGGCGTGGATGTTGGAAACCTGGAACGTGGTCGGCGGAAACGATTCGTTGCCGCGGTCCCACTCCGCCGCCGCCAGTTCCGCGAGCGCCGGGGCCGCGAGGTGCACCGGGTTCTTCGCGCGGCGCGGATAGGCCACGTGCCCCTGCACGCCATGCACCGTGAGCTTCCCGGAGAGGGAGCCGCGCCGCCCGTTGCGGATGGTGTCGCCGAAGACCTTGGTGGAAGAGGGCTCGCCGACGATGCAGAAATCGAGCATCTCGCCGCGCGCCTTCAGCATCTCCACCACTTTCACGGTGCCGTGGACCGCGGGGCCTTCCTCGTCGGAGGTGAGGAGGAGCGCGACACTTCCCGGATGAGCGGGATGCTCGCGCACGAATCGCTCCGCCGCCACGACAAACGCCGCGATGGAGGTCTTCATGTCCGCGGCACCCCGCCCGAACAGCAACCCGTCGCGCTCGGTGGGTTCGAACGGATCCGATTGCCACTTCTCGCGTGGGCCCGGCGGCACCACGTCGGTGTGGCCGGCCAGCACCACTAACGGCTTGGCACTGCCGTGGCGGATCCAGAGGTTGGTAACGCCGCCTTCCGAGATCACCTCGGGCACGAAGCCCAGCGGTTGAAGGCGGTCGATGACGAGCTGCTGGCAGCCTTCGTCGGACGGGGTGAGGGACCTACGCCGAATCAGGGCGCGGGCGAGCTCCAGGGTCGCGTTCGGCAAAGGGGATCTTTCCGGTGAGGAGTTGCCAGTACATCACCCAGTCGCCGGCGAAGCTCCAGGCGGGATAGGTGAAGGTGGCGGGGCGGTTCTTCTCGAAGGCGAAGTGTCCCACCCAGGCGAAGCCGTAGCCCGCGAAGGGCACGGCGATGAGCAGCCACGGGTTGCCCAGCACGATGGCGGCGGCCACGATCGCCAGCGCCAGCGTGCTGCCCGCGAAGTGCAGCTTGCGGCAGGTGGGGTTGCGATGCTCCGAGAGGTAGAAGGGATAGAACTCGCGGAAGGTGGCGAAGCGCGCGGCACTCATTGCGTGGTCTCGCGCTCGTCCGGGAGCGGGCAGCGTAGATTCTCCCTCTCCCCTGGGAGAGGGCCGGGGAGAGGGTCATTGAGCGGCAGCGCCCTTCCATCCCGCCGCGGCACCGTGGGCCCCACGCGCTCCTCGATGTATCTCTGCAGCGGCCGCCTGGCACCCAGCGCGAAAAGGATCTCGGTGCAGACGAAGAGCGGCCCGATGAGGAGCTGCTTCGCGTCGTCGTAGAACGCGGGCTTCATGCCTTCCCACTTGTGGCCGAGGAACTGCAGCGCCCAGCCCGCGACGAAGATCGCCGCGGCGAGCCAAAGGGCGGCCGGCACGCCCAGCCGGTGGGTCACCTCGCTCGCAATGGCGCACATCACGAGGAGCGTCGCGGCCATGATCGCGCCGAGGAGGAAGTCGAGCTTCACGTAGTAGAGGCACGCGGCGACCGAAACCACGGCGGCGAGGGTGATGGCCACGGTGCCGATCGGGAAGGCCCATGTGGAGAGGGCCAGCACGATCGCGAACACGATCATCGGCACGCCGACGAAGTGGGTGGCGATGTTGCGCCGGTCGCGATGGTACGCCGCGTACTGCGTGAGGTTCTCGGCGAGGGTTTTCACGCGCTCCTCCGGAAGGCGGGCCCGCCGCGGCGGGCGGGGCTAGAACTTCTCTTCCTGCTCCTCGGTGATCTTGAACTCGCCGAAGGACGAAGCGCCGGGCCGCCCTCCGCCCGAAGCGCCCGCATTCTTCGCGCGATCGGTGGCGGCCGGCATGATGCCGGAGTTGCCGAGCAGAAGTCCCAGGTTGGTGGCGGAGTCGGCGTTGGTGAGCGCCTCGTCGGTGGAGATCTTGCCGGTGCGAACCAGGCGACATCGACTTCTCCATCGCCTCCTTGATCTCGGTGATCTCGCCCTTCTCGATCAGCTCCTGGATGTTGCGCGTGTTGAGCAGCACCTCCACCGCCGGCGCGCGGCCGCCATCGACGGTGCGCACCAGGCGCTGCGAGATCACCGCCTTCAGGGACACCGAGAGGTCCTGCAGCAGCATCGGGCGCACTTCGAGCGGGAAGAAGCTGATCACGCGGTTCATCGCCTGGTAGGCGTTGTTGGCGTGCAGGGTGGCGAGGCACAGGTGGCCCGACAACGCGTAAGTGAGCGCCATCCTCATCGTCTCGAGGTCGCGGATTTCGCCGATCAGGATGCAGTCGGGCGCCTGGCGCATGGCGTTGCGCAGCGCGTCGTGGAACGAGCGCGTGTCGTTGCCGACCTCGCGCTGGTTGAAGATCGATTTCTTCGGCGTGAAGACGAACTCCACCGGGTCCTCGATGGTGAGGATGTGGCCCGCCTGCACCGAGTTGCGGTGGTCGAGCATCGAGGCGAGGGTGGTCGACTTGCCCGAGCCGGTCGCGCCCACCACGAGGATCAGGCCGCGCTTCTCCATCACCAGCTGCGTGAGGATCGGCGGCAGGTTCAGGTCGGCGGCGCGGGGGATCTCGGCGGTGATGAAGCGGATCACGCAGGAGATCGAGCCCTTCTGCCAGAACATGTTGACGCGGAAGTTGCCCAGGCCGGGCATCGGCTTGGAGAAGTTGAGCTCGAGGTCCTTCTCGAAGGTGGCGATCTGGCTGGGCGTGAGCATCTCGTAGCAGATCTTCTTCGTCTGCTCGGCATCCATCGCGGCCGGGTTCACCGGGACGATGTTCCCCTGGATCTTGATGCTGATGGGGGAGCCTGAGGAGATGAAGATGTCCGACGCCTTCTTCTCGGCCATCAGCTGCAGGAGTTTCTCGATGAACATGGGGGATGCGCCTTTTTTCGGGGTCCTCCCTCTCCCTTGGGAGAGGGCCGGGGAGAGGGTCAGTCGCCCCGCAGCAATTCGTTGATCCCTGTTTTTGCCCGGGTCTTGGCGTCCACCTGCTTGATGATGACCGCGCAATAGAGACTATACCGGCCATCCCCCCCGGGCAAGTTGCCGGAAACGACCACGCTGCCGGGGGGAATGCGCCCGTAGGACACTTCTCCCGTCATGCGGTTGTAGATCTTGGTGCTCTGGCCGATGTAGACCCCCATCGAGACCACCGAGCCCTCACCCACGATCACGCCTTCGACGATCTCGCTGCGGGCGCCGATGAAGCAGTTGTCCTCGATGATCGTGGGGTTGGCCTGCAGCGGCTCCAGCACGCCGCCGATGCCCACCCCGCCGGAGAGGTGCACGCCCTTGCCGATCTGGGCGCACGAGCCCACGGTGGCCCACGTGTCGACCATCGTGCCATCGTCCACGTAGGCGCCGATGTTCACGTAGGAAGGCATCAACACCACGCTTTTGCCGATGAAGGCGCCGGAGCGCACCGTGGCCGGGGGCACCACGCGGTAGCCGGCGCGGGCGAAGTGCTCGTCGGTGAAGTGCGCGAACTTCGAATCGACCTTGTCGAAGTAGCGGGTGAAGCCCCCCTCCTGCACGGCGTTGTCGCGGATGCGGAAGGAGAGCAGCACCGCCTTCTTGAGCCATTGGTGCGTGACCCACTCCCCTTCCTTCTTCTCGGCCACCCGGAGCAGGCCCGCGTCCAGCTCGGAGATCACGTGGGCCACGGCGTCCTTCAGTTCGGTGGTGGCGGTCGCGGGCGTGATCTCGGCACGGCGCTCGAAGGACTCGTCGATGGTCTGCTGCAGGGAGCTCATGGGGCGCATTCGGGGGTGTTGGAGGGGACCGACATGATACTAGGCAGGGGAGGCGCGCCGGACCGACCACGCGATGAATTCGAGGCCGGAAACCGACACCGACTGCTCTTCCAACGCGTGCGGGAAATCGTCGCCGAGGCCCGCGCGCGCCGCCGCCGTGAGCAGCACCTCGCCGGGACGCGCCAGGTCCTCGCCCAGCTTGCAGGCGATGTTGACCGGGTCGCCGTAGAGGTCGCAGTCGTCGACCAGCACCAGGTCGCCCTGGTCGATGCCGATCGCGACGGTGAACCCCGCGTCGCCGGTGCCCATGGCCTCCTGGATGGCGACGGCGGCGAGCGCCGCATCGCGGGACGAGGCGAACACGGCGATGAGGTTGTCGGCCTCGTACTTCACCGCCCGGCCCTGGTGGGCGGCGACGATCGGCGCGGTGAGCGTTCGCATGCGCCGGATGAGCGCCAGGTAGGCGAGGATGCCGCTCCTGCGCACCGTGAGCGAGAAGTGGCTCATGTCGAGCGAGAGCACCGCGCGGTGGGCACCGTATTCGCGCCAGATGCGCGCCTCGATCGCGGCGCGCTCCGCCTCCGGCGCCGCGGCGAGCTGGTCGATCAGCGCGTGGAAGCCGCTGTCGCCTTCCTTCACGTCATCCGCCGACGGGGCTGGTCGCCCGGCTTTCCACGAATGCGGCGATGCGGCGGGCCGCCTCCTCGCTCTCGGCGAGCGTCGAGACCAGCGCCAGGCGCACGAACCCGCGGCCGGGGTTCACCCCGTGGGCGTCGCGGGAGAGGACGCTGCCCGGCAGCGCCGTGATCGCGGTCGCCTCGTAGAGCTCGCGGGTGAAGCGCTGGTCGTCCCCGCCGGGCACCGGGGTCCAGTAGTAGAAGGCCGCCTCGGGCATGGTGAGCGGAAGAGCCTTCCCCGCCAGCTCGCGGAAGCGCGCGAACTTCTCGCGGTAGAGGGCCCGGTTGGCCACCACGTGCGCCTCGTCGTTCCAGGCGGCGATGGAGGCCAGCTGCACCATGTTGCTCATGGCGGTGCCGTGGTAGGTGCGATACAGCACGAAGCGATCGAGGATCTTCCGGTCCCCGGCGGCGAAGCCCGAGCGCAGGCCCGGCGCGTTGGAGCGCTTGGAGAGCGAACCCATCACCATGAGGCGCGGGTAGCCCGCGCGCCCCAGCGCCTGGGCCGCGGCGAGCGCCCCGAGGGGCGGCTGCGACTCGTCGAAATAGATCTCGCTGTAGCACTCGTCGGAGACGATGGCGAAGCCATGGCGGTCGGAAAGGGCGAACAGCTCGCGCCATTCCTCCAGCGGCATCACGCGGCCATTGGGATTGTTGGGGCTGCAGGTGTAGACGAGGCGCGTGCGCCGCCACACCGCATCGGACACCGCCGCCCAGTCGGTGCGGAAGCCATTCTCGGCGAGCGCATTCACGTAGTACGGCTGCGCGCCACCCAGCAGCGCCGCGCCCTCGTAGATTTGATAGAACGGGTTGGGGCATACCACCAGCGCATCGGACTCCGCGGGGTCGAGCACCGCTTGCGCGAAGGCGAACAGCGCCTCGCGGCTGCCTGCGACCGGCACCACCTCGGTCTCGGGGTCGATGGGCGCTAGCGCGTGGCGGCGGGTGAGCCATGCGGCCATCGCCTGGCGCAGCTCCGGCAGGCCCCGGGTCAACGGATACTTCGCGAGCGCGCCCAGGTTGGCGGCAAGGGCCTCCTTGAGGAGCGCCGGCGTCGGATGCTGAGGCTCCCCGATCTGCAGGAAGATCGGGGTCACCCCCCGCGGCGCAGTGGCGCCCTCCAGCAGCGTGCGCAGCTTTTCGAAGGGGTACGGCTGGAGCAGGTCGAGGCGGGGATTCATCGCCCCATTATCGCCGATCAGTCGATGAGACCCATGCGGATGAAGGGCAGCCGCAACCACCAGCGCCAGCCGCGGCGGCGGTCCACTTCGCGGGTCTTTTCCTCGAGTGCCGCGCGCAATCCGGCGATGTCCCCGTCGAGCTTCACGATGTCCGCGTCCCGCGCCCCCAGGACCGCGCGGACTTCCTGGGCGTCGTGCAGGGAACGGTTGAGGGCGTGGTCGCGCTCGTCCACCATCTTCTCCAGCCGCAGGCGCTCGCCATGCAGCTCGCGCACCTCGCCGATCACCTTCGCGTAGTCGCGGTGGAGGTAGTCGTCGAGATCCGAAAGCACGGACACCGCCGTCGGGATGGCGGCGACACTCGCCTCTTCCCGTGCGGCGACGACGATGAAATAGAGCGGCTTCGCGATCTCGCCGGCGGCTTCGGCGGGGGCGGATTCGGCGAGCTCGATCACCTGGCCCGCGGCCGGCCCGCCGCCCTCGGGCGCGATCACCGAGTAGAACGTCGGGCGCTGCCCGTGCCAGCGCTGCGCCGGGAAGTGCCGCTCTAGGAGCGCGCGCAGCTCTTCGCGGTAGAGCTCCTTCACGTGGAACTCGTTCACGAAGCCGCGGTTGTCGGTGTATTCCACCTTGTTGGGGCACGAGATCAGCAGCACGCCGCCGGGGGCGAGCACGCGCGAGAGCTCCGCGACGAAGGCTTCCTGCTCGTGGATATGCTCGAGCGTCTCGAAGGAGATTGCGACGTCGACGCTGGCATCGGGAAGGGGTAGCTGCGTGCAGCTCGCGCACGCGAAGCGCGCATTCGCGAGCCGGCCGTATTCGGCGCGTGCATGCTCGACCGCGCGCTGGGAGATGTCCACCCCCGTCACCAGCGCCGCGGTGCGCGCGAGCAGTGCCGAGCCGTAGCCCTCGCCGCAGGCCACGTCGAGCACGCGCTTGCCGACCACCCAGCGCGCGGCGAAATGGTAGCGATGCCAATGCTCGAGCCAGATCTCGCCGGGGGTGCCGGGGATGAAGCGCTCCCCGGTGAAAGCGAGGGCGCCGCTCACGCCCTGCCCCGGATGCGGCGCACGACGCGCAGGGCCACCGGCCGGTAGGAGGCGAGGCGGGCAAGCCACGAATGGGAGCGCACCAGCCGGCGCAGGTGGCTTTCGGTGGCGCGCACCACGCGCTGGCTCGCGACGTAGGTGTCGGCCATGTCGGTGATCTCGGGCAGCGAATAGCGCACGCGCATCGCGCGCTGCCGCTCGATCGCGTCGGCGTAGGCGAGGTCGAGGCGCGCCTGCCGCGCGGCGGCGACACCCGCGTCGGCGGGGACGCGATACTTGGACGTGGTCTTCTCCACCAGCAGGAAATCGTCCTGGAGCGTGTAGCGCGTCCACAGGTTCCAGTCCTCCAGCTGGTCCATGTCCTCGGCGAACCCGCCGTGGCGCTCGTAGAGGCGGCGATGGAACAGCACCGACTGCACCGGCATGTAGTTGTGGTGCCAGAGAGTGATGCGGTCGAAGGGCTGGCGGTGCGCGGTGTGGTGGAAGACCTCGTCGAAGGCGCGTTCCCCGTGCCCGTGGCGCCGCGCGGGCGTTTCCCAGGCCAGCGCGTAGGCGCCCGGCACACCCGCGCGTAATGCTGCCGCAAGCAGCACCTCCACGTGGTCGGCGAAGAGCGCGTCGTCGTCGTCGAGGAAGTTGAGCCACTCGCCGCGAGCCTCGGCGAGCGCCAGGTTGCCCGCGCGGGCGCGGCCCACGCGTTCGCCCGTGGCACGGTAGCGGATCGGGATGCGCGAGGCGAACTCCTCGATCACCGCGCGCGAGCGCTCGGGCCCGTCCTCGATCACCACGACTTCGAGCGGGCGATAGGTCTGGTTCGCGCAGGTGGCGAGCGCCTCGCGCAGCACCCGCGGGCGGTCGATGGTGCGCACCAGGATCGAGACCAGCGGCCCGCTCGCCTGCGCCTCGCGTCGGGACGGCATCCCGACGAAGGCGCCATCGCGCCGCGGCTCGTAGCTCCATCCGGCGAAGTGCGGCGCGAAGCCGCGCGTGGGCGCCACGCGGGTGAGGGCGAAATGGGGCCACGCGCCGATGAAACGCGCGAGCGCTCCCAGCAGCCCGCGCCGGCGCCCCGGGAAGGACTGGGGCAGGCCGATCTCGCCGGCGAGGAGGGCCAAGCCGCGGAGCGTGGTGGCGAGGCCGCCATAACGCGCGCGCAGGCACAGGTTGGTGGCCACGCCACCGAACACCTGCTGGGGCTTCACCTCGCCCGCCTCGCGATAGGCCCGGTGCACCACGCCGATCCGCGGCTGGTAGGTGAGCTTCCATCCCGCGGCCCGCAGGCGCCACGAGAGATCGACATCCTCGCCATAGAGGAAGAGCCGCGGCTCGAACCCGCGCACGGCGTCGAAAGCCGAGCGGCGCAACAGGCACGCGGCGCCGCTCACCCACGGGGCCTCGAGCGTCACCGGGTCGTAGGCCTTGGGATGCTCGTAGGGAATCTGGCGCGGCTCCCAGGCCGCGACGTCGTCCGCCGAAGCCTCCACCGCCGCGACGAGGGCGTCGAGGGTTCCGGGCTCGAGGATGCAGTCCGGGTTCAGCACGAAGAAGAGGGGTGCGGCGCCGCGTGCGGCGTTGGCGTTGTGGCCACGGCCGAAGCCCACGTTCGTCGCCGAACGCTCGAAGGACACTTCGGGGAACGCGCCTCGCACCGTGCGCTCGACTTCCGCGGAAAGCGCGGGATCGGCGGAATTGTCCTGCACCAGCAGGTTGATCGAGACCGGGGTGCGCGTGGGCTCGGCGAGGCTCCGCAGCAACTCCCCCAGCAGCGGCAGGTCGGGCCGGTAGGTGACGATGGAGACGTCAATCGCGCGCATCGGTGCCTTTCCCCAATACGCGGCGCAGCCACGCCGGCGCGAGGGTGCCGAGACGGTGCCGCAGGCTCCCGGCAAGCGGGGCCTGCTCCAGCGCCTGCCGGCGCGCCACCTCGATGCGAAGCTGCGATTGCAGCTCGCCTACATCCTGTTCCAGCTTCGCGATCCAGCCCCGCGCCTCCAGCTCGAACTCGCGCGCCGCGCGCCTCTCGGCGTCGGGGCCCTCGCGCATTCGCGCCAACTCCTCGGCGAAGAACAGCAACTCGCGGCGGAAGAGGCCGCTGTCCAGCTGCGTGGCGATCAGCGATTGCGCGGGGAGGGCCAACGCATCCACCGGCGCCGCGGGGTCGACACCGTGCTTGCGGTAGAGGTCTTCGAGCGCGCTCGTCATGCCGTCGATGGAGGGGAGCCGTTGGGGGTCATGGTGGGCCAGCCCCGATTTTACGCGGGCCGCCTCGGCTTTCCCCGCCTCGGTCCCGAGCCACTCGATGCGCGCCATCATGGAGTCCACGCCGAATCCTTCCGGCAGCACCCAGCCGCCGCCATGGCGGCGCACGCGCTCGGCCAGTGCGCCCTCCGGCGGCACGATTGCCGGGACGCCCGCGGCCCACGCGTCCGAGAGCGCGTAGCTGAAGCTCTCGGGCACCGTGTTCGGGAATAGCACCGCTTCTGCACGGTAGGCGGCCAGCAGTGCGCCGGCGTCTTCCTCCGCGTAGGGACCGTGGATGAAGAGCGCGTCGTCGAACCAGCCCGGCCACGCCTGGGCATCGGTGTAGCCGATCACCACCAGCCCCACGTCGGTGCCCGGAAGCCGTGCGGCCAGCGCCTCGAGAAGGCGCGATCCCTTGTGCGGTCCCAGGGCGCCCAACGCCGCGATCACGCGCCGCGGCCGCGCGCGCTCGAATTCCACGCGCGCCGGAAGAGGGGCTCGCTCCGCGCACCGCGTGCCGTTCGGAACCACCTTGATATGCAGGCCGGGAAGGTTCACCTCCGCCAGGTCGGCGATGAAGCGCGAGGGGGCAAGCACCGCGCTGGCGTGGCGGAGCACCGGAGCCACTTCTTCAAGCCACGCGGGCTCCGCGGTGCGAGGCGCGCCGGGCTCGAAGCCGTCGGCGCGCAGGAAGAGGACGTCGTGAAGCGTGACGACTGTGGGTGAGGCGAGGGCAGCCGCTGCCCAATTCGCTCGCGAGCGCACCGCGCGTGCCATCGAATGGAGGTGGACCAGGCCCACGCCCCGCGCGCGCAGCCACGCGGCGAGCGCTCCGGGATCGCGCTCGAATGCCGCGCGATCGAGCGGCAGGTAGCGCGGCTCGCCCGCCACCTCGATCACGTCGGCATCGGCCCCGGCGTGCCACACCAGGTGGCCGCGCGGGCAGCCGCGGACGAGGTCGCGCACGTGGCGATCGACGCCGCCGCCGGGGACCGAGGTGACGTGCAGGACCGCGCAAGCGCTCATGGGAGTGAAGGGGCCGCGGTTAGAATGGCGCGCCCGCATCATAACCGCCATTGAAAGCCACTTCCTCACTGCCCGCCGCGGCGCTCCTCGTGGGCGCGGCCACCTGGGGCGTCGTCTGGTACCCGTACCGCCTGCTGGCGCAGTCGGGCATCGACGGCATCTGGGCGTCGCTATTCACCTACGGCACGGCCCTTGTCGCGGGCGGCCTGATGTTCTCGCGCCATTGGAAGACCCTGTGGCCGCTGCATCCGCTGGCGCTGCTGCTGGGCATCTCCATCGGCTGGAGCAACTTGGCCTACGTGATGGGCGTGCTCGAAGGCGAGGTGATGCGCGTGCTGCTGCTTTTCTATCTCGCGCCGCTATGGACGGTGCCCATCGCGCGCATCGTGCTCGACGAGCGCCTCGACCGGAATGGCTACCTCGTGATGGCGCTCGCCTTCGCCGGGGCGATGGCGATGCTGTGGCGCCCGGAGCTGGGGTTTCCGTGGCCCGCCGCGCGTGCCGAGTGGCTGGGGCTCGCCGCGGGGCTGCTGTTCGCGCTCGGCAACGTGCTGGTGCGGCGGCTGGAGTTTCTCTCGGATCCGGCGAAATCCATCGTGATCTGGGCCGGGGTCACCGTGGCCGCACTGATCCATTTGCCGGGCAGCAAGCTGGGCGCCGAGGCCGCTTGGGCGGCAGCGTTCGACCACGCGGGGCTGATCGCCGCGATCGGCGGCGCGCTGGTGGTGCTGGGCCTCGCGCTGCAGTACGGGCTCTCGCGGCTGCCGGCCAACCGGGCCATCGTGATCCTGCTGTTCGAGCTGGTGGTGGCTGCCGTCGCTTCCCACTACCTCGCGGGGGAGGTGCTGCGGGTGCAGGATTGGATCGGCGGGGCGTTGATCGTTACTGCCACTGTCGCGAGCGGGATTGGCGAGAGGCGGCGGGCGGGGAGTGACGTTGCCAGTAAACCTGGGGATGGGGATGAATGGGATCAATGGGATGAATGGGATAACAGCAGGTAGCGCAGTCGTCACGGCCGGTGGACATTCCCACGGTGGCTGAGTCTAGTCGAGCGCAATACTTTCAATCCCATTAACCCCATTAATCCCATTAATCCCATTAATCCCATTCAACCCCATTCCCAGGTTTAATCCCCGCGTTACTCGCTAACGCACATTCGACTCGCCGGGAAAGGCATCAAGCTCCACCCGAGGCTGAGGCTTCCACCCCTTCGCGCGATGCTCGGCCACCACGGTGGTGAAGATGCCGCCGCGCACGTACCAGCGCGCCTTCAGCTGCATGAAGCGCGGCTTGGTGGCTGCGACGAGGTCGTCGAGGATGCGGTTCGTCACCGCCTCGTGGAAAGCCCCCTCGTCACGGTAGGACCCGACATAGAGCTTGAGGCTCTTCAGCTCCACGCACTTCTTCTCCGGGATGTAGTCGAGGGTCAGCACGGCGAAGTCCGGCTGCCCGGTCTTGGGACAGAGGCAGGTGAATTCCGGAATTTCCATGTGGATCAGGTAATCCCTACCCGGCTGGGGGTTGGGGAAGGTCTCGAGGGCCTTGGACGATTGCGGCATGGGAAGGGGCTTTGCGATCCGGTAAAATCAGCATTCTACCGATGCGCTCCTGCTCCGCGGGACGCAAAAACAAAGACTTACATGCGCCCCGCCGCCGGCCCGCCCGACGCGGGGCGTGTCACATAAAGAACGCCCCTTGAGACTCACCTCCGTAAAGCTCGCCGGCTTCAAGTCCTTCGTCGATCCGACTACCATCGCCGTCCCCGGGCAGCTCGTGGGCGTGGTGGGGCCCAACGGATGCGGGAAGTCCAACGTGATCGACGCCGTGCGCTGGGTGCTGGGCGAATCGAGCGCCAAGCAGTTGCGCGGCGAGCACATGCACGACGTGATTTTCAACGGCTCCTCGGAGAGGAAGCCGGTGAGCCGTGCATCGGTCGAGCTGGTGTTCGACAACTCGCTGGGCCGCATCGGCGGCGCGTGGGCGCAGTACAGCGAGATCAGCGTGAAGCGCGTTCTTTCGCGCGACGGCGACTCCAGCTATTACCTCAATGGCCAGCACGTGCGCCGCCGCGACGTGCAGGACATCTTCCTCGGCACGGGCCTGGGTCCGCGCGCCTACTCGATCATCGAGCAGGGAATGATCTCGCGCGTCATCACCTCCAAGCCCGAGGAGCTGCGCGTCTTCCTCGAGGAAGCGGCCGGCGTCTCCAAGGACCGCGAGCGCCGCCGCGAGACCGAGTTGCGGCTGGAAGACACGCGCGAGAACCTCTCCCGCGTGGGCGACATCCAGGCGGAGCTGGGCTCCCAGCTCGAGCACCTGGCGCAGCAGGCGGAAGTCGCCGCGCGCTACCAGGACCTGCAGGCGCAGCTCGCGTTGAACCACAACCTGCTCGCGTTCACGCGCTTGAGGGAAGCCGAGACCGCGAAGACCCGCTATACCAACGAGGTGCAGAAGGTGCAGGTGGCGCTGGAAGCCGAGACCGCGAAGCTGCGCGAGAGCGAGCGGGCGCTGGAGGAGCTGAGAAGCCGCCACTACGAGGAGACCGACCAGCTCCAGGAGCTGCAGGGCGCGCTCTACTCCGCCAACGCCGAAGTGCAGTCCCTCGAGCAGGAAATCAACTTCTTGAGCGAGAATCGCCGCCGCATGGGCGCGCAGCTGGAAGCACTCTCCCGCGAGGCGGTGGAAGTGGAGCGCCGCATCGCCGAGGCCAACGCCGAGTGCCACCAGTGCGCCGAGTCGATCGAGTCCGCCCGCGAGGCGATCGCGCACCGCGAGGAGGAGCTCGCCGGCGCCCGCGAGGCGCTGCCGATGGCCGAAGCTGCCGCCCAGGAGGCCGCCGTCCGCGTGCGCGCCACCGAGGGCGAGATGAACACCGCCGAGCAGGCCCAGGGCGTGCACGAGACGCGCGAGTCCCACGCGCTGAAGCTCCTGGCGCAGATCGAGGGGCGCAAGAATCGCTTGAAGCAGGAGAACATGGCGCTGGTGTTCCCCGAGCCCGAGAAGCTCGCGGGGCTCGAAGCCCAGCGCGAAGAGCTGGCCGCCCGCATCGACGAGCTGGAGACGCGCCAGCACGATGCCGAGGCGCGCGTGCCGGCGCTGGAAGACCAGCGCCGCGGCGCCAACCAGGCGCTGCAGGACGCTACCCGCGAGCTGGCGGGGCTCGAGGCGTCGCTCGCCGCACTCCAGTCGCAGCAGGCGAAGCTCGACACCGATTCGAAGCTCAAGGACTGGATCGAATCCCAGGGCCTGGAGCGCTCCGAGCGTCTCTGGCAGGCGATCCACGTGGAGGCCGGTTGGGACGACGCGGTCGAAGCGGCGCTGGGCGTGCGCCTCAACGCCGCGCGGCTCGCCGATGAAAGCGCGCTTCCGGAGCTGATCCGCAACGCGCCCCCCGGCAACTTCGCCGTGTTCGTCGAGCGCGGCGCCGTCGACCTTCCGGGCGCTGGCTCGCACTTGAAGGCCCTCTCGTCGGTGGTGACGAGCCCGCGCTCTGGAGTTGCCGCCTATCTGCGCGATGCGCTCGCCAACGTCTTCATCCTCCCCGAGGGCGAGGACGCCGTGGCGCTGGCGCGCATCCTGCCGCCCGGCGGCTTCCTTGTCGGGCGCTCGGGACACCTCTTCAGCCGCCAGGGAGTCGTGTTCCACGGGCCGCAGTCGGAGCTCCACGGCGTGCTGCAGCGCCAGCGCGAGATCGAGGACCTGCAGGGCCGCATTCCCGACCGCGCCCATGGGAAAACCGACATCGAGTCCCAGCTGCGCAAGCTGGAGCAGGACTTGCGCACCGCCCAGGACGAGACGCGCCAGGTGCGCGAGGAGCTGGGCCGCACCCGCCAGCAGGACCACGGCATCGAAGTCGAGTACCTCAAGCTCTCCCAAAGCTCGCAGCAGGCCGAGGCTCGCCGCGAGGCGATCCGCG
>JANMHV010000147.1:0-3931 GCA_031375445.1 Burkholderiales bacterium | reverse complement strand
AGGTGGCGCGCCGCAACACGCCGGCCGAGCTGGTGACGCAGTACGCGCACATGATCGACGCCAACCGCAAGCGCGAGCTGCTCTCGCACCTGGTGAAGACCAACAACTGGGAACAGGTCCTGGTGTTCTGCAAGACCAAGCACGGCTCCAACCGCCTCGCCTCGCAGCTGCAGCGCGACGGCATCAACGCCGATGCGATCCACGGCAACAAGAGCCAGAACGCGCGCATCCGCGCGCTCGAGGACTTCAAGGAAGGCAAGGTCAAGGTGCTGGTGGCGACCGACATCGCCGCGCGCGGCCTCGACATCGAGGAGCTGCCGCACGTCGTGAACTTCGACCTGCCCCACGTCGCCGAGGATTACGTGCACCGTATCGGGCGCACCGGCCGCGCCGGCGCCTCGGGCGAAGCGCTGTCGCTGGTATGCGCCGAGGACCGCCCGCTGCTGGGCGCCATCGAGCGCCTCATCAACAAGAAGATCGAGATCCGCCCCGTCGCGGGATTCGAGGCGGGCCTGCCGGGCCTGCGTTATGAGAACGAGGCGCCCGAGTCCCCGAGCCGCGGCCGCCAGGGTCGTGGTGGATCCCGGGGCGGGCAGCAGCCCCAGGGCCGTTCGCGAGCTCCCCAGGGAGAGGCGCGGTCCCGGCCCCAAGGCGAAGGTCGTTCCCAGCCCCAGGGCGAGGCGCGATCGCAGCCCCAGGGCGAGGCCCGTTCGCAGCCCCAAGGCGAGGGGCGGTCACGTCCCCAGGGCGAATCGCGTTCCCGGCCCCCCCAGGGCGAGTCGCGTTCCCAGCCGCAGGGCGACGGGCGTTCCCGGCCGCCGGGCGAAGGCGGGCGCGGACGCTCGGGCAACCGCGGTCGCGAAGACGAGCGCGCACCCCGCTACGCCACGTCGCCGCCGCCGCGGACCTCCGGGAATTCCGGCGGCATGGACTTCAACAAGCCCTACGAGCCCTCGGCCTCCGCACAGCCGGCCACCGCCAACACGCCCGACAACGCGCCTCGCGGCAAGCGCGCCCCGCAAGCCGTGCCGGCGTTGTTCAAGAAGAAGGCCGCCTGATCCATGCGTGACGCCGCGCCCCAGACGATCAACCTGAAGGATTACGCGCCGCCAGCCTTCCTGGTCTCGCACGTCGAGCTCCAGGTCGACATCCAGGAGGGCCAGGCGACGGTGCGCGCGACCCTCAAGGTGGCGCGCAACCCGGTGCGCTCGACGCCCACGGCGCCCCTCCAACTCGATGGCGCCGACCTCGAGCTCATGTCGGTCGCGATCGACGGCCGGATGCTCGCGGCTGGGGAGTTCCAGGCCGACGAGGCGGGGCTTTCGGTCGCCGCGGTGCCGGACGCGTTCTCCCTCACGACGGTGGTGCGATTCGACCCGTGGAAGAACACCAAGCTGGAAGGGCTCTACGCCACCAAGGCGGGGCTGGTGACGCAGTGCGAGGCCCAGGGCTTCCGCCACATCACCTACTTCGTCGACCGGCCCGACGTGATGGCGCGCTATGCCGTCACCCTTTGCGGCGACAAGGCGCGCTTCCCGCGCCTGCTTGCCAATGGCAACCTCGTGGCCCACGGCGATGGCGAGCCCGGGCAGTGGTTCATGCCGCTCGCCGGTGCCGCGCGCCATTGGGCGCGCTGGGAGGATCCGTTTCCCAAGCCCTGCTACCTGTTCGCGATGGTGGCGGCCGACCTCGACCTCCTCGAGGACCGGTTCCGGACCGCCTCGGGGCGCGACGCGCTGCTGCAGATCTACGTCGAGCGCGGCAAGCTCGACCAGGCGGGCTTCGCGATGCAGGCGCTCAAGAAGTGCGTGCGCTGGGACGAGGAAGTGTTCGGTCTCGAGCTCGACCTCGAGCGCTTCATGATCGTCGCGGTGCCGGACTTCAACGCCGGCGCCATGGAGAACAAGGGCCTCAACATCTTCAACACGAAGTACATCCTCGCGCGCGCCGACACCGCCACCGACTTCGATTATTTCGGCGTCGACAAGGTCGTCGCGCACGAGTACTTCC
The DNA here is from genome assembly GCA_031375445.1 of Burkholderiales bacterium. Classification (GTDB taxonomy): domain Bacteria; phylum Pseudomonadota; class Gammaproteobacteria; order Burkholderiales; family Usitatibacteraceae; genus Usitatibacter. Next base: position 1,921 of record JANMHV010000147.1, on the reverse strand, counting down.
ACAACTGGACCGGCAACCGCGTCACCTGCCGCGACTGGTTCCAGCTGTCGCTGAAGGAAGGCCTCACCGTCTACCGCGACCAGGAGTACACGGCGGACGAGTATTCGCGTCCCGTGGGCCGCATCCAGGAGGTGCGGGGGCTGAGGGACCGGCAGTTTCCCGAGGACGCCGGCCCGATGGCGCACCCGGTGCGCCCCGATTCCTACGTCGAGGTGAATAATTTCTACACCTCCACCGTGTACGACAAGGGTGCCGAGGTGGTGCGCATGTACGCGACACTCCTGGGCAAGGAGGGGTTCCGCCGCGGCATGGACCTCTACTTCGAGCGCCATGACGGCCAGGCGGTCACCTGCGACGATTTCCGCGCCGCGATGGCCGATGCCAACGGCGCCGACCTCTCGCAGTTCGAGCGCTGGTACTCCCAGGCCGGCACGCCGGTGGTCGAATGCCGCGGCGAACACGACGCCAAGAAGCGCACCTACACCCTGCACGTGAAGCAGTCCTGCGCGCCGACCCCGGGGCAGCCGCACAAGGAGCCGTTCGTGATCCCGCTGGCCGTGGGCTTGGTCGACGCCGATGGTCGCGACATGCCGCTCCACGTGGAAGGCATCACCGCCGTTCGCACGGGCAACGCGATCACGGCGGTGCTGCCGGTGGCCCGTGCCGAGCAGGCCTACGTCTTCACCGACGTCGACGAGAACCCCGTGCCCTCGCTGCTGCGCGGCTTCTCCGCGCCGGTGAACGTGCGCCACGACTACACCGACGCCGAGCTCACGCACTTGATGGCATTCGATTCCGATGCCTTCAATCGCTGGGAAGCGGGCCAGGCGCTCGCCACGCGCATCCTGCTGAAGGGCGTGGAGGAGATTCGCGCCGGCCACACGATGCAGGTGCCCACCTCCTACGCCGAGGCGATCGGGCGCGTGCTCTCGGATGGCTCGAAGGACCCGGCCTTCGCCGCCGAATGCCTGCAGCTTCCGGGCGAGGGTTTCCTCGCGGAGCGGATGGAGGTTGCCGATCCCGATGCGATCCACCAGGCGCGCGCGCATCTCATGCGCGAGATCGCAACGCGGTATCGCACGCGTTTCGAGGGCGCGTTCCGACACTTCGCGGTGCAGGGCCCCTACTCTCCCGACGCCGCCGCGGCCGGCCGCCGTGCGCTGCGCAACGCGGCCCTCGCCTACGTGAGCACGATCGACGACGGCACCTCGCGGGCGCTCGCGTTCCTCGAGTATCGCCGCGCCGAGAACATGACCGATGCCATGGCGGCGCTCACCTGCCTCTCCCACTCGGCGGGGGCGGAGCGCGAACGCGCGCTCTCGATGTTCCTCGAGAAGTGGAAGGACGAGGCGCTGGTGGTGGACAAGTGGTTTCGCGTCCAGGCCACGTCGTCGCTGCCGGGCACGATCGCGCACCTCCAGGCGCTCGCGGCGCACCCCGCGTTCGACCTGCGCAATCCCAACCGCGCGCGTTCGCTGCTGCACTCCTTCGCGATGGACAACCCGGTGCACTTCCACGCCTCGGACGGCAGCGGCTACCGCTGGATCGCCTCCCAGGTGGTGGCGCTCGACCGGCTGAACCCGCAGGTGGCCTCGCGCCTCGCGCGGGCCTTCGACCGCTGGAAGAAGTACGACAGCGCCCGGCAGGCGCATGCGCGCGGTGCACTCGAGTCGATTCGCGACGCCGAGGCACTTTCCGGCAACGTTCGCGAAGTGGTGGATCGGGCGCTGGCGTAACTCCGCCGCCGCAAGATGAAAAAGGGCCGTCGCGAGACGGCCCTTTTTCTTGCCACGAGCTTGGCGCCGAGGACTGCTACGCGTCGTTGAGCGGCGCCAGGCGTCCGCTCCTACGACCTCCCCGATGCCCCTTCCGGGGCACGCTCAATTCTTTTTGATGGTTTCCAGCATCTTGAAGATGCCCT
>JANMHV010000126.1:0-2364 GCA_031375445.1 Burkholderiales bacterium | reverse complement strand
CCAGCGCCTACCTGCTGAACGACCTCCTCGATCTCGAGGCCGACCGTGCGCACCCGCGCAAGCGCGCGCGCCCGCTCGCCTCGGGGGAACTGTCGATTCCAGCCGGCTTCGCCCTATTCGCGCTCACCCTCGCCGGCGGGTTCGCGGCGAGCGTGGGCCTTCCCCCGGCCTTCCGCGCCGCCCTCGCCGCGTATTTCACGCTCACCCTCGCCTACTCGTTCGGCCTGAAGCGCGTGGCGATCGTCGACGTGATCGCATTGGCCGGCCTCTACACGGTGCGCATCGTGGCAGGCGCCTACGCGATCGTGGTGCCGCTGTCGTTCTGGCTGCTGGCCTTCGCGATGTTCCTCTTCTTCAGCCTGGCGCTGGTGAAGCGCTACGCGGAGCTGGTCTCGTTGCGGCTCGAGGGCATGCCGGCGGTGCCGGGCCGCGGTTATTCGGGCCACGACGTCGACATCGTCCTCGCCATGGGGGCGGCGAGCGCCATGGTGAGCGCGCTGGTGCTGGCGCTCTACATGAACGGCGACACGGTGCAGGTCCTGTACACGCGCCCCGACATCCTGTGGCTGCTCTGCCCGCTGCTGCTCTACTGGGTCTCGCGCGTGTGGCTGCTCGCCGCGCGCGGGCAGATGCACGATGACCCGGTGCTCTTCGCCGTGCGCGACCGCGCGAGCTACGCGGTGGTGGCCACGGGTGCCGCCATCGTCTGGCTCGCCACGTGAGCCGCGACGAGCTCGGCTCCTGGGGGCGCGTGTTCAGCCCGCGCCAGCGCGTGATCGCGCCCCAGGACCGCTCGCTTCCCCTCCCGCCCGGCGAAGGCTCGCTGCTGCCTTACGGCGCGGGCCGCAGCTATGGCGACTCGTGCCTGAACGACGGCAACGCGCTGATCCACACCCGGGGCCTCGACCGCTTCATCGCCTTCGACACCGCCACCGGCGTGCTGCGCTGCGAGGCCGGCGTGCTGCTCGCCGACATCATCGACTTCGCACTCCCGCGCGGCTGGTTCCCGCCGGTCACGCCGGGCACCAAGTTCGTGACGGTGGGCGGCGCCATCGCCAACGACGTGCACGGCAAGAACCACCATCGCGACGGCAGCTTCGGCCACCACGTGACGCGCTTCGAGCTGCTGCGCTCCGACGGCGCGCGGCTCGCGTGCAGCGCCACGGAAAACGCCGGCCACTATCGCGCCACCATCGGCGGCCTGGGCTTGACCGGCCTCGTCACCTGGGCGGAGCTGCGCCTGGCTCCCTTGAAGGGTCCCTGGATCCGCCAGACGGCCACCCGCTTCGCTTCTCTCGACCAGTTCTTCGAGGCGAGCGCGGCGCTCGAAGGCGCGCATCGCTATGTGGTCGCGTGGCTCGACTGCGCGAGCCGCGGCGCCGCCCGCGGGGTGGTGTTCGCGGGCGACCACGATGAAGACGACAACCCGGCCCCCACGCGCCGCGCGCGCGCCTTTCCGTTCGAGCCGCCCGTGTCGCTGGTGAACGGGCTCACGCTGCGCGCCTTCAACGCCATCTACTACCGCACGCCCCGGGCGGGCGCGGGCGACCCGCGGCTCGTGCCCTGGGACGAGTTCTTCTTCCCGCTCGATGCCATGCACCAGTGGAACCGCATCTACGGGCCGCGCGGGTTCTTCCAGTACCAGTGCGTCGTGCCGCCCGGCGAGGCGGGGCGTGCCGCGTTGGCCGAGCTGCTCGACCGCATCGCCGCGAGCGGCCAGGGCTCGTTCCTGTCGGTGCTGAAGCGCCTCGGCGACCGTCCCGCCGCAGGAATGCTCACGTTCCCGTGCCCGGGCTACACCCTGGCCCTCGACTTCCCCAACCAGGGCGCGCGCACGCTGTCGCTCCTCGATTCACTCGATGCCGTGGTCCGCGCAGCGGGCGGCCGCGTCTACCCCGCCAAGGATTCACGCATGTCGAGCGCCGCATTCCAGGCCTACTACCCCGAGTGGGAGGCGTTCCGGAGTTATATCGACCCGCGGTTCTCCTCCAGCTTCTGGCGGCGCGTCACGCGCGGCGAGTCGATGGCGGTGGCGGCTTGAACATCCTGGTGGTGGGCGCCACCTCCGCGATCGCTGAAGCGACGGCGCGGGTGTGGGCCGCGCGCGGGGACGCGCTCTATCTCGCGGGGCGGCGCGAGACGCTGCTCGCCGCGAGCGCCGACGACTTGAAGGTGCGCGGCGCGCGGGCGGTGGCCTTCGAGCGCTTCGATGCGCTCGATCGCGCCTCCCATGCCGGGCTGCTGCAGCGGGCCGACGCGTTCCTCGGCGGCATCGACGCGGTGCTGATCGCGCACGGTTCGCTGCCGGACCAGGCGGCATGCGAGGCCGACCCGGAGCTCGCGGTGCGCGAGATCGAGCTGAAC
>JANMHV010000092.1:0-8504 GCA_031375445.1 Burkholderiales bacterium | reverse complement strand
CGAAGCGGTTCGCGAGCTGCTTCACCAGCTGGGTGCAGCGCTCGCTGCACTGGAACGGCTCGAGCTTCCAGTTGGCCGAGTCGAAGTCGCGAGGGGCGATGAGCGAAACCATCGGCATGCGGCAGGCCCGGCATTCGTCGGGCCGGGTGCGATGGAATTCCGCGCTCATCAGCGCGTAGAGTTTTCCGGGTGTGATGACGGTGCGATCCATAGCCCGTATTTTGCGGGCTGAAACACGGCATGTGGACTCCAACTTGGAGCGCCGTCGTGTAGGACGAGGCCGCTTTAGAGCCGCTGCCTTCTGACCTCGACGATGGCAACGGCGGGGTCGACCCCGTGGCCGGAAAACGACAAGGGCTCTTCGGAGGCCCCGTCCAGGCGCAGCAGGTCGCCCCGCTCCAGCCGGAAAGGGGAAGGGCCCACCCGCACATCGACCGCTCCCGCGAGGGCATAAACCAGGGTCCAGTCGGCCCGCCGGGGGCGAGTGACCGTCCGCCCCAGCCACGCCACCTCCATCGTGCCCCGCGCGCGCTCCCGGTCCACCATCAGGTTGAAGTCGCGAACCGGCCCGTCGATGAGGCGGCAGCCGGTGCGCCAGGCGCCATCGAAGGTGAACGGGGCGAAGGGGCGGTCCAGCTGCACCTCGGGCCCCTGGTCGAAGGCGAGCACCATGCCGTGCCCCTCGAGGAGCATGAGGGTCCGCTCGAATCCGCTGAAGTCGGAGAAGGGACCGGAAGCCGCGACGTCGGCGATGCTCACCCGCCACAGCCGCGCACCGTCCTCCGAGTGCGCATCGAGCTCCGTCGTCGTCCCGCCCCCGTTCTTCCACGGCTGGCGGATGTAGTCGCGCGAAGTCAGGTGCGTCACGCTCACGCCGCAAGCTTGGCCTGGGCCGCGCGGAACCGCTCCGCCAGCGACTCTTCATCCGCGTGCCGGCGCTCGCGAACCCGCCACGCACCGCCCACCATCACATCGCGCACGCACGTCGCATCCCCGGCGAAGACCCAGCTGTCCAGCGCCTGGGCCGCAGTGCGGTTACACATCGCCCCATGGTCGGCACCGAGCACCACGAGGTCCGCCCGCATGCCGGTCTCGATCTTTCCCGAGCGCCGCGCCAGCGCCTGCGCCCCGCCCACCGCCGCATCCTCGAAGAGGCGCAGCCCCGGGGAGGGCCGCTCGGCAGTGGCGAGTACCGAGCGGCGCCGCGTGAAGAGCCGCTGCCCGTACTCGAGGAGCCGCAACTCCCCCGCCACGTCCACCCCGATGTGGCTGTCGGTACCGACGCCGAATCGCCCCCGCGCGCCGAGGAAGGAGGCAGCGGGAAACACGCCGTCCCCCAGGTTCGCTTCCGTAGTGGGGCAGAGCCCCGCCACGGCGCCGCTTTGGGCCAGCCGCTTCACCTCGGCGGCCTCGAGATGCGTCGCATGCACCAGGCACCAGTGGCCATCCACCGGCATGTGGTCGAGCAGCCACGCCACCGGCCGCTCGCCGCTCCACGCGATGCAATCGGCGACCTCCTTCTCCTGCTCGGCCACATGGATGTGTATCGGCGCCATGTCGTCGATGCCGTCCATCGCCCGCAGCGCCTCGCCCATCATGGCCGGGTCCACTGCGCGCAGCGAGTGGAACGCGAGCCCGACGCGCATCTCCCGGTGGGTGCGCACGGTGTCGCGCAGCGCCTCGATGAGCCGCATGTGCTCATCGACCGAATTCAGGAACCGCGACTGCGACGGCTGCGCGGGCTGCGCGCCGAAGCCGCCATGCGCATAGAGCACCGGCAGGTGCGTGAGCGCGATTCCCGCGCTCTCGGCGGCGGCGAGGATCCGCGCCGACATCTCCGTGGGGTCGGCGTAGGGCCGTCCCACGCCGTCGCGATGGAGGTAGTGGAACTCCGCGACCCCGGTGAAGCCGCCCTTCAGCATCTCCACGTAGAGGTGGGCCGCGATGTCCTCCAGCTGCTCCGGCGTGATGCGCGCGGCGAAGCGGTACATGAGCTCGCGCCAGCTCCAGAAGCTGTCGGTGGGATGGGTGCGCGCCTCGGCGAGGCCAGCCATCGCGCGCTGGAACGCATGGGAGTGGAGGTTCGCCATGCCGGGCACGAGGAAGCCGGCAACCCGCTCGGCATCGGCGGCCGCTTTCGAGTCGGGAGTCACCGCGCCGATGCGCCCGCCGCCATCGATCACGATCGACACATCCTTCGCCCAACCGCCGGGCAGCAGGGCATCCGCCGCGAAGAGCTTCATGCCGTTACCTCCGCGCCGGCGCGAAACACGGCGTGCGGCCGATGCGTGCCGAAGCTGTAGGCGAGCTGCGAGGGATGCTCTACATCCCACAGCACGGCATCGGCGGCGCGTCCCGCCGCGAGAACGCCGTGGCTCGCCCCAAGCCCCAGCGCCTGCGCCGCGGCGCGGGTGACCCCCGCCAGCGCTTCCTCGGGCGTCAAGCGAAACGACGTGCACGCCATGTTGAGCATCAGCAGCAGCGAGGCATAGGGCGAGGTGCCGGGATTGTTGTCCGTGGCCACCGCCATAGGCACCCCGGCCTTTCGCAGCGCATCGATCGGGGGCAGCTTGGTCTCGCGCAGGAAGAAGTAAGCGCCGGGCAGAAGCACCGCCACGGTGCCGGCAGCGGCCATCGCCGCCACACCCGCGTCGTCGAGGTGTTCGAGATGGTCGGCGGAAAGCGCCTGGTAGCGGGCGGCGAGTGCCGCGCCCGACTGGTTGGAAAGCTGCTCGGCGTGCAGCTTTACCGGCAGGCCATGCGCTTTCGCGGCGCGGAAGAGCCGCTCCGTCTGGGCCGGCGTGAAGCCGACGTTGTCGCAGAACGCGTCCACCGCGTCAGCGAGGCCCGCGCGCGCCGCGGCCGGCAGCAACTCGGCACAGGCGTAGTCGACGTAGGCATCGGCGCGGCCGGCGTAATCCTTCGGCAGCGCGTGAAGCGCCAGCAACGTGGTTCGAACCGTGACAGGCACCAGCTCCCCCAGCCGCCGCGCCGCGCGCGGCAACGTCATCTCACCCTCGAGGTCGAGGCCATAGCCCGACTTGAGCTCCACCGTGGTGACTCCTTCACGAGCCAGCGCCTGAAGCCGCGGCAGCGCTTGCGCCACCAGCTTCTCCTCCGAGGCAGCCCGGGTAGCGGCAACGGTCGACTGGATGCCGCCGCCGCCGCGCGCGATCTCTTCGTAGCTCGCGCCGGCCAGCCGCAGCTCGAACTCGCGGGCGCGGTGGCCCCCCTGGACCAGGTGCGTGTGGCAATCGATGAGGCCCGGCGTCGCCCAGCGCCCGCCGCCATCGCGGGTCGCACGGGCCGTGGGCGCACCGGAAGCGCGCCCGATCCACGCGATGCGCCCGCCCTCGAATGCGATCGCGTCGGCGTCGAGCTCGCCGTAGGGCGTGGCGATCGATGCATCGAGGCTCGCGATGCGCAGGTTGGAGACGACGAGATCCATGGGCGTGACGATATAGTATTGCAGTCCCCCTTCCCGCCGATTCCGCGAGGAGTCACGCCATGAACGATCGCTTCGTCGGAACCCGGCATGCCGAGCGCACCGTGCGCGCGCCGCGCGGCACCACGCTCGCCTGCAAGAGCTGGCTCACCGAGGCCGCCTACCGGATGATCCAGAACAACCTCGACCCGGAAGTGGCCGAGCATCCCCACGATCTCGTGGTCTACGGCGGCATCGGCCGCGCCGCGCGCAACTGGGAATGCTTCGACAAGATCCTCGAGGTTTTGAAGCGGCTCGAGCACGACTAATCCCTCCTGATCCAGTCCGGCAAGCCCGTCGGCGTCTTCAAGACGCACCCTGATGCGCCGCGCGTATTGCTGGCCAACTCGAACCTCGTGCCCCACTGGGCCACGTGGGAGCATTTCCACGAGCTCGACCGCAAGGGCTTGATGATGTACGGCCAGATGACCGCGGGCTCGTGGATCTACATCGGCTCCCAGGGCATCGTGCAGGGCACCTACGAGACCTTCTTCTCGATGGCCGACCGGCATTTCGGCGGCGATTCCCGGGGCAAGTGGATCCTCACCGGCGGCCTGGGCGGCATGGGCGGCGCGCAGCCGCTGGCGGCCACCATGGCGGGCTTCTCGATGATCGCGGTGGAGTGCGATGAATCGCGCATCGATTTCCGCGTGCGCACGCGCTACGTCGATCGCAAGGCCACCTCGCTCGACGAGGCGTTGGCGATGCTCGACGGCGCGAAGAAGGAAGGCCGCGCGATCTCCGTCGGCCTCCTCGGCAACGCGGGCGACGTCTTTCCCGAGATCGTCCGCCGCGGCGTGCTGCCCGACGCCACCACGGACCAGACCTCGGCCCACGATCCGCTGAACGGTTACCTCCCCATCGGATGGACCGTCGATGAATGGAAGGCGCGCCGCATCTCCGACCCCGTGGCCGTAGTGAAGGCGGCGCGCTCGTCGATGGCAGGGCAGGTGCGCGCGATGCTGGAGCTGCAAGCGCGCGGATCCGCCGTCGTGGACTACGGCAACAACATCCGGCAGGTGGCCAAGGAGGAGGGGGTCGCGAACGCCTTCGACTTCCCCGGCTTCGTGCCCGCGTACATTCGCCCGCTCTTCTGCGAGGGCAAGGGGCCGTTCCGGTGGGTGGCACTTTCGGGAGACCCGGAGGACATCTACAAGACGGATGCCAGGGTGAAGGAGCTCATCCCCGGCGACAAGCACCTGCACAACTGGCTCGCGATGGCGCGTGAGCGTATCGCCTTCCAGGGACTGCCGGCGCGCATCTGCTGGGTCGGCGCCGCCGATCGCGCGCGCCTGGGCCAGGCGTTCAACGACATGGTGGCCTCCGGTGAGCTCAAGGCTCCGATCGTGATCGGCCGTGACCACCTCGACAGCGGCTCGGTGGCGAGCCCCAACCGCGAGACCGAGTCGATGCGCGATGGCTCCGACGCGGTGAGCGACTGGCCGCTGCTGAACGCGCTGCTCAATACCGCCGGCGGCGCCACCTGGGTTTCCATCCACCACGGTGGCGGGGTGGGGATGGGATTTTCGCAGCATGCGGGGGTGGTGATCGTCTGCGACGGCACGCCTGCGGCTCGGGTGCGCCTGGGGCGGGTGCTGCGCAACGACCCCGGCACCGGCGTCATGCGCCACGCCGATGCGGGGTATGAGGAAGCAGTGGACTGCGCCGCCAAGGTTGGCCTTGACTTACCCATGGTCGATGTACAACGGGGAAACCACAGATGAACACGGATGCACACGGATATTGCGGTGGCAGCTCATCGTCGGCAGTCGAGCATAGGCACAGTCGTCATTCCCTTTCTCATCTGTGTTTATCCGTGTTCATCTGTGGTTTCACGCTTGTCCAGGCCCAAGCGCAGGAGCCGTGGCCCACGAAGCCGGTGCGAATCATCGTCCCCTTCGCCGCCGGAGGCGTCGCGGACCAGTTGCCGAGAGTCGTGGGCGAGAAGCTCTCGCAAAAGTGGGGCCAGCCCGTCGTCATCGAAAACAAGGTCGGCGCCGCCGGCAACATCGGCATGGCCGAGGGCGCGCGTGCCGCGCCCGATGGCTATACCCTCACCCTCGCCCCCGCCGGCAACCTCACGGTGAACCCGATCCTGTTCGCCAACCTGCCCTTCGATACCGCGAAGGACTTCGTGCCCGTCACCAACCTGGCGCAAGTGCCCAACGTGTTGGTGGTGCACCCCTCGGTGCCGGCGACGACCTTCAAGGAGCTGGTGGCGTACGCGAAGGCCAATCCCGACAAGCTCAACTTCGCCTCCCCGGGCGACGGCAGCGGCGCACACCTGGCGGGGGAGCTGCTGAAGCTCGAGGCCGAAGTGAAGATGGTGCACATCCCCTACAAGGGCCTGGCGCCCGCGGTCACCGACCTCCTCGGCGGCCAGGTGCAGTTGATGTTCGCCGGCATCTCGACGGTGGTGCAGCACGTGAAGAGCGGCAAACTCGTGGCGCTCGCCATCGCGAGCCCGAAGCGCAGCCCGCTCCTCGCCGACGTGCCCACGGTCGCCGAGAGCGGCATTCCCGGCTTCGAGGTGACGTCGTGGTACGGCATCGTGGCCCGCGCCGGAACGCCGCCCGCGGTGGTGAGGAAAATCCAGGTGGACATGGCCGAGGCGCTCGCGACCGAGGACGTGCGCGCGAAGCTTGCGGGACTGGGCCTGGAGCCCGTCGGCAATACGCCGGAGGCTTTCGACGCGATGATCAAGTCCGAGGCGCGCAAGTGGGGCGACATCGTCCGGCGCGCCGGCATCAAGGCGCAGCAATGAGCGGTGCCGCGCACCAGCGCATCGACATCACGTACCTGAACGGACCCGACGTCGAGAAGCTGGCACTCACCGACGACGAGGTGCTCGACAGCGTCGAGTTCGCCCTCGCCGCCCAGGGCCGCAAGGAGACTGTGGTCGAGCCGCGCGTCCACCTGGTGCCTGAATCCTCCGCCAAGGGCCACTTCAACATCCTGCGCGGCTACGTGAAGCCGCTGGGAGTGGCCGGGGTGAAAGTGGTCAGCGACTACGTCGACAACTACAAGCAGAACCTGCCCTCGGAGATGGCGCTCCTGAACCTCTTCGATCCCGAAACCGGAATGCCGCTCGCAGTGATCGACGCCACCGCCATCACCGACATGCGCACCGGCGCCATGACGGCCCTCGGCGCCAAGTACCTCGCGCGCAAGCGCTCGAAGGTGCTGGGCCACATCGGCGCGCGCGGCACCTCCTACTGGAACGTGCGCCTCCTCGATCGCCTGTTCGATTTCGACGAGATCCGGGTGCATTCGCGCCGTTCCGAAAGCCGCGAGGCCTTCGGCGAACGCCTCTCGAAGGACCTCGGCAAGCAGGTCCGCGTGATGACCGATTGGGAATCAACGGTTCGCGGCGCCGACATCGTGGTGGAAGCATCCCGGCTGCCCGAGCCGGCGCCGATGCTGCGAACGGCCTGGATCAAGAAGGGCGCGCTGGTGATGCCCTACGGCACCATGAGCGCGGTGGAGCTCTCGCTTACCGACATCATGGACAAGATGGTGGTGGACGACTGGGGCCAGTGCCGCAAGGGGCTGCCCTTCGGCGCGTTGCGCCGCCACGTCGACAGCGACCGGCTGAACGAGGACAACCTGCACGCCGAGCTGGGCCAGATCGTGGCGGGCGTGAAGGCGGCCCGCGAGCGCGACGACGAGACCATCCTCTTCTGGCACCGCGGGCTCTCGATCACCGACATCGCCCTCGGCCACGCGCTGCTCGAGAAGGGAAAGCGCGAGGGCGTGGGCCAGCGGTTGCGCTTCGCATGACCCTGGAGGTCCCGGCGGGGTTTCGCCCGCTGCGGCTCCCGGCGAGCGGCTTCCTCAGCAACAATGGCCCCTTCCTCGCGAAATGGGATGGCGACACCTTCATCCTCGGCCTGCGCATCGAGGACAAGCATTGCAACGCCGCGGGCGTGTGCCACGGCGGCATGGTGGCGAGTGTGGCCGACGTGCTGCTCACCGTGGGCTCGAACATCCAGGGAGGGCAATCGCGTTTCCTGCCCACGGTGTCGATGACCTGCGATTTCCTGGCGCCCGCGCCGCGCGGATCGTGGCTGGAAGGGCGGCTCGAGATCCTGCGCGTCACGCGCAACCTGCTGTTTGCCTCGGGCCTCCTCGAGGTGCCGGGCGAGGGCCTGGTCGCCCGGGCGAGCGCCGTGATGAAGGTGCCGGCGGAAGCCGACCCGCGCTTCGCCGCCGCCCACTACTTCGACTGACAGCCCCGCCATGGCGCTGGTGACGTCGTTCCGGATGTACAACGCCGTACCTGCCGCTGCGCGCGCCTGGCGCGCGCTTTTCGAGCGTGTGTTCGCGGAGGTTGGAGTGGAGGTGGCGTTCATCGAGCACGGTGTCCCGAAGCCCATCGACACGCTGTGGCGCGAGCCCGGACTCTTCGGCGCCTTCATGTGCGGCTGGCCCTTCACCCGCGCCGACCGCGCCATGCAGGCCATCGTGGCGCCGGTGCCTTCACCCTCGCGCTACGGGGACGAGCCTCGGTATTGCAGCGACTTCCTCGCCCGCGCCTCCAGCCGCTGGACGCGTCTCGAAGACGCCTTCGGCCACCGCTTCGGCTGGATGGCCCTCGACTCGCAATCAGGTTTCAACGCGCCGCGCGCCCACCTCTCGCAATTCGTCTCGCCGGAACGGCGGCACTTGTTCTCGGAATCGAAGGGGCCCTACGTGACCCCGGCGAAGACCCTCGAGGCGCTGAAGGCGGGCGAGGTCGACGTGATCGCCCTCGACGGCTATTACCTCGACCTCGTGCGCCACCACGAACCGCAGCGCCTCGAGGGCCTGACTCAGCTCGCCTCGACGCCTTGGACGCCGATTCCGCTGCTGGTCGCCGCGCCGGATGTCGATCCAAATGCCGTGAGTCGTTTGCGCGAGTTGCTGTTGGTGATCGACAAACGCGAAGACTATCGGCTGCTACTCGCCGACGTCCTGGTTTCCCGATTCATCCGGGCCGATCTCGAAACGTATGGGGTTCTCGAGGAAATGTCAGGGCTCG
>JANMHV010000045.1:0-4641 GCA_031375445.1 Burkholderiales bacterium | reverse complement strand
TTTTCGATGTCGGCATAGGCGATGATCGCGGGGAAGCCCGGGGCGTAGCGGCGGATGCGGTCGGTGCCCGTCGTGAGGTGACGATGGGCACCGCTGAACGCCTGCCAGACGATATTCGTGAGATCCATGACTAATGGGGTCAGGTTACATTTCCTCGACCATCCGGTCGGATGGAATGTAAATGTAACCTGACCCCATTAGTCTCACGATGCGGTGGTCGGGCCCGCGCGCCTCGCCCCATGATTCCCCTTCCCTCCCCCACAAGGATCACAAATGGATAGCCTCAACAAGACCATGGCGCGGCTGCGCGCCGGCAAGCTGGCGCTCGGCATGGGCCTGCGCCAGGCACGCACCGTCGACATCGCCACCATCGCGGGCACCTGCGGCTTCGACTGGCTCTTCATCGACACCGAGCACAACTCGATGAGCGTCGACACCGCGTGCCAGATCGCGATGGCCGCGCTGCCGACCGGCGTCACGCCCATCGTGCGCGTGCCCGGCCACGAGCATCACCATTGCGCGCGTGCGCTCGACAACGGCGCGATGGGCATCGTGGTCCCGCACGTGGACACGGTCGAGCAGGCCCGGGCGGTCGCCAACGCCTGCCGCTACCCGCCCATGGGCAAGCGCTCCATCGCCGGCCCCATGCCCGCGCTGGGCTTCGCTGCCATTCCCGTCGGCGAGGCCACGAAGCGCATGAACGAAGAGCACATCGTGGTGGTGATGCTGGAGACCCCGCAGGCGATCGACAATGCCGACGCCATCGCGGCCGTGCCCGGCATCGACGTGCTGCTGGTCGGCACCAACGACCTCTGCGCCGAGATGGGCATCCACGGCGACTTCGGCAACCCCAAAGTGCCGGCCGCCTACGAGAAGGTGATCGCCGCTTGCAGGAAGCACGGCAAGTTCCCCGGCATGGGCGGCGTGTACGACCCCACCCTCATGAAGAAGTACGTCGGCATGGGGATGCAATTCATCCTTTCGGGCAACGACCTCGCGTTCCTGATGGCCGCGGCCAAGGAGCGCGCCGGAATGCTGCGCGCGCTGGAAACATGAGCGCCGCGGTGGATGTGGATGCCCTCGCCGACGAGCTCAGCGCCGCGAAGCACCGCCGCGGCACCGTGCGCTCGATCGTCGAGCGGCATCCCGGATTTTCGATTCGCGAGGCCTACGCGGTGGCCGAGACCCTCGCGCGGCGCCGCACGGCGAATGGCGACAAGGTGGCCGGGCGCAAGGTGGGCCTCACCAACCCCGCGCAGTGGGCGGAGAAGCAGGCCCACGCGCCGATCTGGGGCTATGTGCACGATTCCACCCTGATCCACGCGGCCGAGGGCCACGCGACGGTGGACCTCACCGAAGCACGCGCCGCCAAGCTCGAGCCCGAGATCGCCTTCAAGCTCTCGCGCCCCATCGCGCCGGGCACGTCGCTCGAGGGAATGCTCGAGTGCATCGAGTGGGCCGCCTGCTGCTTCGAGGTGATCGACTGCCACTTCGAGGGCTGGAAGTTCCTCGCCGCGGAAGGCATCGCGGACAGCGGAGTGCACTACCGGCTGGTGGTGGGCGAGCCGTTCGTGGCGGCATCGATGCCCGCGGCGGAGGTCGTCGCGGCGCTGGGGTCATGCCAGGTGACGCTCGCCCTGAACGGGGCGGCGGCCGAAAGCGGTGCCGGAAGCAACACCTTGGGCCATCCGTTGAAGGCGCTCGCGGCGATGGTGGAGATCCTTGCCGTGGATCGCGAGGCCCATCCGCTCGGCGCCGGGGAGATCATCACCACGGGCACTCTCACCCCGCCGCGCGACATCGCGCCGGGGCAGCAATGGGAGATGCGGGTGGCGGGCATTGCGCTCGCGCCGCTCATGCTGGTCGCGAAGTAAGCGGCCAGCCCTGGCTACGGGGGCGTCGGGGACGGCGGTGCGCCGGAGCGCACCCCTTCAGGCAAGTCTTCTTCGGCCGCGCGCTGTTCGACCAGCATCCCCAATCTCGCCAGGGCACCTTCCAGCAGTTTTCCGGTGGCGCCGCCCGCGGCGACCTGGCCCGACTTGAGGATCGAGAACGCGAGGTTCGCGGTGCGCAGTTGCCCGCGCAGGTCGCTCAGCAAACGCCCATGGCGCGCATTGGCCACGTCGACCTCATCCTCCACCACTCCCGCATGCCCCTCGGCGTGGGCCTTGACCGCATCGGCGATGGCGTTATCGAGGCATCGATTGAGGGTGTGGAATTCGACGACCTCGATATCGTGGGCCCGCTCGCCCGCCAGCTCCGTCACCGCCTGGCAAAGGTCACCGTAGTCGTGCACGACATCGTGGACGGAATAGCCCTCGGCCAGCATCTCGCGGCCATGCAGGCTCGCCGTCGTGCCCATCACCGTGCTCGCGGAGTTGGCCCCACCCGCGACGCCGGAAATGCGCTCGCTCGCTTCAGCCGGGGCCGAGGTCTGCTCGACGCGCAGCGTCTCGATGAGCTGGTCCAGGAACCTGGGGATGCCGTGCTGCTGGACCGGCGCCGGTTTCCCGCGCGCGGGGCGCAGGAGCACCTTGGCCTTGCAGCGGTCGATGAGCTCGGCGCGATTCTGCTTGAGGAAGGTATGGAGCATGGGTGAAAGGTAGCCCGGGGGTGAATCGCGGTCTGTGCGGCAGCAGACATAGGCGCCGGGCGCACGCTCACGCGCCCGCCTCCTCGTAGTAAGCTTGGGCGATGAAAACCACCAACATCCTCGGCACCATCGGCAATACGCCGCACATCCGCATCAACCGCCTCTTCGGCGAGCGCGAAGTCTGGATCAAGTCCGAGCGCGCCAACCCCGGCGGCTCGATCAAGGACCGCATCGGGCTCGCGATGGTGGAGGAGGCCGAGAAAAGCGGAAAGCTCAAGGCCGGCGGGACGATCATCGAGCCCACTTCGGGCAACACCGGCATCGGGCTTGCCATGGTCGCGGCGGTGAAGGGCTACAAATGCGTCCTGGTGATGCCCGACAGCATGTCGGTGGAACGCCGGCGGCTGATGCTGGCCTATGGCGCGAAACTCGTACTCACGCCGCGCGCGGAAGGCATCAAGGGCTCCATCGCCAAGGCGCAGGCGATCCTGGCCGAGACGCCGGGCGGGTGGATTCCCCAGCAATTCGAGAACGCCGCCAACGTGGAAGTGCACGTGCGCACCACCGCGAAGGAAATCCTCGACGACTTTCCCGACGGGCTGGATGCGATCATCACCGGCGTGGGCACCGGAGGCCACATCACCGGGTGCGCGCGGGTGCTGAAGAAGGCGTGGCCCAGGCTCCAGGTGTTCGCGGTGGAGCCGACGCTCTCGCCGGTGCTCTCCGGCGGCGCCCACTCCCCGCACCCGATCCAGGGCATCGGCGCGGGGTTCATCCCGGCGATCATGGAAATGCCGTTGCTCGACGGCATCATCCAGGTGGAGCCCGAGGCGGCGAAGGAGATGGCGCGGCGCTGCGCGCGGGAGGAAGGCATGCTCGTCGGCATCTCTTCCGGCGCGACACTCGCCGCCATCGACCAGAAGCTCAAAGAGTTACCGAAGGGCGCCCGGGTGCTCGGGTTCAACTACGACACCGGGGAACGCTACCTTTCTGTCGAGGGTTTCCTGCCCGCGGAAACCTGATCGCGGGTAGGGCCCGTCGGCGCGGGTGGCGCACCCCCGAAAACGCCGAACGACTGGCGAGCCAGCGATCCCCGCACGCCACCAGGAGCCCGTTGGCGCGGAAAGTCGAGAGCACGAGGCCGGTAAGGGAGGCAACATGACGACCAGTTTCCATTGCTGACAACTGGTCGTCAGCTTTCTCCCACCTGGGATCGATGCACACCATCCACGGCCACAAGCCGTGAGCGGTTCGATCAGTACATCGCAGCCGGCGCCACCGCGGGGGACAGCATCCTCGGCAAGTCGATGGTGAAGACACAGCCCTTTCCGGGAACGTCATGCACGGACAGGGTTCCCCGGTTGGCCTCGATGGCGATACGGCTTGTCGACAAGCCAAGGCCAGTCCCGGGTGGCCCATCGCCAAAGCGGGTGAAGGGCATGAACATCTTCCCCTCGACGCCTGGAGCAAGTCCGCCGCAGTGATCCGAGACGCTGATCAGGATGCGATCGGCCGAAGCGCGGGCGGCGAGGGAGACTTCCGTCCCATCGCGAGTGAACTTGAACGCATTGGTGAGCAGGCCCATCACGGCTGTGAACACCACATCCCGGTCCACGTCGATGGCAAGGGAGTAGTCAACGGTGCCGACGAAGAGCGCGCAATTGCTGGCCGCGGCGCGGGGCGCCGCCGCGAGGTGGATGTCCGCGATGAGCGCCGCGAGCGGCACGCGGCGCCTGAGCCCGCCGGAAAACGGGGACTCGGAAGCGCCTTCAGCAGCGTGCTCCACGAGCTTCACCATGTTCGCCAGGCTGCGCTCCAGCAAGGCGCCGGTGGAGCCGCCCGGGCCGACCCGGCCCGCTTTCAGGATCGAAAAGGAAAGGGTCGAGCTGCGCAGGAGGTTGCGAAGCTCGCTCAAGAAGCGGCCGTTGCGGACGCCGGCCGCGTTCGCCGCCACTTCGGTCTGGTTCTCGCGGGCATAGGCGTACTCCCCGACCGCATCGGCCATGGCGTTGTCGAGGCAGCGATTGAAGGTGTGGAACTCGTCGATG
>JANMHV010000401.1:0-7139 GCA_031375445.1 Burkholderiales bacterium | reverse complement strand
GGATGGCGCGGGCGAGCGGGCCATCTTCCGCGAAGAGGCGGGGCAGGTCGACCTTGGGGGCGGGCTTCATTCAGGATTCAACGGTTCGGACTGCTCGGGGATTACAACAACGTCAAGGGCGAAACCACAGATGAACACAGGTGCACACAGATAAGGGCAATGTAGGTGGAGCTCCGATACTGACCGACATCGCCGCGAACGACTCACACAGCCTGTATCCGTGTTCATCTGTGTTCATCTGTGGTTTCAACGCCCTATCACGCCCGGCCAAAGACGATCCTCTCGTCCCGAAGCAGCCGTGAAACCAGCCCCACGAAAACCGCCGCCAGCAGGAACGCCATCAGGCTCGGCATCAGCCAATCCACCGGCGCGATCACGTCGCCGCGGATGACGCGCCCCAGCACCACCTGCTGCGCGAGCACCGGCACCGCCAGTTGCCACAGCGAGTCCTTCATGCCGCTGAAGAGCACGATCACCGGCACGAACGACACCACCGTGGCGAGGTAGCTCACGTAGGTCTGCGCCTCGCGGTAGGAGCGCCCATAGGTGCAGATCAGCATCTGCAGCGCGGAAGTCATCGCGGCGAACGGCACCACCACCGCCACGAACGCCAGGAACTCGGGCCCGCCGAAGGCCATGAGTGCCGCCAGGCGCTTGCCGGCGTAGAGCGAGGCCGCGATCACGAATCCGCCGAGCGTCAACACCGCCACGAGGGAAGCGAAGGTCCAGGCCGCGAGCCATTTGCCGACCACCAGCTGGACGATCGGCACCGGGTTGGCCAGCAGCGGCTCGAGCGAGCCGCGCTCGCGCTCGCCCGCGGTGGAATCGATCGCGAGCGTCATCCCGCCCAGCAGCGGCGAGAGGATCGCGAACATCGGGATCAGGAAGAGCAGGAAGGCGCCCTTCTGCCGCGGAGTCGCCGTATTCACGTGGTCCACCTTCACCGGCTCCACCAGGTCGGGGCTCACGCCGCGGGCCACCAGGCGCAGCATCCCGGTCTCGCGATTGAAGGCGCGCAGCAGGCGCTCGGCCTGGCGGATGGCGGGGCCGGCGTCGGTGCGCGAGTCGTCGTAGAAGATCTCGACCTTGGCGCCCTCGCCGGTGAGCCAGCGGCTGTCGAAGTCGGGCGGCACCACGATCACGGCATCCAGGCGCCCCTCGCGCACCAGCGCCTCGTAGTCCTTCGGCGCGGGCTCGATCTCGACGTCGCTCCTCTGGAGGAAGTTCACCAGCGCGGGCGCATTCTCCTGCCCGGAGATGCGCACCTTGAGGATCGAGGCCTTCTCCTCCAGCCCGGAGACGAACTGCGCCACCAGCACCAGCGTGATGGGGCCGGTGATGATGGAGGCGATCAGCACCATCAGCGCCGTGCGCCGGTCGCGGAACGCGTCGGTAAGCTCCTTCAGGAACACCGTGATGGCGGCACTCCTCATGCCGACTCGGTCTCGCCGGAGAGGTGCACGAACGCGTCCTCGAGGTTGTCGCGGCCGCTCGATGCGAGCAACTCCTCCGCGGTGCCGCTTGCGACCACGCGCCCGCGCGCGACGATCACGATGGAATCGCAGAGCGCCGACACCTCCTGCATGATGTGGCTCGAGAAGAGCACGCACTTTCCCGCCTCGCGCAGGTGCCGCACCACTTCGCGCAGCTTGCGCGTGGTCATCACGTCGAGTCCATTGGTGGGCTCGTCGAGCACCACGTTGGCCGGGTCATGGACGAGCGCCCGGGCGATCGCGACCTTCATGCGCTCGCCCTGGGAGAACCCGTCGGTGCGGCGGTCGAGCATCGGCCCCATGTCGAGCCACTCCGCGAGCTGGCCGATCATCACCTGCACGCGGTCGGCAGGCAGCCCCCGGAGGGCCCCGTAGTAGGCGATGTTCTCGCGCGCGGTGAGGCGCCCGTAGAGCCCGCGCGCGTCGGAAAGGACGCCCATGCGCGCGCGGACCTCGGCAGGCTTCAGATGCCCGTCGAAGCCGTCGGTGCGCGCGGAGCCGTGGGTGGGCTCGACGAGAGTCGCGATCATCCGCAGCGTCGTGGTCTTGCCCGCGCCGTTGGGGCCGAGGAGGCCGGTGATGGCGCCGTCGGGCGCGGTGAAAGTCACCTGGCGCACGGCATCGACGAACTTGCCGCGCTCGCCCTTCACCGGGAAGCGCTTGGCGAGATCCACCACCTCGATCATCGCGAATCCCTCGCGTCGGCGCGCGGCATCGCGGTGCCCTCGCGCGCGCGGGTTCCGAGCGGCAGGACGAAGAAGGGGCGCGGGATGCGCTCCAGGCACTTGCCGTCGAGGTCGCGCGCGTGGCCGGCCTTGATGAACTCCTGCACCAGGCGCGGGCCGCAGCCGTGCATGCTCACGCCATGGCCCAGGTAAGGTGCGACGAAATGCCGGGCATTGGGCAGGGTCGATGCCACCAGCGCGCCGTGGCGCGGCGGCGTGGCGGGATCGATGCCGCCGGAGAGCACCAGCGCCGGCACCTGCGAGACGAGCGGCGCGTAGAAATCTTCGGGCACGGCTCCCTTGGGCCAGCGCGAGCAGGCGCGGATGAAGTCGGTGACGAGCGCGCCGCCGAAGAAGGTCTTCGCAAGGGTGGCCATGTCCGCGGGCGTGATGCGCGGGATGTCCTCGGCGCAGATCACCGACAGGTGCATGCCGATGGCGAGGTTCTCGCCAACGCCGTCGGCGAACTCGAGGTTCTGCGCGAGGAGCGGGTTGAAATCGCCGCCCGCCGCCGCCGTGATGCCGTAGGGCAGGAGGCTCGCGAGCTCCGCCACGTAGAGAGGACGGAAGAGGCCCGAGAGGAACACGTTCTCGTTCACCTGGATCGTCTCGCGATCGCCGGTGCGCGGATCCTGGATCGAGACCTTGAGCGGCCGCCGCCGCAGCTCCGTGCGCACGAAAGTGATCTGCGTGCGCAGCTCCGGGTAGGTGTTCTTGCACAGCGGCTGCGCCTCGCAGCTCTCGATCAGGCGGAAGAGCGCCGCGTCGCCGTCGGTCACGAACGAGAGCGGCAGCTTCATCGTGGCGGGCGCCGCGCCATCCAGCACCATGGTGCGCACCCGGTCGCCATGGCGGCGCGCGTACTCCATCGCGGCGCGGGTGCCGTAGGAGCCGCCCCAGAGGTTCAGCTTCGGATAGCCGAGTGCCGCGCGCACCTCCTCCAGGTCCTCCATGGCGACGGTGGTGATGTACTGGCGCGGGTCGGCATCGAGGTGGTCGAGGCACCGGGCCACCACGCGCTCGGGCAGCGCGTCCTCGAAGAGCGCCTGCAGCGTGCCCTCGTCGTCGTCGCACTCGAGCGGATTGGAGCCGCCGGTGCCACGCTGGTCGAGGAACACCACGTCGCGCGCGTCGTTCAGCCGCGCGAAGAGCGGCATCACCTGGGAGGCGAGCGATACCGCGCCCTGGCCCGGGCCGCCGGCGAAGATCACGATCGGGTCCGGCTCCTTGTTGCGCAGCTTGGCCGGGACGATGGCGAGGTTGAGTGAGATCCGGCGGCCCGCCTTCGCGGCGCGGTCCTCCCACACCTCGAAGGTCGCGCATTGCGCGGCCACCTCCACGCCCGGCAGGCGGCAGGGCGCGAGGGTGATGGCCTTGGGGGCCTGGGGGCCGGGGGAGCATCCCGCCAGGGACGCCCACAGGGCGCCGGCGGCGATGCAACGCCACAGCGGCGCGAGTGCGGAGAGACGTGTCATCTGGTTCTTGGGGCGGCGCGCGAAGTATAGCGTTTCGCGGCTACTATCCGCCCATGTCCACCCCTGAATTCCCCAAGCGCGACCCCGCCGGAAGCGAGTTCTGGGACCTGCGCTACCAGGCCGACTTCGTCCCCTGGGACGCGGGCCGCGCGCCGGCGGGCCTGCGCGCCTTCGTCGCAGGCTCGGCCGCCCCCCGCTCGGTGCTCGTGCCCGGCTGCGGCAGCGCCTGGGACGTGCGCTTCCTCGCCGAGGCGGGATGGGACGTGACGGGCCTGGACTTCAGCGCCGAAGCCGTGGCGGCCGCGCGCCGGGTGCTGGGCGCCCACGCCGGGCGTGTCCGGCAAGGCGACGTCTTCGCGCCGATACCGGAAGCGCCCTTCGACGTGGTCTACGAGCGTGCCTTCCTGTGCGCGCTGCCGCGGCGGATGTGGCCCGGCTGGGGCGCGCGCATGGGCGAGCTGGTGCGCCGGGGCGGGGTGCTCGCGGGGTATTTCTTCTTCGGCGACTCGGAACGCGGCCCGCCTTTCCCGCTTTCCGGCCAGCCGCAGCTCGACCAGCTGCTGGCCAGCGCCTTCACCCGGGAGGAGGACGACAGCGCGACCGACTCGATCGAGGTATTCGCGGGCCGGGAGCGCTGGCAGGTGTGGCGCAGAGCCTGACCCTCTCCCCGGCCCTCTCCCAGGGCAGAGGGAGAGTGACCCGGAAAACCCTCACGGCAGCGCGGGGTCTGCAGGACAGTAGAGGCGCGGGCGCCAGGCGCGGAACGGAGGTCTTCGGGAGATCGACCGCGCGGATTCCCCGCGCCGGGCTAGTCGAACAGCAGCGACTGGGGATAGGCGTTGCCGTACTGGCGATCCACGTGGAGGGCACTCGCGGGCTCCGCCATCGCCGCGTGGGCGGCGTCCTTCGCGGCCAGCACCACCTCGTGGCGGGACTCGAAGACGCCGGGCAGCACCGGCAGGATCCCGATGGCGAGCGCCGGCAGCGGGCGCACCACCTCGCGCCCGTCCCGCATCTGGGCGATGAAGTAGCCGCGCTCGAAGACCTCGGTGGTCACGGTGGCTTCCACCATTCCCGGGAAATCCGCCAGCACGCGCCGGGCGCGCGGCTCCCAGTTCTCGCTCTGCATCAGCACCACGAAGCGCCCGCCGGAGACGTGCCCCACGAAGTCGACGCCGGGCTCGCCGGCGCTCTCCAGCAGCCGCGCCACGTCGTGGATCAGCCGATCCCCGCGGGCGTACCCCAGGCCGTCGTTCACGCCGCGCATGCGGTCCACCTCGACGAACCAGGCGGCGAAGGGCACTCGCGCCGCGAGCAGGCGTTCCAGGTGCTCGTTGATCGGCACCTGCCCGGGCAGCATGGTGAGGGGGTTGGTGTAGCGAGCCGCGAGGACGCGCGACTCCTGGAGCGAGCGCATCACATCGGCGGTCGACCCCATCCCGAGGTAGCGACCCTTCGAGACGATCACGAAGCCATCGGCCACGTGGCGCGCATCGGATTCCACCAGCACCGCGGTGAGGGCGCCGAGGTCGAGGTCGGACTCGACCTTCGTCGGCGCGTCGTCGGCGAACTCGATACAGGGGCGCGTGCGCAACGCGTCGCGCTCGGCGCTCGCGGTGGCTAGCTCCAGCCACGCGCGGGAGACGACACCGCGCAGCCCCGGACCCATCACCGGGATGGCGGCAAGCGCGGGGTCGGAGGCGAACCGATCCAGCGCTTCCCCGAGCGGCGCGTGGGGCGTCACGGCATCCACGGCGCGCACGAAGTCGTGGGCGGTGGGCTCGGTGCCCGCGCGCACCCGTGCCACCGGCACCACCGGCAGGCGCGCATCGACGAACGCGAGCTCGGCCTCAGGCGGCAGCACGCCGGTGGGGGCGTCCGAGGGCCTGCCGATGAACCAGCCCTGGCCGCACGCGATGCCGATGTCCTTCACCACGCGGAAGTCGTCGGCGTTCTCGATCCCCTCGGCGATCACGAGCGAGCCGCAGCTCTCGGCGATGCCCTGGATCGCGCGCAGGAACTGCACCTTCACCGGGTCCCCCGCGATGCCGGCGACGAAGTGCTTGTCGGCCTTCACGAACTCGGGCCTCAACTCCGACCACAGGCGCAGGCTCGCGAACCCCTCGCCGAGGTCGTCGATCGCGACGCGGAAGCCCATCGCGCGGTACAACATCAGCGACTCGTGCACCAGGCGGAAATCGTAGGTGGGATAGTCCTCGGTGAGCTCGATCACCACGCGCTCGGGCTCCAGGCCCAGGTCGCGCAGGAATTTCCCGGCGCGCTCCTGGCTGAAGCCGCGCTGCATGATCAGCTGCGGCGAGATGTTGAGGAAGAGGCTGCCCTCGATGCGGCTCGCGGCGAAGGTGCGCAGCACCTCCTGGATGCACACGATGTTGAGCTCGAGGGAGCAACCCTCCTCGTGGGCGGCGGCGAAGAGCTGGCCCGGCGTCTGCAGCAGCGACCCCTGGGGCCCGCGCACCAGCGCCTCGTGCCCGAGCATGCGCCCCTCGCGGAAGCCGAAGATCGGCTGGAATACGGTGGAGAGGGAGCGCTCCTCGAGGATGCGGCGCAGCTGCAGCGCCACGTCGCGGCGGATCTGGGTGACCTGTTCCCTCACGCGCGCGGCCTCGCGCCTGACCCGCTAAGCAACGCCATGCTTCCGGAACCAGTCGAGCGCACGCTTCCAGCCATCGGCGGCGGCCTCCTTGCGGTAGGTCGGCCGGTAGTCGGCGTGGAAGCCGTGGGGCATCTCCGGATAGGTGTGGATCTGCGAGGGCTTGCCGGCCGACTTCAACGCCGCGCGCATGCGATCGACGCCCTCGTTGGGGATACCGGCGTCGGCGCCGCCGTAGAGGCCGAGCACCGGCGCCTCGATCCGCGCCACCAGGTCGATCGGATTCTTCGGCTGCAGCTCGGCGGGCGGGCCCTCGACGCGGCCGTACCACGCGACGCCGGCCTTCAGGTTTGGGTTGTGCGCAGCATAGAGCCACACGATGCGCCCGCCCCAGCAGAAGCCGGTGGCGCCGAGCCGGCCCGAGTCCCCGCCGTTCTTCGCCGCCCAATCCGCCGCGGCATCGAGGTCCGACATCACCTGCGCGTCGGGCACCGTCGCCACGATCGGGCGGATCGCGTCGATGTCGGCTAGCTTCGACACGTCGCCCTGCCGCGCGTAGAGCTCGGGCGCCACGGCGAGGTAACCCGCCTTGGCGAAGCGCCGGCACACGTCCTTGATGTGCTCGTGCACGCCGAAGATTTCCTGGATCACCAGCACCGTAGGCAAGTGGGCGCCGCTGGCGGGCATCGCGCGGTAAGCCGGCATCTCGCCGTCCACCGTCTTCACCTTCACTTCACCCGCGATGAGTCCCGCAGTATCGGTGGCGACGGTGGTCTGTGCGGCGACGGGCTCGACCGCCGCGGCAAAGCCCGTGGCGAGGGTGGTCATGGCG
>JANMHV010000393.1:0-3894 GCA_031375445.1 Burkholderiales bacterium | reverse complement strand
CTCCCAAGGGAGGGGGAGGAAATGGTCGCCGTCGAGTCCGTCCCCATCGACCTCATCCACGTGAAGCGCGTGCTCGAAGCCGCGCTGCTGTCCTCCCGCGAGCCGCTCACCGTGCAGCAGCTGAAGCGACTCTTCGGCGGCGAGGTGGATGCCGACAACCTGCGCAAGGTCCTGGACGAGCTGAAGGACGAATGGGGCGAGCGCTCCATCGAGCTCACCACGGTCGCCTCGGGCTGGCGCTTCCGCGTGAAGCCCGAGTACCAGAAATTCCTCGACCGCATCACTGCCGAGAAACCGCCGCGTTATTCGCGCGCGGTGCTGGAGACGCTGGCGATCATCGCCTACCGCCAGCCGGTGACGCGCGGCGACATCGAGGACGTGCGCGGCGTGGCGGTTTCGCCCCCGACGCTCAAGGCGTTGGAGGAGCGCGGCTGGATCGAGACCATCGGCCACCGCGAGACCCCGGGCCGTCCGGCCCTCTTCGCCACCACCAAGAAATTCCTCGACGACCTGAATTTACGGTCGCTCGAGGAGCTCCCGGCGCTCGACGAGCTGCAAGCCGCGCTCGAGCCGCCCCCATCCCTCGTCCTGGAGCCGGCACCCCCGCCGGAAGCGCAGGAATCCCTGATCGACGAGGCCCCCACCCCCGAGTCCCCGGAGTCCGAAGATGAATCGCAAACCCATGCGGGATAAGCTCCCGCGCCAACCGAAACAGCCGCGGCTCGAGTGGCCGGGCGGGGTGGTCCCCGAATGGGCCAAGGTGCCGCAGAACGCGAAGCGCCGCACCAAGGGTCCGGGCGGCAAGCCGGGTGCGGCGGGAAGCAAGCGCGAGCGCCTGCAGAAGGTGATGGCTCAATCGGGCCACGGCTCGCGGCGCAACATCGAGATCCTGATCGCCCAGGGCCACCTCACCATCAATGGCCAGCTCGCGAAGCTGGGTGATTCCGTCGGTCCCGGCGACAAGGTGAAGCTCGACGGCCACGTGATCCACCTGCGCTACGGCGAGCCGCTGCCGCGCGTGCTCATGTACCACAAGCCCACCGGCGAGATCGTGAGCCGTGACGACCCCGAGAACCGCCCCACCGTGTTCGACAAGCTGCCCAAGGTCACCGCCGGGCGCTGGGTCTCCGTGGGCCGGCTCGACTTCAACACCGAAGGGCTGCTGCTCTTCACCACCAACGGCGAGCTCGCCAACCGCATGACGCACCCGCGCTTCGAAGTGGAGCGCGAGTATGCGGTGCGCGTGATGGGCGAGCTCAACGCCGAGCAGACCGACAAGCTGTTGAAGACCGGCATCGACATCGACGGCGAGCCCTGCAAGTTCGACACCATCGAGGATCGGGGCGGCGAGGGCTCCAACCACTGGTACCACGTGACGCTGCGCGAGGGAAAGAACCGCGAGGTGCGCCGGATGATGGAAGGCGTGGGCCTGATGGTGAGCCGGCTCACGCGCGTGCGCTTCGGCGCCGTGGAGCTGCCCACGTTCCTGAAGCGCGGGATGATGCGCGAGATGGAGGAGGAGCAGATCCAGGAGCTGATGAGCTTCGCGGGCATGAACGAGCCGCCGCCGAACGAGGATGGCGAGGTGGTGGTCGAGGACGAGCACGACAACATCGGCAATCGCTACGACCCCAAGGCCCATGCCGCGCCGGCGGAGGATGACGGCGTCGATGACGACTACGGCAACCGCGTGCCGGTCGTGCACCAGCAGCGCGCGGAGCGCCCCGAGCCCGACGGCAACAAGGGAACCTACGTGCCCGGACCCGACAAGCCCGAGGTCGGCAACCGGCCTCACCGCGGCGGCAGCGGCGGCGGCGAGCGACGTCCCCAGGGCGGGGGCAGGAAATTCGGTTTCAAGAAGGGCCCGCGTGGCGAGGGCGTGGACGGCAACGTCGCCCCGCGCGAGGGCAACTTCGCGCCCCGTGAAGGCAACGGGTCCGGCGGGCAGCCGCACGGGGGCCGCGGCCGGGGGGGTGGGCAGGGCCAGCCGCACGGCGAGAGGCATGGGCAGGGCAAGGGCCCCGGCCAGGGAAGGGGCCAGGGCCAGGGGCACGCCCAAGGCCAGGGCCAGGGTCAGGGCCAGGGCAAGGGCGCAGGGCAGGCCAAGGGTTCGGGAGGCCAACCGTTCCGCCACGGCAAGCGCCGCAAGCCGGGTGGCGGCCAGGGCCAGGGCGCCGGGCAGGGGCAGAATCCCGCGCAGGGCCAACCGCACGCTGAAGGCGCCGTGCCGCAGCAGGGCCAGCAAGCCCAGGGCGCCCAGGCGCCCCACGGGCCCGCGCCCGCGGGCGCGGGCAAGCCCGGCGGCCGCCATCGCCGCAACAAAAACCGCAACCGCAATCGCGGCGCCGGCGAGGCGCGAGGCGGCGAGCAGCCGCCGCCGGCCTCGAATGGACCCGGCGAGGCGTAGGCCGATTCCCTAGGCCGCGAGCTCCTTCTTCACCCAGTCGCGGAACGCCCTCACCTTGGGCGTCTCCGCGGTCTCGCGCGGGCTCACGAACCAGTAGCGCTCCCGCGATGGGATCGCCACGTCGAAGAGGCGCTTCAGCGCCCCCCGCTCGAGATCCTCCGCGACGATCGACCGGCGTCCCAGCGCGATGCCCTCGCCGCGGGCCGCCGCCTGCAGCGCGTAGGTGGAATCGTTGAAGAGCGGCCCCTCCAGGGGCTTGCCGTCGAGCGCCACCTCCGCCGCCTTGAACCACAGCGTCCAGTAGTCCCGGTCCTCGCGGATGATGCGCACCGCGAGCAGGTCCTTCGGCGCCTTCGGCAGCTTGCCCTTGTTCCATTTCGGGCTCGCCACCGGGAAGTATTCGTCCTCGAGGAACATCTCGCACACGTGGGGCGGGTACGGCCCCAGGCCGAAGCGGATCGCCACGTCGATCTCGTCGTCGACGAAGTTGGCGAGCGCGGTGGAGGTGTGCACGTTGACCTCGATCGCGGGGTTCGCATCCATGAAGCGGATGAGCCGCGGCATGAGCCAGCGCGAGGCGAACGAGGGCAGCACGCTCACCGTGAGGCGGTCGTCTCGGCGCGTCTGCACCGATTGCGCTGCGGCGGCCAGGTCGTCCAGGGCCGCGCGCACCTTCTCCGCGAAAAGCCTTCCCGACGCCGTGAGTGTCACGCGCTTGCCGTGGCGCGCGAAGAGCGGCGTGTTGAGGTGCTCCTCGAGCGCGCGCACCTGGTGGCTCACCGCCCCGTGGGTGATGTGCAGCTCGTCGGCGGCGCGCGAGAAGCTCTCCAGGCGGGCCGCGGCCTCGAACGGTCGCAGCGCCGAAAGGGGTGGGAGGCGGCGGGCCATGTGTGAATTCCACTCACAAGGAAAGCCAAAAGATATCGTTTGGTAGAGCGCCGTGCAAGTCCTAATATCGCTCACATCGAACGGAGGTCACCATGGATTCACCCTTCAGCCCCTCAGCCCTGGACGACATGCCGCGCCGCCGTGGCCCGGTCGCCGCCTGGATTCCCCTCGTGGTCATCGCGAGCGTCCTCGGCCTCACCGCGCTCGCCGCCTCGCAAGTGACGGACACGCGCGATTTCGCCGCGCGCCACGCCACGGTCCTGCAGCGGACGGCGCTGTGAGGATCGATCTCGGCACCTTGAAGCTGGGCGCGCACCTGCGCGGCCCGATGGTGCTTTCCCTCGAGCCCGGGGAGTTCCTGCGGCTCGAGGAGCAGGCCGGGGTGCGGGTGTCGTGCGAGTCGGGACGGCTCTGGATCACCGAGCCCTCGCGCGCGGAGGACCTTTGGCTCACGCCGGGTGAGCATGCGAGGTTGGAGTCCTCGGAGCTCACTTTGGTGGAGGCGGTGCACGCCACGACATTGCGTATCGAGAGGGCTGTCACCCCCGCGTAGACGGGGGCCCAATGCTCGCCGTCACCCCCGCGTAGGCGGGGGCCCA
>JANMHV010000382.1:0-5285 GCA_031375445.1 Burkholderiales bacterium | reverse complement strand
GCGGTGCGATGCAGCCGCGTGCGCTCGCTTGCCACCCAGCGCGCCAGCTCATCGCCCTCGCCATAGTCGAAGGATCCCAGCAACGGGCCGGCACCGAGGCCGGTGGCCACATCACACGTCACGTGGTCGGCGAGCCTCAATGCGTCGTCGCCCTCGAGCAGCTCTCCGCCGCCCAGCCGGCGCAGGCGCAAAAGCTGCTGGCGCAGCGCCTGGCGGGCGTTGGGCGGATCGGGATCCCGCCCCAGGTGCGTCGGGGGGGGCCGGCGCGTTGGTCCGGGCGGGAGCGCCGCCAGCGCGAGGAGGGCGGCCGCGCGCCGCTCGAGGAGGTGCTCGGTGCCATCGGGACCCACTAGAGCAGGTTCGCCCAGCAAACGCAGGGACCACGCCACCCGGCGGACCCGGTGCGGCTTGGCGGGGCGAGTCACGGGCGTCTCATGCGCCCGCCGCGCTCGGGCCCTCTCACGGCTCATCGTCGAGCTCCTCGGCGCCCGCCGCCGCGCGCGCCAGTCGGTCGTTCACCGCTTCCCATTCAGGGGACGCGGGCGGCGCCTCGACGAGGATGCGTTCCGCCCGGGCGTGGTCGAGCTCGCGCAGCCGCGAGTAGAGGTCGTGCCCGTAGCGGGCCGCATCGGGGCGCGCGCCCAGCTCGAGCACCACGACGCGCGTGCCGCGCGCGCGCTCGGCCGCGATCGCGTCGCGTGCGACGATCGTGACGGGCGTGCGCGGCGCGTAGTGCGAGGCGAGCGACCCCGAAGCGCGCGGCGCCAGGGCATCGCGATCTCCGGGCGAGACCCCGAGCGCAGAGGCGAGCTGCGCGCGCGTGATCGAGCCCGGGCGCAACAGGACCGGACGGCCCCGCGAGAGATCGACGATGGTCGATTCGAGACCCACATCGCTGGCACCGCCGTCGAGAATGAAAAGGCCGGGGCCGAACTCGTCGCGCACGTGCTGCGCCGTGGTGGGGCTCACGTGGCCGAACTTGTTGGCCGAGGGAGCGGCGACCGCGCCGCTGCCGACGCGAGCGAATTCCGTGAGCAACGCCTGCGCCATCGGGTGCGACGGGCAGCGCAATCCCACGGTGTCCTGGCCACCGGTGACGGCATCAGGCACCGCGGCCGAGCGCTTCAGGATCAGCGTGAGCGGGCCCGGCCAGAAGCGCGCCGCGAGCGTGCGCGCGAACTCGGGAATCTCCACCGCCCAGCGGTCGAGCTGCCGCGGATCGGCGAAATGCACGATCAGGGGGTGGTCGGCGGGCCGGCCCTTCAGCGCGAAGATCTTCGCCACTGCGGCGGGGTTCGTCGCATCCGCACCCAGCCCGTAGACCGTCTCGGTGGCGAACGCCACGACCTCGCCTCGTACCAGGCGGTCGGCCCCGTCGTTGATCGAGTCGATCACTTTCCCCGCCTCGCCGGCTTCCGCGTGTTGGCCTCGAGCCAGGAGGCGAGGTCGGCCTGCGTGAGCTTGCCCGCGGCCAAATCGACGAAGACGACCACCGCGTCTGCTTCCTGCGCAACGACATCCCACCCGTTCAGCTCGAGGAATACGAACGAAGCGACGAGCGCGGTTCGCTTGTTGCCGTCGACGAATGGGTGATTGCGGGCGATCCCGAACGCATATTCGGCGGCGAGCTCGAACACCGAAGGGTCGCCATACGCCGCCGAGTTGCGAGGACGCGCCAGCGCCGATTCGAGCGCGCCCGGATCCCGAGTCCCGGAAAGGCCGCCGAACTCCGCGATCTGCATGGCGTGGATTGCATTCACCTCGGCCGACTCCAGCCAGTTCACTTCGCCAGCTCGCGCAATGCGTTCCGGTAGCGCTTGGTGATCTTGCGGGCGGCTTCGAGCTTGGTTTCGAAGTCCGGGTCGAACGGAGTGATCTCGATGCCGTTCGGGGTCGCGACGACGGACACCTCCTCGCCCTTCGCCAGGCGCAGCCGCTCGACAATCTCCCGGGGGAGGATCAAGCCGAGTGAATTGCCGATCTGGGTCACCTTGAGCGTCGCCATTGGGCACCTCCGAGAGTTATAACGTCCATTATAACGTCGCTCGGTGCCGTCGTTCCGGTCGCCGGCACTGGCCGCCTCACCCAGCGTGTCGGCCGATCCGGCAAGCGAGCGGCATGGTCACGGTACGCAGGCCGGCCCCGCCCCAGTCGCCCGCCAGCGCCGCGCGCGCCTCCTCGAGGAACGCCGGGCGCGATTTCTGCAGCGCGCGAGTGGCGGACCACGAGCCCACGTAACCAATCAGCTGGTCGAGGCTCCACTGCACCTCGATCGCGAACTCAGGCGCCGGGATGACCTCGTAGGGGAAGGGCAAGTCGCGGTATCCGTTCCACAGCTTGCGGTTCTGCTCGGGCCAGTGGGGCTGCAGCGGCTGCAACACCTCGCGCTCCAGCGCCCGATCGATGGCGGGATCCACGCTCATCCACACGTACCCCCACGCCGCGAAGACGCCGCCGGGCTCGAGCACGCGATGGACGCTGCGATGGAAGCGCTCGAGATCGAACCAGTGCAGCGCCTGGGCCACGCACACGCAATCGAACACGGAATCGCCGAACGACGGGGCTTCGGAGGTCTCCACCGCAAAGGCGACACGCGGGATGGGAACGGCATTGGTTATCTGCTCGGCGCTCGCATCAGTGGCATCGACATGGGCGAAGTGGCGCGCGAGACCCGCCGCCGCCTGGCCGTTGCCGGTGGCGCAATCCCAGGCCCGCTCGAGACCCGGCGAGACCGACGCGATGAAATCGAAGAGCGCATCGGGATAGCGAGGCCGCGCGGCCGAATAGAGCGCTGCCTTGTCGGAGAAATGGTCGGCGAAAGCCACGGCGCTCAGTGCGCCTCTTCCCAGTTGTCGCCCACCCCCGCCTCCACCACCAGCGGCACGTCGAGCTTGGCCACCCCCATCATCAGCCGCTCGACCTCGGGCTTCACGCGGTCGAGCTCGTTCCCGGGCACTTCCAGCACCAGCTCGTCGTGCACCTGCATCACGAGCTTGGTGGCGAGCATCTCGCGCGTGAGCCAGCCCTGCACCGCGATCATCGCGAGCTTGATGAGATCCGCGGCGGTGCCCTGCATCGGCGCGTTGATCGCCTGGCGCTCGGCGCCCTGCCTGCGCGCCTGGTTGGACGAATGGATATCGGGCAGCCAGAGGCGCCGCCCCATCACTGTCTCGACATAACCGCGCTCGTGGGCCTCGTTGCGCGTGCGCTCCATGTACGCGGCGACCCCGGGGTAGCGCGCGAAGTACTTGTCCATGTAGCTCTGCGCGGCGGAGCGCTCGATGCCGAGGTTCTGCGCGAGGCCGAAAGCGCTCATGCCGTAGATGAGGCCGAAGTTGATCACCTTGGCGTAGCGGCGCTGCTCGCTGTTCACCTCGGCGGCGGGCGTATCGAACACCTCGGCCGCGGTATGGCGGTGCACGTCCTCGCCGCGCGAGAACGCGTCCACCAGGCTCTTGTCCCCGGAAAGGTGCGCCATGATGCGCAGCTCGATCTGCGAATAGTCGGCGGAGACGATCTTCGATCCGGGAGGGGCGATGAACGCCTCACGGATGCGCCGTCCCTCGGCGGTTCGCACCGGGATGTTCTGCAGGTTGGGATCGGTCGACGAGAGCCGGCCGGTCACCGCCACCGCCTGCGCGTAATTGGTGTGCACGCGGCCGGTCTTCGCATGCACCATGCGCGGCAGCTTGTCGGTGTAGGTGCTCTTCAGCTTCGAGAC
This sequence comes from Burkholderiales bacterium, assembly GCA_031375445.1. Taxonomy (GTDB): domain Bacteria; phylum Pseudomonadota; class Gammaproteobacteria; order Burkholderiales; family Usitatibacteraceae; genus Usitatibacter. The sequence continues at coordinate 1,564 of JANMHV010000382.1, read as the reverse complement.
GCTGCGGTGGTCGAGGAGCGTGCGGCAGAGGGGGTGGTCGAGGGCGAGCTTCTCCAGCACTTCCTCGTCGGTGGATGGCGCGCCTGAGGGGGTCTTCTTCACCACCTTGAGCTTGAGGCGGTCGAACAAGATCTCGGCCAGCTGCTTGGGCGAGCCCAGGTTGAAGGGGCCGCCGGCGAGCTCGTGGGCTTTCGCCTCGAGGTCGAGCATCTTGCGGCCCAGCTCCTGGGTCTGGGCACCGAGAAGCTGCGCGTCGATGAGGACGCCATTCCTTTCCATCTCGAGCAATACGCCGGAAACCGGGATCTCGATCTCGGCGTAGATGCGCTTCAGCTTCGCGTCGGCCTCGATGCGCGGCCACATCGCCGCATGCAGCTGCAGCGTGACGTCCGAATCTTCGGCGGAGTAAGCAGTAGCGCGCTCCACCTCCACCTGGTCGAAGGGGATCATCGAGGCACCCTTGCCGGCGACCTTTTCGTAGGTGGTGAGCTCCGCGGCCCCCAGGTGCCGCAGCGCCAGCGAATCCATGTCGTGGCGCTGGTTGCTCTCCAGCACATAGGATTGGAGGAGCGTGTCGTGCACCACGCCGCGCACGGTGATGCCGTGGTTGGCGAGCACGTGGCGATCGTACTTCGCGTTCTGCCCGAGCTTGAGATGCTTCTCGTCCTCGAGCCAGGGCTTGAGGCGCCCGAGCACCGCCTCGAGGTCGAGCTGGGCCGGCGCCCCGGCATAGCGATGGGTGACTGGCAGGTAGGCGGCCTCGCCGGCGACCACCGCGAACGAGAGGCCGACGATCTGCGCCGTCATCGGGTCCAGGCTCGTGGTCTCGGTATCGAAGCAGGCAAGCGGCGCAGCTTCCAGCTTCGCCATCCAGCGCTCGAACGACACGACATCGACGATGGTTTCATAGCTGCGCGTGGCGACGAAGGGCACGGCGTCGTGGCGCGGCTCGGCGGTGGCGGTGAGGAGCGCGAAGTTGCGGCCGCCCGAAGACTTCCCCGGAGATGCCGACCCTCTCCCCGGCCCTCCCCCAAGGGGGAGGGCGGAATTTTGCGAATCCCCACCTTCCTTTGCATCTTCCTTGTTCAGCAGCGAGTCGCGCAACGTGCGGAAACCGAAACGCTCGTAAAGCGCGCCGAGCGCCGCCTCGTCCGGGCCCTTGTCGATGAGCGACTCCATCGTGAACGGCAGCGGCACGTCGGTCTTCACGGTGACGAGGGTGCGCCCGGTGGGCAGCCACTCCGCAGCGCGGCGCAGGTTCTCCCCGACGACCCCCTTCACCTCGGCGGCATGGGCGATCACGCCCTCGAGCGAGCCGTATTGGTCTATCAGCTTGCACGCGGTCTTGGGCCCCACCTTGTCCACGCCCGGCACGTTGTCGACCGCGTCCCCCATGAGTGCCAAGTAGTCGACGATCTTATCCGGCGGCACGCCGAACTTGGCCTTCACCCCCGCGGGGTCGAGGCGGTCGCCGGACATGGTGTTCACCCACAGCACGCAATCGGTGACGAGCTGGGTTAAATCCTTGTCGCCGGTGGAGATCACCGAGCTCCACCCGTGGTCG
>JANMHV010000414.1:0-2943 GCA_031375445.1 Burkholderiales bacterium | reverse complement strand
CCCCTGCCGTGTGAAGGCAGTGCTCTACCGCTGAGCTAACGACCCGATAGAGGCCGTGATTTTACCAGAGCGAACGTAAAATGGCGCTTTACCCGCCTGGTTTCCCGATGATTCGCACCCGTTTCGCCCCCAGCCCCACCGGTTATCTCCACCTTGGCGGCGCACGCACCGCGCTCTACAGCTGGGCCTACGCCCGGCGCCACGGCGGCAAGTTCATCCTGCGCGTGGAGGACACGGACCTCGAGCGCTCGACGCAGGAATCCGAGCAGGCGATCCTAGATGCAATGGAGTGGCTGGGCCTGGATTACGACGAGGGGCCGTTCTTCCAGATGAAGCGCCTGGAACGCTACAAGGAGGTGGCGGAGCAGCTGCTGGCGAAGGGCCTCGCGTACTGGGCCTACGAAACTAAGGAGGAACTGGAGGCGATGCGCGAGGCGGCGACCGCGCGAGGCGACAAGCCTCGTTACGACCGGCGCTGGCGCGAGTCGAAAGAGGCGCCGCCCGCGGGCCGCGCCGGCATCCTGCGATTCAAGAACCCGCTCTCGGGCGACGTCACCTGGGACGACGTGGTGAAGGGGCCGATCAGCATCTCCAACGATGAGCTGGACGACCTCGTCCTGATGCGCGCCGATGGCGTGCCCACATACAACTTCGGCGTGGTGGTGGACGATATCGACATGGCGATGACCCACGTGATTCGCGGCGACGACCACGTGAACAACACGCCGCGCCAGATCAACCTCTACCGCGCGCTGGGTGCCGACGTGCCCCACTTCGGCCACGTGCCGATGATCCTGGGCTCCGACGGGCAGCGACTTTCCAAGCGCCACGGCGCGGTCAACGTGATGCAGTACCGGGACGATGGCTACCTGCCCGACGCGATGGTCAATTACCTGGCGCGCCTGGGCTGGTCCCACGGCGACGAGGAGGTGTTCTCGCGCGAGCAGCTGGTGGAGTGGTTCGACCTGGAGCACGTGAGCAAGTCGCCGGCGCGCTGGGACCCGGAGAAGTTGAAGTGGATGAACGCGGAGTACCTGAAGCGCTTGCCGGACGCCGAGCTTTCGGAGCGCCTCGCACGCGAGAAGCCCGAGGTGCACAAGTTCGTGGTCTCGGTGATGGACCCGGTGGCGATGACCGCCGCGGGACGCGCCAAATTCCAGCTGCTCGGCGACCACGAGCGCTTCCTCATGTCGATGGCCGAGCCCTCGCGCGATGCCGAGGCCGCGCGCGAGCATCTCACCGAGGCGGGGAGGGCGGTCTTGAAAGAGTTGCTGCCGAAGCTGGAGGGCCTGCCCGAGTGGTCGGCGCCCGCCATCGGCGCCGCCTTGAAGGAAACCATCAAGGCGAAGGGTGTAAAGCCCCCCGCCGTGATGATGCCCTTCCGCGTGGCGCTAACCGGCCAGGCGCAGACCCCGGCCATCGACGCCATCGCGGCGGCGCTCCAGCGCAAGGTGGCGATGGAGCGCCTGGAGCGGGCCGCGGCGGGTTAGTCCCCGGCTACTTCTTGTTCCAGGAGTACGGGTAGCCCGGTTGTGCCGTGCAGGCCGCGATCGCCGAGCCGCGCTGGCCGTCGGGCGTATTCAGCAGCCGGATGATCTCGCATGCCACCGCGCGCAGCTCGCCCACGATCGCGTCCTTGTTGGCGTTGGACGTGTTGATGATCGTTGTCGTGCTGGCGCCCACGTTGTTGTTGATGCTGGTGGTGTTGGCGTTGGCGTTGGCGAGGATCGACGCGGTGCTCGCGTTGATGTTGGTGTTGATGGAGCTCGTGCTGTTGGCGATGCTGGTGTTGATGGCCGCCGTGCTCGCATTGATGTTGTTGTTGATCGCGGTGCGGTTGTCGTTGCTGTTGGCGATGATGCTGCTGGTGCTGGTGGAAAGGCTTCCGAGAATCGTCGTGAGCTGGCTGCTGGAGGTGCTGAGCAGGATGGACCGGGCCTCGGCAACGTCGTCGTGGATGTGAGAGAGGCGCTCATAGGCCGCATCCGCCTTGGCGCCGGCGAGCTCGCCGTTGCACCAGGCGCGCACTTCCCAGATGCTCGTCGCGACGCTGTTGGCTACGGCAAGCGGAATGCATGCAAGCGAGGCGTTCGCCCCGAAGATGTCCTGCACGCATCCATAGTTGGCGGCATCGAGGGCCGCCTGCGTTACCTGCTTCGCGATGAGGGTGGCATACACGGAGTCGGCGTCCAGCCCGTCCGTGCACGCGGGATGGATAGGCCCCGCGGCGGGCAGTCCTGCGGATTTGGCGAGGGAAGGGGTGACGCTGCGCAGCTCTCTCACCCGATTGCCCACATCGGGTACTTGGCCGCCGAAGAGCAACTCGAGGGAGTCGTCCGGAACCCTCATCAGCGACTCACGCGATCGCTTGAGGAGGCTCGCGTCGCGGGTGTTTCCGCTGCGCTCGAGGCTTGCCTGGAGGTTATCCAGGACGGCGCCATAGTCCGCCCGGAAGGCCCGCATTTCCGGGCTTGCCGCCTGGGCGCCGGCGGTGGCGAGGGTGAGGGCCGCGGCGACCGCGGCGTTCTGAAGGTTGGCCAAGTTGCGCATTCTTGTTCTCCGGATGAGGGTTCCGATCCGGCGAAGGGCGCCGGCGCCCGGGATGCTGGGAGGCATCCTAGGCGCAAGGCCCTGAAATATCGTGCGTAATATTGCCGTTCCCCATGCCGCAGCCGCCCGGGGTGGCTCCCCCTCCCAATTTTCCCGGGGAAACGCTATAATCTTTACCTCGCATTTGGGGGGTATAGCTCAGCTGGGAGAGCGCTTGCATGGCATGCAAGAGGTCATCGGTTCGATCCCGTTTACCTCCACCAAGGATTCAAGCTTCACAGGAAACGGAAGCCCTCTAGCTTCCGTTTTCTTTGTCCCCATCGTCTAGAGGCCTAGGACACCGCCCTTTCACGGCGATAACCGGGGTTCGAATCCCCGTGGGGACGCCACAAA
>JANMHV010000351.1:0-13211 GCA_031375445.1 Burkholderiales bacterium | reverse complement strand
GAGATCGCGCGCGCCCTCGCTTCCACCACGGCAAGGTCATCGACTCGCGCCTTGATCTCCACGTTTCTCGCCACTGATCCTCTGCCGCGAAAAACGCCAACTCAGCGCTGTCGCGCGAGAAAATGCGCCAGCGCCTTGATGTCCACATCCGTCACGCCCGCGAGCACCCCGATCATCGTGGTATCCGCGCCGGTGCGCTTGTTGTCGCGGTAGGCGATCATCGTGTCGGCGAGGTAATCCTCGCGCTGGGCGGCGAGTCGCGGCATCTGCGCGCGCCCCTGGTACTTGGGCAAATGGCACTGGCCGCAGAACATCTTCTCGGCGAGGCCCTTGCCGCGCGCCATCGCCTTCGGGTCGGCGGGTTCGGCCGTCACCACTTTCACCGGGCGCCCCGCGAAATGCTTCGAGAGCGCGATGGCCTCGGGATCCTTCATCCCCTTCGCCACCTCCTGCATCACGGGTGACGCACGCAGCCCCTCGCGGAAGAAGATCAGCTGGTTCACGAGGAAGATCTCGGGCTGCCCCGCGATGGAGGGCGTGCCGGCGATGGTCGAGTTGCCGTCCTTGCCGTGGCACGCCTCGCACATGGCGATGCGCTCCGCCGGCACCTGGGCGAACGACGCCCCGGCGCTGGCTGCGCCAAGGCATGCAATGCCCGTGGCCAGGATGCTGAGCGTTGTGCGCTTCATGGGCTCTCCGTTCTTGTTGCGGTGGAGAATCGACACGGCAGGGACGGTCTGCGCGCCGGAAACGAAAGGGCGGCGAGCGTCGCCGCCCGCCGCCCTCCTCCAACAGACTTCAGGCCTTCTTGGCTTCCTTCTTGGCGCTACCCGCATGGCTGATGCGGTAGATCGCGCCGTTCTGCTCATCGGCCACCAGCAGCGAGCCGTCGGGCATCTGCATCACGTCCACCGGCCGGCCCCAGAAGGTGTTGGCCTTGGCGTCCATGAAGCCGGTGAGGAACGGCGTCACCTTGGCACCCTTGCCGTCGGCGCTCGCCTTGATCGTCACCACGTCGTAGCCATTCAGCTTGGTGCGGTTCCAGGAGCCGCGGCGCGCCGCGAAGATCTGCTCCTTGTACGCGGCGGGGAACATGTCGCCGGTGTAGAAGCGCATGCCCATCGCGGCGGTGTGCTCACCCATCGAGACCACCGGGAGCGTCACACCTTTGCAGGCGTCGGCCTTCTTGAAGTCCGGGTCCGGTGTGCCCGTGGAATGGCAGTACGGGAAGCCGAAGTTCTCGCCCACCTTCGACACGCGATTCAGCTCGTCATCGAACTTGGCGTCTCCCGCCCAGTCGCGGCCGTTGTCGGTGAACCACAGCTCCTTGGTCTTCGGATGGAAGTCGAAGCCCACCGAGTTGCGCACTCCACGCGCCACCACTTCCATGCCCGAGCCGTCGGCGTTGTAGCGGCGGATCTGCGCGTACTGCTCCGGCGGCTCGCAGATGTTGCACGGCGTGCCGAACGGGACGTAGAGCTTGTCGTCGGGACCGAACTTGATGTACTTCCACTGGTGGTGCTGCTCGGTGCCGAGCTTCAGCACTTCCGTCATGTCCACGGGCGCGGCGTCGGGCTTGTCCTCGATGCCGTCGAAGCGCATCGCCTTGCCGATCGCCACCACGTAGAGCGAGCCGTTGCGGAAAGCGACACCGTTGGGCTGCGTGAGCTTGTCCACCACGATGCGGCTCTTGCGCGCCGAGCCATCGTCGGTGATCTCGTAGACGCGGCCGATGGTGCGGGTGCCGGCGTAGATCTTGCCCTTGTCGCCGCGCACCATGTGGCGCACGCCGGGCATGCCCGAGGCCCAGATCTCCACCTTGAAGCCGGCGGGAACCTTGAGCTTGTCCAGCGGGATTTCCGAAACCGGGGTCTCGGTCATCTTGCCGGCATGGGGCGCCAGGGGGCTGGCCTTCATCGAATCGGGTTGGCCCTGCTTCCAGGCCGGGGGTGCGGCGGGGGCTGCGGGCTGCTGGGCGTGGGCGATTCCGAAAGCCATCGCGATCGCGGCGGCCAGGACGCCCGCCTTCTGCATGTTTTTCATGTTTTCTCCTCTAGTTGTTGTTTGGCGGTGTAGCAGACTACGTCGCGGGGGGCGGGACGGCAATACCCCCGCCACTCCCGGGACGAACAGCGGTCGATACCGGCGCTACGCAGCGCCCTCCCTCAACGGCCGAACGCGGCGGCGTTGTTGCTCACCAGGGCGACGAGCCCTGCCTCGATGGCGGCCTCGCCCTGGCGGAAACGCTCGTCGAGCTCTCCCAGGGGATCGCCGTTCTTTCGCAGTTGCGACACGGCCGATGAGCGTGCGGCGCGGTCTTCCGGAATCGGTCCCGGAAAGCAGTTCGCGATCTCCGTTACCAGGGCACGCAGCTCCATATCGCCGTAGCGCCGCGTGAATTCCGCGAAAACCGCGAAGAGCTCGCCGCCATCGCCGGCGATGGATTCCCCGAGCCCGCCATGCAGCACGTCGGCGGTGAAGGCGTAGACCGCGAAGAACGCCTTCTCCGCGACATTCATCTCGGCATCGGCCTTGGCGGCGAGGCGGATGCCGATCTCCTCGACACTGATCTCGTCCATGCGCCATGCTAACGTTTCATCGAAATGAACGGGATTAAAGAGAAAACCTTGGCAAAGATGAGCGGTGCCGACGCCCTCGTGCGCATGCTTCAGCTTAACGGCGTGAAGCACATCTTCGGGCTGTGCGGCGACACGAGCCTGCCCTACTACGATGCCCTCGCGCGCCTCGACCACGGCATCGACCACATCCTCACCCGCGACGAGAGGAGCGCTGCCTACATGGCCGACGCCTACGCGCGCGTCACGGGCAAGGTGGGCGTGTGCGAGGGGCCGAGCGGTGGCGGTGCGACTTACCTGCTTCCCGGGATCGTCGAGGCGAACGAGTCGTCGATTCCGGTGCTGGGCATCACCTCCGATGTCTCCGTCGGCTCGCGCGGAAAGTTTCCGTTGACGGAGCTCGACCAGCAGTCGCTCTACCGGCCGCTCACGAAATGGAACACCACCATCGATCGCGCCGACCAGATTCCCGGCGCGGTGCGGGGCGCCTTCCGAGCGATGACCACCGGCCGGCCTGGCGCCGCGCACATCTGCCTGCCCTACGACGTCCAGAAGCATGAGATCGACGCTGCCGACGTGTGGGCTCAGGAAGGGCATGACCGATACCCCGCGATGCGCTCGCGTCCCGACGCGGGCGATATCGAGCGCGCGGCGGAGAAGCTCGTCGCATCCCGTGCGCCGGTGATCGTCTGCGGCGGCGGCGTGGTGAACTCCGGCGCCTGCGACGAGCTCGAGCGCCTCGCCACGATGCTGAACGCCCCGGTTTGTACGACGGTGAGCGGCAAGGGCACGCTCGCCGACGGCCATTCGTTGAGCGTTGGCGTGGTCGGAACCAACGGCGGCGTCACGGCCACGCGAGAAGTGGTGATGGGTGCGGACCTGGTGCTCTTCGTCGGCGCCCGCGCGGGCTCCACCACCACCGAGCACTGGCACTACCCGGGCCGCGGCGTCCCGATCATCCACCTCGACATCGACGCGATGACCATCGGCACCAACTACCGCACCGATGTGGCGCTGGTGGGCGATGCACGGCTTGCCCTCGGTGACCTCAACGCAGCGGTCGCAGCGCGTCTCGGCCATCGCGCGGGCAACCCCGCCGACGGGCGCGCCATCGCGGCGAAAGCGCGCGCCACCAAGATGCGCGAGTTCGAAGCGCTGGCCGCCTCGACCGACATGCCGATCAAGCCGGAGCGCGTGGTGGCGGCGCTGAACCGGCTGCTCCCCGCGAAGGCCATCGTGGTCGCCGACCCCGGCACGCCCTGCCCTTATTTCTCCGCCTTCTTGCAGGCGCCCCAGCCGGGCCGGCACTTCATCACCAACCGTGCCCACGGCGCGCTGGGCTTCGCGATGTCGGCGGGTGTCGGTGCCTCCTTCGGGCGACCGGACGCGATGGTGGTGGCGGCGATGGGCGACGGGAGCTTCAACTTCACCTGCGGCGAGCTGGAGACCATCGTGCGACGCCGCGTGCCGCTCAAGATGATCGTCTTCTCCAACACAGTGTACGGCTGGATCAAGGCGAGCCAGAAGACCGGCTACGGCGAGCGCTATTTCTCGGTGGACTTCGACCGCACCGACCACGCGAGGGTCGCCGAGGCGTTCGGCGTCAAGTCCTGGCGCGTCGAGGATCCGGCGGGCGTCGAGGATGCGATCAAGGCGGCGCTGGACCACGACGGGCCGGCGCTGGTGGACGTGATCTCGCAACAGCTGCAGGACACGGCCGTGCCGGTGAGCCAATGGATGGGATGAGAGTCCACCCTCTCCCCGGCCCTCTCCCATGGGAGAGGGAGGGCTTTCGATGAACCTCGACCACATCGTCATCGCCGTCACCGACCTCGCCCGCGCGGTCGAGGACTACCGCGCCCTGGGCTTCACCGTGGCCATCGGCGGCCGCCACCCGGGCCGCACCTCGCACAACGCGCTGGTGGTGTTCGACGACGGTGCCTACCTGGAGCTGATCGCGTGGGCGGAGCCAGGGCCCACGGAGCGCTGGTACCTCGCCCACGCGCGCCACGGCGATGGCCTGATGGACTACGCCCTCGTCCCCGGTGAGATCGCTCAATCGATCGAGGATGCCAAGTCCCGCGGTGTCCCGCTCACCGGCCCCGTCGACGGCGGCCGCCTGCGCCCCGATGGCGTCGAGGTGAAGTGGCGCACCGGCAGGCAGTCCACGTTCGACCTCCCGTTCCTGTGCGGGGACGTGACGCCGCGCGAGCTGCGCGTGCCCGAAGGCGAGGTGCGCCGTCATGCCAATGGCGCTACGGGGGTCACGCGCGTGGCGGTCGCCGTGCACGACATCGACGTCTCCATCGCGCGCTACACCGGGCTACTCGGGAATGCCGCGCAGATGGGATCGCCGGAAAGTGTCCCGGCGCTCGGCGTGCGGATGGCAACCGCGCAGCTCGGCGGCACCGCCCTCGTGCTGATGTCGCCCCAACCCGGCAAGGGCGCCCTGCCCCGCTTCGCCACGGAGCTTGCCGCGCGCCTCGCCGGCCGCGGCGAAGGCCCCCACGCCGTGAGCCTGCGCACCGCTACGGGCACGAGGCGGCGGCTCGATCCCGCCCTCACCCACGGCGTGCCGATGGAGCTCTCCTAGGTCGCAGGCCAAGGCGTGCGGTGGAGCTCGCCTAGCGCCTCCGGTTGGCCGCGTGGAAATCGGCGGCCGCGCGCCGCTCGTGCACCACCAGCGCCACCCCGCTCACCACGATGATCGCCATGCCGAGCGCCGAGAGCCGGTCGGGCAGCTGGCCGAACACGAGGTAGCCGTAGAGCGTGGCCCACAGCATCTGGATGTAGGTGAAAGGCGCGATCAGCGAGGCGGGCGCCTTGAGGAAGGCGTTGATGAACATCCAGTGGCCGAAGCCCGCGAGCAATCCCAGCAGCACCAGGAAAAGGCCGTCCCGAAGCGAGATCGACCGGGGCACCTCCACCAGGAACGGCAGCGCCACCGACAGCAGCACCGTGCCCACCATCGCGGAGTAGAAGAGCGTCGTCGTCGGCGAGTCGTTGGGCAGCTTGCGGGTGAGCAGCTGGTACATCGCGTTGGAGATCGCCGCCAGCACCAGCAGCCCGGTGGCGGGGTGGAACACCGCCGAGCCAGGGCGCACCAGCACCACGATGCCCACGAACCCCGCGATGGAGGCGATCCAGCGCGCGCGCGTGGGACGCTCCCCCAGCACCGGCATCGACAGCAGGATCGCGAACATCGGCGCCATGAAGCTGATGGCCGACCCTTCGGCAAGCGGCAGGAAGCGCAGCGCGCCGAAGAAGCTTCCCGTCGCCACCACCAGGCATGCTGATCGCGCGAGCTGCATGCGCAGGTTGTGCGTGCGCCAGAAGCCGGGGCCGGTGCGGTTCCACGCGATCGGCGTCACCACCAGCATCTGCCCCGCGTATCGCGCCCACACCACGAGGAAGAGCGCGTGGTCCTGGATCAGGAATTTCGCGGTGGCGTCGAGCGTGCTGAAGCAAACGCCCGCCGCGAGGACCAGGGGAAGGGCCTGGCGCAGCGACGATTCGGCGCCGCTCATCTCGCGCGCGCCCGCCTCAACGCGGGGGGGAAGCCTCGCGCAGCGTCTTCGCCGCGAGCTTGCCCTGGTCGAACTCGACGCGGTGCCGCGCGATTTCCTCCAGCGAGAGTTGCGCCGCGTTGCAATAGTCGAGTTTCCACGACGGGTCGCCGCTCCACTCGAGGGGGGACTGCACGGTGGTGCGCGGGCCCTCGGCCGACTCCAGCAGTTGCAGCGCCAGTTCGAGCGTGAGCGCCTGGGACTCGGGGTCCTTCGGCCGCCCCGCCGCATTACCCAGCGGGAAATCGGAGAACAGCAGCCGCGGCACGCCCACGTGCTCCACGATGTCGCGCGCGCACCCCATCACCACCGTGGCGATGCCCGCCGCCTCCAGAGCTCGCGCGGCGAGGCTGACACTCTGGTGGCAGACGGGGCAGTTGGGCACCAGCACCACGGCATCGACGCCATCGGATTGGCAGCGCGCCACCAGCTCCGGGCAATCCTGGTCGAGCGTCACGCGCTGGCTGCGATTGGTCGGCAGCCCATGGAAGCGCGGCGCCACCGCGGCGATGCGGCGCGAAACGGAGGCGCGCCGCAGCGCGGGCAGCGGGAAGTAGGTTCCGGGATCCTCGCCAGTGGTGTGCTTGCGGTCGATCGCCACGTGGGAGATGCGCAGGTCGTGCTGGTGCGAGGTGTCGCGGGAGTAGACGGTGTAGAACTTGGCCCCCGCGTTGTAGGCGGCGCCGGGACCCTGGTCGCCCTTGTCCTGCTGGTAAAGGGCGGCCGTGGTGACCAGGCCCACGCGCGCCTGCTTCAATGGCTTGGCGAGGCGGTGGAAGGGGACGTCGTCGTAGTGCGCCCACTCGTACGGCGCGCCGTAACCGAGCGCCTGGTAGTACTCCCGGATGCGCGCGAGGTAGGGAATCGGGGCGCCGGGTGGAATCGCGGTTTTCATGGGAAGATTATGGGCCACATGCGCCCGCCATTCCCACTTCGCGTCACTGCCGCCCTTCTCCTCGCCGCCGGGCTGTCCGCGTGCGCAGGCTTGCCCCCCAGCATCGAGTCGAAGCGCAACGACGCCCTCTTTTCAGGCATCGCGCTCGGCATGAGCATGGAAGAAGTTACGCGCGCCCTCGGCCCCCCGGACGACATGATGAAATTCGGGCTCTCGCGCACCACCGCCTGGGACTACAACTACCAGGACGGTTGGGGCTACATCGCGATCTTCTCGATCACCTTCTCCGAAGACCGCAAGGTGGTCTCCAGGAACGCGAACCGGGTGAATACCGGCGGCGACCACGGGCCCTAGGAACGCTCCGAGCTAGTAGTCCAGCCACTCCATCGGGGCGATCTTCCGCCCCGCGATCCGCTCGATCACGGTTGTCAGGGTATCGATGTCGTTATCGAAGGAGACATGGGTGGCCTGGGCCTGGGCGCCGGTGCGCGTGATGCGCACATCGCGATCCTTCACCAGGTGCCGGTTGGCCGCGGGCCACGCCGCCTGCCAGCGCTGCACGCTTTCCAGCTCGCTCGCGGCCCACTGCCACGCGCTGTTGGCGTAGGCGGGATCCAGCGCCCGCTCCATCCCCAGCAGCGGCATCTTGCGCTCGTCGTCCAGCGCGCGCGAGACCAGGTACAGCAGGGATTTTCCGTAGGCGCAGAGGTTCGGCGTCGGTAACCCATCGGCTTGCTCGTTCTCGTCGGTGAGCCCGTGGAGGTGAATGTCCTCGACGCGGATCAGCCCCCCCTCCACGGCGGCAAGGTAGTGGTCGACGGCGAAACGCGTGGAACATGCCGCGGCCATCAGCGAGCACGAAGCGATGCGCGGCGGCGAAGTGCCGGGTTGCGCCAGGCGCGTGAGCAGGTGGCCCAGCAGGATCGATCCCGCGGAATGGCCCACCAGGTGCACCTCGAGCTTGCGTCCATCGGCCTTCACGGCGCCGTCGAGTGCGGCGAGATTGCGCGCCAGCAGGTCGACGCCGTGGCCCGCCACATGGGAGAGCGCCGCGTTCTCGCGCATCTCGCTCCAGACGCCGCGCCCCAGCACGTGGGCCGCGGCTTCCACCGCGCGGTCACGGGCTTCCGAGACCAGGCCCGCCGAGCGCATTGCCTCGTCCCGGAAGAGGCTGCGCCCCCAGTCTTCCACCATGCTCTTCAGCGTCTCGCCGACGCCGGTCTTCCAGGTGAGGAACAGGGGATAGACGCCGTTGGCCTCGAGGTACGGCGCCAGCACGCGGATGCGCTGGATCGATGCGTCCTCGCCGTTGAGGCCGCCGTGGGCGTAAATGGCGAGCCGGGCCGTCTTGCCGGGGCGTGCGGCGAACCAATCGCGCGGCCGGTCGTGGACGATCTCCTTCGCGTACCGGGCCACGTCGTCCTTCGGCCGCGTGAAGTCGCACACCACCAGCGCGCCGTCGTTGCCCGACACCAGGCTGTGCTCGTAGGCCCGCGCGGTGCTCCACGGTTCGTAGGCGGGCTCGAGGAACTCGTGGTCGATGGGCCACGGGTCCTGCGGCGGGTTGTTGGGCGCCTTGCGCGCGCGCTCGATGGTGGTGAGCGAGCGGCCCGAGCCCACACGCCAGCGGGTGGTGGCGACGGCCGTCTTCGCGCCCGAGAGGCGCACGGGCACGCCGAGCGCGCACGCCCACGCATCGGTCGCGTGCTCGACCCAGTCGTCGTAGGGCAGCACCGCGAAGCCGCCCAGGCCCCAGCCCGGACCCCACGAGTTCTGCACCACGAAGCCGCGGTCGTTGTAGCCCACCAGCGCGAAGGCATGGCCGCCGAGGCTTTCCTTCTTCTTCAGCGCCGGGATCACCGGCAGGCTCGAATGCTCGCTGGGGAAGGCTCCTGCCGGCGCCGAGGACACGCGATCCCAGCCGTCGTGCACGTCGGCCGAGACATACACCGCGCCGATGTTGTGGATCGCCGCCTGCAGGTCGACCACGGAATCGCGCTCGATGCGGTAGTAGACGCCGAGGGGCCGCGTGCCGGCGTCGTTCTCCCATCCTCCTGCGGGCCGCACCGGCACGGGCACCCCCTTCGGGTCCAAGGGATGGGGCCACAGCGCCTCGCTGCAAACGCCGTGCTTGTGCCATCCCTTCAACGCGCCGCGGCAGCTCGAGCCCTCGTAGTCGGTGCCGGGCCACTCGTCGTAGCGCTTGGCGAGCTCGTAGAGCATCCTGGCGCTCACGCCGGAGAAGCGCTTCCCGGCGAGGTCGCGGGTGTAGAGGAGGTAATTCACGACGCAGGCGAGGCCGAAGCCGGTGCAGGCGCCCTCGCGGCCCTGGTCCAGCACCAGGCCCGCCTTCACGTAGCCGGGCACGAAGGCGGTGAGCGTGGCGTCATCCGGGAACCGCGGGGGCAACGAGCGCAGCGGCGGGCGGTACGGCAGGTCGCGGATGTCGAGGCGGTCGGGGCGGGCATCCATCAGCCGGCCGCCGACGCGGGGGCCCTCGAAGGGCGGCCTGGCGATGCGGGGCGTGGATCGGGCAACCTTGCGGGGGGTGACGGTACGGGCCATCGCATCCTCCATGTTCGCTGGGGGCTAACAGATGCTAGGAGCGTCGATCCCGGAATGCAAGCGGGTGAAATTCGGTGACGAATCGGGGGTGCGGGGTGCCATAAACTGGGCCTCCCCCATTGGCCTCGCCCCCATGCGCCCTTCGCTCACGGTCCTCACCGCCGCCCTCCTCGCACTACCCGCCTTTTCGCAGGACAAGGATTCCCCCATCACCACCCTGCCCTACACGCCGGGCCTCGACGTGGCGGCGATGGATCGCGGCGCCGATGCCTGCGTGGACTTCTACCAGTACGCCTGCGGCGGGTGGATCAAGGCCAATCCGATCCCGTCCGACCAGGCGGGATGGAGCGTCACCAGCAAGCTCTCAACCGACAACCAGCGCTACCTGTGGGGGATCCTGGCGGAGATGGGGGCCAAATCCTACGGACGCACCGCCAACGAGCAGAAGGCCGGCGACTACTTCGCGGCTTGCATGGATGAAGCGACGGTGGAGAAGCTGGGGGCGGCACCCCTGGCGCCGTACTTCGCGCGCATCGAAGCCATGAGCTCGAAGCGCGACCTGCCAGCGGTGGTGGGGGAGCTGCACCTCCTGCCCACGGACACGGGGCTCTTCTTCGGGTTCGGCTCCAACCCGGATTTCGGGGATTCCACGCGCAACATCGCCTACGCCGATGCCGGCGGCCTGGGCCTGCCCGACCGCGACTACTACGTGAACGACGACGAGAAGTCGAAGACGATCCGCGCGCAATACCTCGAGCACGTGGCGCGCGTGTTCGTGCTGCTGGGGGAGACAGCCGAGGCGGCGAAGGCGAAGGCCGGGCGCGTGATGGCGCTGGAGACCGGGCTCGCGCAACGCTCGCTCACCCAGGTGGACCGTCGCGATCCCTATCGGCTCTTCAACAAGATGAAGCTGGCGCAGGTGCAGGCGTTGACGCCCGCCTTCGACTGGAGCTCGTACCTGAAGGCGTTGGGCGTGAAGCCCGGCGGGCCGATGAACGTGACCGAACCCGACTTCTACCGCCAGCTCGATCGCGAGATCGCCGGTGCCAGCCTCGAGGACCTGAAGACCTACATGCGCTGGCACGTGGCGCGGGCGCTCTCGCCGATGCTTTCCTCCGCATTCGTCGATGAGAATTTCGGCTTCTACAGCAGGACCCTGCACGGCGTGCCGCAGTTGAAGCCCCGGTGGAAGCGCTGCGTGGGAATGGTGGACACGCACCTGGGGGAGGCGCTCGGACGCGAGTTCGTGAAGCGCGCCTTCGGGCCGAAGGTGAAGGCGGATGCGCTGCGGATGACGCGACGCATCGAGCGCGCGATGGAGGAGGACATTCGCGACCTGGAGTGGATGAGCCCCAATACAAAGAAGCGCGCGCTGGAGAAGCTGCAGGCGATGGTCAACAAGATCGGCTACCCGGACAAGTGGCGCGACTACTCGGCGGTGGCGATCCGGCGCGGCGACTTCATGGGCAACGTGGAGCGCGCCTCGCGGTTCGAGTCGCGCCGCCAGCTCGCCAAGATCGGCAAGGCCGTGGACCGCTCCGAGTGGTTCATGACGCCGCCCACCGTCAACGCCTATTACAACGCGCAGACCAACGACATCAACTTCGCGGCCGGCATCCTGCAGCCGCCGTTCTTCGACCCGAAGATGGACGACGCACCGAACTACGGCAATACGGGCACCACCATCGGCCACGAGCTCACCCACGGATTCGACGACGAGGGGCGGCAGTACGACGCGAAGGGCAACCTGAAGGACTGGTGGACCAAGGCCGACGCCGATGCCTTCAACGAACGGGCGAAATGCGTCTCGGACCAGTACGCCGGATACACCGTGATCGACGAGATCAAGATCAACAGCAAGCTGACCTTGGGCGAAGACGTGGCGGACCTGGGGGGAATTGTCCTTGCGTGGGCGGCTTGGAAGGCCGAGACGGCTGGGAAGACTCTGGAGGCTCGCGAGGGGCTCACGCCGGAGCAGCGCTTCTTCGTCGGCTACGCACAGTGGGCCTGCGAGAGCCAGCGCCCCGAGAACGCGCGCGCAAAGGCCATCACCGACCCCCACTCCCCCGGCCGCTGGCGCGTCAACGGGCTGGTAGTCAACCTGCCGCAGTTCCAGCAGGCCTTCGGCTGCCACGCCGGCCAACCCATGGTCGCCGAAACCCGCTGCCGCGTCTGGTAAAAATAATTGGGTCAGAACAGGTATTCCTGAGGCAGCCGGTACTCACGCACCGACCTCACAGGGGAAAACCTGTTCTGACCCCAGTAGTGTCCCAACGTTATTCGAATAGGAACAACTGCTCGTCGGAAGTGCTGGCGACGTCGTCGATTACGGCTTGCGCAAGTAGTTGATCAAGCGGCATTCGTTCGAACATGGTGAGGCTGAGGATTTGTAGGATTTGATAGAGACTGGCAGAGAGCTTCAGGCGCTTCTTGACGATGGCGACCAGGACGTACACCGACACCGCGATCCAGATCTGCGGCTTGACCGCGTTTTCCGAAGTACCGAAGAAGGCTTTGATCCGAAGGTGCTGCTTGATCCACTTGAAGAAGAGTTCGACCTGCCAGCGGCAGCGGTAAAGCTCGGTGATGGTGAACGCCGGCAGGACGAAGTTGTTGGTCAGGAAGACGAGCGTCGTGGAGGTTTTGGGATCCTTGAAACGGATGCGTCGCAGCGGGGCCTCGTAGTCCTGTGGCGAATAGACGCCAGTGAGAAAGATGGTCTGATCGCAGATCAACCCGGTACTGCGATCGACGCGATGCGAATATCGCCGTTGGGCTTTGGTGTTGGACTTGGCGCGGGTAACGAAGAAGCTGCCGGCTTGGTGGAAGCGATACAGGCGCGCAAAGTCGAGGAAGCCTCGATCCATGATGTAGAACGCACCGGGCTCGGGCGCCAATTGGTCCAGGATGTTGACCTCGTGCATCTTGCCGTCGCTGATGTGGATGAAGGTCGGGATGTTGCCGCGCAGGTCGAGCAGCGTGTGCAGCTTGACCGCAGCCTTGGTCGATTGGAACGGCGCCCAGGGAAACACCGACAGGCACAAGTCGATGGTCGTGGTGTCGAGCGCATAAACGGTGTCCTTCAAGTCGAACCCGAAGGGCTCGTCGACATACAGCGGGCGCGCGATGCCGATCAGGCTTTGATCGAAGTCGGCGTAGATGCGCCAGTCGCGCAGTCGCGCACCGCGTTGGCATTGGCCAACGTATTGCGCGCGATCGTCGAGCGAATTCCGAGGTGATAGAGCTTGGTATGTTGGGCGCGCAGACACGCTTCGATATCGCGCAGGCTCTCCCGAAAGGTCAGCTGCGCGAACGCCATGCTCAGGAACTGGTCCAGGCACGAGAACGACTGGACTTTGTGCTCGCCGCGATATCGGGCAACGCATCGCGCAAAGTCGTCAGGGGAAGGTGCTGCATCAACTGCGCGAACACCAGCTTGCCTCGGTTCATCGATCACCCCCGCGAAGTCGCCCTTCGCAGGGTCGCAGAACCGGCATTCGCAGTTCAAATCGAGACCAAGAAAAGTCATCCTTTACGCTTTTCTGATCAACAGCTTATAGGCTGCCACACGCCAAATGTTGGGACACTACTGTTCTGACCCAATTATTC
>JANMHV010000348.1:0-2582 GCA_031375445.1 Burkholderiales bacterium | reverse complement strand
GCCGTGGATGCGGTTCTGGAGGAGGTCTACCGCTTCGCCTCCAACGACCGCCGGCGCCTGCTGGTGCTGGAGCCGGATGCGGAGAAGCTCGCCGGCATCCGCGACTACCTGGGAGCGTTGGAGAACGTGGAGATCGTTACCGCCACCGATGCGAAGTCGGCCGCCAAGCTGATGCGCGCGGGCGACCTCGACTGCGCCGTGGTGAACCCCGACGCCCCGAACCTGGACCTTGCCGCGGTAATGCAGGAGATGCGCGAGCCGGACAGGAATCCGTTGCCGGTGATCGCCTACGGCCGCCGCACCGCCGCATCGGTGGGCGCGGCGAGCGTCGCCTCGCTGGATAACATCCCCGGTGTGCAGGAAGTGCATTCGATGGAGCGCCTGCTGGATGCCGTGGTGATGGCGCTGCACATCGACGTGACCCACGTGAAGGACCCGCACCGCAAGGCGATCGACGACCTGCACGGCTCCACCAAGATGCTCGCCGGGCGCCGCGTGCTGGTGGTGGACGACGACATCCGCAACATCTTCGCCCTCTCCTCGGTGCTGGAGGACTACGCGATGGACATCAAGACCGCGGACAACGGCCGCGACGCGATCGCGATGGCGGAAAAGGGTGAGCTCGACATCGTGCTGATGGACATCATGATGCCGGAGATGGATGGCCTGGAGACCACCAAGGCGATTCGGAAGATTCCCGGATGTCGCGACCTGCCGATCGTCGCCGTGACCGCGAAGGCGATGAAGGGCGACCGCGAGCGCTGCATCGAGGCCGGGGCGTGGGATTACCTGTCGAAGCCGGTGGACCGCGAGCAGCTCCTCACGGTGCTCAAGGCGTGGCTGCAGCGATGAGGATCCCTTGAACGACCAAACGCCGGTGATGGCGCAGCACGCGGTCGAGGCGAACACCTCGACCGCGCCGCTGGACCGCTCCAACATCCTCATCGTCGACGACCGGCTCGACAAGCGGGTGGTGTTCCGCACCATCCTGGAGGAGCTCGACCAGAACATCGTCACCGCCTCGTCGGGCGAGGAGGCGCTGCGCTGGCTGCTCGACAACGAGTGCGCCGTGATCCTGCTCGACGTGAACATGCCGGGCATGGACGGGCTGGAGACGGCGGAGCTGGTCCGCGCGCGGCGCAAGTCCTCGCACACCCCGATCATCTTCATCACCGCCTTCGCCGACGAGATGCACACCGCCCGCGGCTATTCGCTGGGCGCGGTGGACTACATCCTGTCTCCGGTGGTGCCCAACGTGCTACGCAGCAAGGTGAAGGCGCTGGTGCAATTGCATCGCCTGAACCACGAGTTGCGCAAGCGCGCCGACGAGCGCGTGGCGCTGGCCAAGGAGCAGGCCGCGCGCACGGCCGCCGAGGAGAACGAGCGCCGTTCGAGCTTCCTCGCCGAGGCCACCCAGGCGATGGCGAGCTCGCTCGACGTCGACACCATCCTGCACGGCGCGGCGGGCCTGGTGGTCCCGTTCCTCGCCGATTACGGCGCCGTGGTGCTCGCCACCGACGAGGGCAACGTGCGCGGCCGGCGCAGCGCCACCGCGCCAGGCTGGGACGACTACCTCGGGCGCCATCGCGAGGCCTTCGAGGCCATGCTGGAAATCCAGCACCAGCTCGCGCTCGCGACCGGCAACCACGTATCGAGCCCGCAGCTCACCGAGGCCGTGGGCGGTGATGCGCCCGTGGGCGAGATCCATGCCTTCCCCCTCATCACCCGGGGGCGTTCCCGCGGCGTGATGCTGGTGGCCCTGGGCCCGTCGTCGCGCCAGCTCGTGGGCGCCGACCTGGCGCTCGCCGACAGCCTCGCCGGGCGTGCCGCCGGCGCCCTCGACAACTGCGTGCTGTACGAGGAGATCCAGAACGCCGACCGGCGGAAGAACGAGTTCCTGGCGACCCTCTCCCACGAGCTTCGCAACCCGCTCGCTCCCATGCGCTCGGCGCTGCACATGCTGCGCGGCGGCGGCGTGGACCCGTCGCGCGCCAAGTCGCTGCTGGACACCATGGACCGCCAGGTGGCGCAGATGTCGCGCCTGGTGGAGGACCTGCTGGACATCTCGCGCATCACGCGCGGGGCGATCGAGCTGCGTCGCGAGAGGATCGACGCCTCGTCGGAAGTGCGCAACGCTCTCGAGTCGTGCCAGGGGGCGATCGAGGCCGGGCGCCACGAGGTCGTGGTCGACCTGCCCGCCGAGCCGCTCATGATCAACGCCGACCGGGTCCGCATCCAGCAGGTGCTCGAGAACCTGCTGCTGAACGCCGCGAAGTACACCCAGCCGGGCGGCCGCATCGAGGTCCGGGCCGCCTCGCAGGACGGCAACGCGGTGGTGAGCGTGAGGGACAACGGCATCGGCATCGCGCCGGACAAGCTGCAGCAGGTTTGGGACCTCTTCGTGCAGGTGGACGATTCCACCGAGCGCACCCGCAAGGGCCTGGGCATCGGGCTCGCGCTGGTGAAGGACCTGGTCCGACGCCATGGCGGCAGCGTGGAAGCCGCGAGCGAAGGCCTCGGCAAGGGCAGCACGTTCTCGTTCCGGCTGCCGCGCGCGGTTCGCGACGAGGCCCATGCCGCGC
>JANMHV010000402.1:0-6960 GCA_031375445.1 Burkholderiales bacterium | reverse complement strand
CGAAGGTGGGTGACCGCTACGTGCTGGAGTGCCTGGTGGAGCGCGGCTGGGAGTGCGGCGGGGAGAATTCCGGGCACCTCCTCGCCCTCGACTGCCATTCCACCGGGGATGCTGTCATTTCCGCCCTCCAGGTCCTGGCGGCGGTGGCGGGCACGCGTACCTCGCTCGCGGAGTTCACCCGCGACCTCACGCTCTTCCCCCAGGTGCTGGTGAACGTGCGCCTGCCGGGCAAGCCGGACCTCACCGCGCCTGCCATCCTGGAGGCCGTGGCGGCGGCCGAGGCGGAGCTGGCGGGGGGCGGCAGGGTCCTGTTGCGGCCCTCCGGCACCGAGCCCGTGGTCCGGGTGATGGTGGAGGGGGAGAACCGCGCCCAGGTCCAGAAGCTCGCCGACGGCATCGCAGCGGTGGTCCGGAAGGCCGGCGAAAAGGCTGCGGCCTAGGCCCCTGGCCGGGTCCGGCAGCCAAAATTGACCCGGCATGCTGCAACGCGATAAAATCTCAGGGATTTGAGGGCTCGCGATTGAGAACGCGCGCGGTTGTCGGCAACTGGAAGCTCAATGGAAGCCTCGGCAGCAACGAGGCGCTCCTGAAGGCCCTCCTGCGAGAAATTCCCCAGGCCGGGAGCGTGGCATGCGCCGTCTGCGTGCCGGGCCCCTATCTGGCCCAGGTACAGGGGCTGCTGGCGGGCTCCGGGATCGGCTGGGGCGGCCAGGATGTGAGCCGGCACGATAAGGGCGCGTACACCGGGGAGGTTTCGGGCGCGATGCTGGCAGAATTCGGGTGCCGCTACGCGATCGTGGGCCATTCGGAGCGCCGGACCCTGTTCGGGGATACCGACGCGATCGTGGTGGACAAGTACGCTGCGGCCCGGCGCTCGGGGCTCACGCCGATCTTCTGCGTGGGCGAGACGCTGGAAGAGCGGGAGCGGGCCGAGACCGAGAAGGTCCTCGCCCGGCAGGTGGACGCGCTGCTCGGCAAGCTGGGCGCCGCGGAGCTGGAGGGTGGAATCGTCGCCTACGAGCCGGTGTGGGCCATCGGCACGGGCAGGACGGCGACCTCGGCACAGGCCGAGGAGGCCCACGCCTTCATCCGGCAACGGGTAGGCGGGGAGGACAAGGCAGTCGCGGCGATGCTTCCGATCCTCTACGGCGGGAGCGTCAAGGCGAGCAACGCGAAGGAATTGTTCGCGATGCCGAACGTCGATGGGGGTCTCGTCGGCGGGGCGTCGCTGGTAGCGGAAGAATTCGTGGCGATCTGGCGAGCGGCCGGCGCCCGGTAAAGACAAGGTCTGGAATCGAAATGCATACCGCCGTACTGGTTTTCCACGTCATCGCCGCCCTCGGCATCATCGTCCTCGTGCTCCTGCAGCACGGCAAGGGCGCCGACATGGGTGCCGCCTTCGGCAGCGGCTCGGCCGGGAGCCTCTTCGGCTCCGCGGGCGCGTCGAATTTCCTCTCCAAGAGCACCGCCGGCTTGGCCGCCGTGTTCTTCGCGACCAGCCTGGCACTCACCTATTTCTCGGCCCCCTCGAAAGACGGCGGCGTGACCAAGAGCATTGAAGTACCGGCGTCGGGCGTTACCGATGCCAAGCCGTCGACGCCTGCTTCCTCGGCACCGGCGCCGGCGGCAGTACCCGTGGACCCGAAGTCCGCGGAGGTTCCCAAGTAGTCCCTGGTTCCTCGTTGTAATCGTTGCTTGCCGTCGTGGTGGAATTGGTAGACACGCTGTCTTGAGGGGGCAGTGCCGAAAGGCGTAAGAGTTCGAGTCTCTTCGACGGCACCAATCACTTGCTCGCGAATTACTTTCCTCTCCTTCTGTTCCTCGCAATCGGCACCGCGGTAGGTGTCGGGGCGATCGTCGTGAGCGGCGGTCTCGCGAGGCTATCCGGGGCCCAGAACCCCGATGCGGAGAAGCTCTCGCCCTACGAGTGCGGCTTCGAGGCGTTCGAGGACGCGCGCATGAAGTTCGACGTGCGCTATTACCTCGTCGCGATCCTGTTCATCCTCTTCGACCTCGAGATCGCCTTCCTCTTCCCGTGGGCGATCGTCCTGCAGCAGATCGGCTGGTTCGGCTTCACCTCGATGATGATCTTCCTCGGCATCCTGGTGGTCGGCTTCATCTACGAATGGAAGAAGGGGGCGCTCGAATGGGAGTGATGAAGGAGGGCGTCGCGAACCAGGGTTTCGTCGTGACCCAGGTGGACAACGTGCTCAACTGGGCGCGCACGGGGTCGCTCTGGCCGATGACCTTCGGGCTCGCCTGCTGCGCGGTCGAGATGATGCATGCCGGGGCCTCGCGCTACGACCTCGACCGCTTCGGCATCGTGTTCCGCCCCAGCCCGCGCCAGTCCGACCTCATGATCGTGGCCGGCACCCTCTGCAACAAGATGGCCCCGGCGCTGCGCAAGGTCTACGACCAGATGGCCGAGCCCCGCTGGGTGCTCTCGATGGGCTCGTGCGCCAACGGCGGCGGCTACTACCATTACTCGTACGCCGTGGTTCGCGGCTGCGACCGCATCGTGCCCGTGGACATCTACGTGCCCGGCTGCCCCCCCACGGCGGAAGCGTTGCTCTACGGCCTGATGCAGCTGCAGAACAAGATCAAGCGCACCAACACCATCTCGAGGCGCTAGGCATGCAAGGCTCCATCGATACCCTGCAGGCGGTCATCGCCACGTCGCTCGGCGCGACGGTGAAGGCGCAGTCCGTGGACCGCGGCCAGCTCACGATCGAGGTGGCGCCGGCGGACCTCGTCGCCGCCTGCACCCGGCTGCGCGACGATCCGGGCCTGCGCTTCACGACGATGCTCGACTTGATCGGCATCGACTACCAGGGCCACGCGGTCACGGGCGACGGCGCCCGCTATGCCGTGGTCTACAACCTGCTCTCGATCGAGCACAACTTCCGGGTTCGCGTGCGTGCGTGGTGCGCCGACGACGATTTTCCCGCGCAGGATTCGGTGATCGGCGTGTGGCCCGCGGCCAACTGGTACGAGCGCGAGGCGTTCGACCTCTACGGCATCGTGTTCCGCGGCCACCCGGACCTGCGCCGCATCCTCACCGACTATGGCTTCGTGGGCCACCCGTTCCGCAAGGATTTCCCGGTGCAGGGATACGTCGAGATGCGCTACGACCCGGAGCAGAAGCGCGTGGTGTACCAGCCGGTGACCATCGAGCCGCGCGAGATCGTGCCGCGGGTGGTGCGCGAAGACCAGTATGGGGAGTCGGGGAAACGTGGCTGAGATCCGCAACTACACCATGAACTTCGGACCGCAGCACCCGGCGGCCCACGGGGTGTTGCGATTGGTCCTGGAGCTGGATGGCGAGGTGATCCAGCGCGCCGACCCGCACATCGGCCTGCTGCACCGCGCCACCGAGAAGCTCGCCGAGACGCGCACCTACATCCAGAGCGTGCCGTACATGGACCGCCTCGACTACGTGTCGATGATGGCCAACGAGCACGCCTACGTGATGGCGATCGAGAAGCTGGTCGGCGTCGACGTCCCGATCCGCGCCCAGTACATCCGCGTGATGTTCGACGAGATCACGCGGGTGCTGAACCACCTCATGTGGCTCGGCGCCCACGCGCTCGACGTAGGTGCGATGACGGTCTTCCTCTACGCCTTCCGCGAGCGGGAAGACCTGATGGACATGTACGAGGCGGTGAGTGGCGCGCGCATGCACGCGGCCTACTACCGCCCGGGCGGCGTCTACCGCGACCTGCCGGAGAAGATGCCGCAGTACCAGGAGACCACGGTCCGCAGCTCCGCCAAGGTGCGCGCGCTCAACGACAACCGCCAGGGGTCGCTCCTCGATTTCGCCGAGGACTTCACCAAGCGGTTCCCGGGCTACATCGATGACTACGAGACGCTCCTCACCGACAACCGCATCTGGAAGCAGCGCACCGTCGGCATCGGGGTCGTGACTCCCGAGCGGGCGCAGGCGCTGGGATTCACGGGTCCCATGCTGCGCGGCTCGGGCATCGCGTGGGACCTGCGCAAGAAGCAGCCCTACGAGGTCTACGGCCAGCTCGATTTCGACATCCCCATCGGCACCCAGGGCGACTGCTACGACCGGTATCTCGTGCGCATGCAGGAGCTGCGCGAGTCGAACCGCATCATCCAGCAGTGCATCAAGTGGTTGCGCGCGAACCCCGGCCCGGTCATCACCGACAACCACAAGGTGGCCCCGCCCTCGCGCGAGGAGATGAAGGGCTCGATGGAGCAGCTGATCCACCACTTCAAGCTCTTCAGCGAGGGCATGCACGTGCCCCCGGGCGAGGCTTACGCTGCGGTGGAACACCCGAAGGGCGAGTTCGGCATCTTCCTCATGAGCGACGGCGCGAACAAGCCGTGGCGGCTCAAGATCCGCGCTCCGGGCTTCCCGCACCTCGCCGCCATGGACGAGCTCGCCCGCGGCCACATGATCGCCGACGTGGTCGCCATCATCGGCACCATGGACATCGTGTTCGGGGAGATCGACCGGTGAGCGCCGCGGCGCCCAAGCGCGTGATCGACCAGCGCGTCGTCAACATCGACGAGGTCCCGCTCAAGCACTTTTCGCAGGGCAACAAGTTCGAATGTAGTGCCGAGCGCATCGGCCCGCTGGTGGGCGCGAAGCAGCTGGGGTACTCCTACGATGTGGTGCCGCCGGGCAAGAGCTCGTGCCCGTTCCACAGCCACCGTGCCGAGGAAGAGATGTTCTTCATCGTGACCGGCACCGGCAAGCTGCGTTACGGCAAGGAGAGTCGCAAGGTCCGCGCCGGGGATTTCATCTGCTGCCCGACCGGTGGCCCGGAAACCGCGCACCAGCTGGTCAACGATTCCGACGCACCGCTCGGCTACATCTCGGTCTCCACCATGATGCCGGCCGAGGTCTGCGAGTATCCGGATTCCGGCAAGATCGGCGCCTTCGGCGACGGTGAGCCGCGCGTCCGGCACATGACGCAGACGGGCGCCGCAGTGGACTACTGGAAGGACGAAGCCTGATGGCGCTGCTCACCGCCGATTCCCTCGCGCGCATCGAGCGCGAGTGCGCCAAGTACCCGCCGGAGCAGCGGCAGTCCGCGGTGATGAGCGCGCTCGCCATCGCCCAGGACCAGAACGGGTGGCTGCCGAACGAATTGATGGAAGAGGTCGCCACGGTGCTGCGCATGCCGCCCGTGTGGGTCTATGAGGTCGCGACCTTCTACAACATGTACAACCTCAAGCCCATGGGCAAGTACAAGGTGACGGTGTGCACCAACCTGCCGTGCGCGCTTTCCGGCGGCGTGGAGGCCGCGGAGCATCTGCAGAAACGCCTTGGCCTCACCGGCTTCAACCAGACCTCGGCCGACGGGCGCGTCACGTTGAAGGAAGGCGAGTGCATGGGCGCCTGCGGGGATGCGCCGGTGATGATCGTCAACAACAAGCGCATGTGCAGCTTCATGTCGAACAAGAAAATAGATGCGCTGATCGATGAAATGGCATCGGGAACGGTGTCGGAGCGGACCGCCACGGCCGCTCAACACCACGAGGCAGACAAATGACGATGCTCGACTACGGCCCCGACGCCGTCATCATGAAGGGCCTGGACGGCGAGAACTGGGGCCTCGAGGGCTACAAGGCGCGCGGAGGCTACCAGGCGATCAGGAAGATCGTCGAGGAGAAGCTGACACCCGATGCCGTCATCGCCGAGGTAAAGAAGTCGGCATTGAGGGGCCGCGGCGGCGCGGGCTTCCCCACCGGCCTCAAGTGGTCGTTCATGCCGAAGAGCTTCACGGGACAAAAGTACATCGTCTGCAACACCGACGAGGGCGAGCCGGGCACGTTCAAGGACCGCGACATCATGCGGTACAACCCCCATGCGCTCATCGAGGGGATGATGATCGCGGGCTACTGCATCGGCGCCACCGTGGGCTACAACTACGTCCACGGCGAGATCTGGAACGAGTACGAAATTTTCGAGAAGGCGCTCGACGAGGCGCGCGCGG
Organism: Burkholderiales bacterium; assembly: GCA_031375445.1. GTDB lineage: Bacteria > Pseudomonadota > Gammaproteobacteria > Burkholderiales > Usitatibacteraceae > Usitatibacter. The sequence continues at coordinate 991 of JANMHV010000402.1, read as the reverse complement.
CGGGCTTCCTCGGAAAGAATATCCTCGGCGGCGGCTTCGACTTCGACCTCTTCGCCCACCATGGCTTCGGCGCCTACATCTGCGGCGAGGAGACGGCGCTGCTGGAGTCCCTCGAGGGCAAGAAAGGCCAGCCGCGCTTCAAGCCACCGTTCCCCGCGAGCTTCGGCCTCTACGGCAAGCCCACCACCATCAACAACACCGAGACCTTCGCGGCGGTGCCTGGCATCGTGGTGAACGGCGCCGACTGGTTCCTCGGCCTCGGCAAGCCCAACAACGGCGGCACCAAGCTCTTCTCGGTTTCCGGCAACGTGGAGAAGCCCGGCAACTTCGAGGTGAAGCTCGGCACGCCGTTCGCGAAGCTCCTCGAGATGGCGGGCGGCATGCGCGGCGGCAAGAAGCTGAAGGGCGTGATCCCCGGTGGCTCGTCGATGCCGGTGCTGCCGGCCGACGTGATGATGGCGCTCGACATGGACTACGACTCGATCGCCAAGGCGGGCTCCTACCTCGGCTCGGGTGCGGTGATCGTGATGGACGAGGACACCTGCATGGTGAAGGCGGCGGAGCGGCTCGCCTACTTCTACTACGAGGAGTCCTGCGGCCAGTCCACGCCCTGCCGCGAGGGCACCGGCTGGCTCTACCGCATCATCCATCGCATCGAGTCGGGCGAGGGCCGCCAGGAAGACCTCGACCTGCTGCTGAACCTCGCCGACAACATCCAGGGCCGCACCATCTGCGCCCTGGGGGATGCCGCCGCGATGCCGGTGCGCGCGTTCGTGAAGGTCTACCGCGATGAATTCCAGCACCACATCGACCACAAGTGCTGCACGGTGAAGGCGGGCGGGTACAGCTCCGCGCACCTGCAGCATCCCGAGAAGCTGGCGGCGGACTAGCCGAACCCCAAGCAAAACATGTCAAGCCAACCCCCCGCCCCGAAGCCCGCCAGCAATCCTGCCGCCGCCAAGGCGATAACGCTCGAGATCGACGGCAAGGC
>JANMHV010000278.1:0-58101 GCA_031375445.1 Burkholderiales bacterium | reverse complement strand
GCTCGGCGCCGACGGCGTGGGGGCCCTCTACCGGCGAGGTGGTCTGCCCTTGGTTTGTGCGCGTGAACTGAGCAATCCTCGATTGATCGCCGCCGTCTCCCGCAATTCGTTGGATTTGTCCGTTTCCGGTTTTCGGTTGCCCGCCGGGGAGACTTTACGGACAATGGCCTCCTGCCGGCCCATAACTAGAACGATGAAAGTCTCCCCCCGCCGCTACGCTAACGCCGTCGTCCTCCAGGTCCTGGGTCGCCTCGACCAGGACACTTGCGACGTCTTCCGCGGCGACCTCATGGGGCATGTAGAGACCGCGGCGCGCGATGGCGGCGCCATCGTGCTGGACCTCTCGGGCATGGAGTACGTCTCGAGCGCGGGATTGCGCTGCTTCATGCTCGCATCGCGCCAGGCCAAGGCGCAGCAGGGCAAGATCTTCGTCGCGGCGCTCCAGCCGATGGTGCGCGAGATCTTCGAGATCAGCCATTTCAACCTGGTGTTCCAGGTTTTCCCCACGGTGCGCGAAGCCCTCGGCGCGGTCGGCGCCGAGGCCGCTGCCGCCTACGAGAAGGGATAGTCCCTTGCGCATCCGCTTCTGGGGTACCCGCGGCTCCATCCCGGTGGCGCTCACCTCCGCCGACATCCGCGACCGGCTCGCACAGGCGCTCTTCCAGGCCTCCGGCAAGACCTTCTCCTCCTACGAGGACGCCCATGCCTACGCGAGCGCCGAGCTGGAGTTCTCGCTCACCCACACCTTCGGCGGCCACACCCCGTGCGTCGAGATCGAGATTCCCGGCGACCAGTACTTCGTCTGCGACATGGGCAGCGGCGCGCGCCCCTTCGGCCAGCACGTGTTCGCCAAGCAGGCGCGGCGCCCCTCGGTGGTCAACGTGTTCATGTCCCACGTGCACTGGGACCACATCATGGGCTTCCCCTTCTTCGGGCCGGCCTACGTCCCGGGGCACAAGATCCGCATCCATGGCTGCCACGACGTGGTCGAGCAGGCGTTCCGCCTGCAGCAGTCGCCGCCCTGCTTCCCGGTGGGCTTCGACCAGCTCGGCGCCACCATCGAGTTCGTGAAGCTCGAGGTGGACAAGCCCTACGAGGTGGGCGGGCTCACCGTGACCCCGCACCTGCAGCTGCATTCCGGCGACTCGTTCGGGTTCCGCTTCGAGCACGGCGGCAAGTCGGTGGTGTATTCCACCGACTCCGAGCACAAGCTCGAGAACCGCGCCGAGGCCGAGAACTTCGCCGGCTTCTTCCGCGAAGCCGACGTGGTGATCTTCGACGCCATGTACGCCCTCGCCGAGGCGATCAGTGTCAAGGCCGACTGGGGGCACTCGAGCAACATCGTCGGCGTGGAGCTTTGCCAGATGGCGCGCGCCAAGCACCTGGTGCTGTTCCACCACGAGCCGGCCAACAACGACGCGACCCTCGAGGGGCTCCTCAAGGAAGCGCGCCGGTTCGAGGAGCTCACGCGCGGCGACCACCTGCTCAAGGTGTCCGCGGCCTACGACGGGCTGGAAATCGACCTGTAGATGAGGGGCACCCCGATGAACGCGCTGGGCGGCCTGCGCGTCCTGGCGCTGGTCCTCCTCGCGGCACTCTCGCTCTTCATCCTGTTCTCGCCCATGGCGCAGTCGCTGCGGCACGCGGTATTCGATCGCTACCAGCGCGTGTTCGTGCTCGAGCGCATCTCGCAGCCGGTGACGATCATCGCGATCGACGAGGGCTCCCTCGAGCGCTACGGGCAGTGGCCGTGGCCGCGCACGCGGATGGCCGAGATCATCACCCGCATCAACCAGCTGGGGGCGGCGTCGATCGGGCTCGACATGGTATTTCCCGAGTCCGATCGGGTCTCGCCCGGCGCCATCGCCACCGGCGTCCCGGGCCTGCCGCCCGAAGCGGTGAGAGCACTCCTCGCCATGCCTTCCAACGACGATCGCTTCGCCGCGGCGATGCGCGGGCGCTACGTGGTGGTGGGCATCGGCTCCGAGGACCGTGCCCGCACCCAGCCCGCGCCGCGCGGTCCCCGGGTGGAGATCTCGCCGCAACGCCTGGAGATGCTGCAGGAGCTGCCGGCCTACATCGGCTCGATCGACGTGATCGATCGCGCCGCGTTCGGCCGCGGGCTGATGAACTCGGGGGCTCAGGACCAGGTGGTGCGCGTGGTGCCGCTGGTGGCGCGCATCCAGGGCACGGTCGTGCCGTCCCTGGCACTGGAGTCGTTCCGTGCGGCTATCGGCGGCGACCTGCGCGTGGGCGAGGGAAAGCAGGGGCTCGCGACACTCTCCTTCGGTGAGGTGGCGACGCCGATGCGCGACGACGGCTCCACGTGGCTGCGCATGGGGCCCCACGACCCCACCCGTTTCGTGCCCGTGACCGAGCTGCTCGACGGCAATCCCAACCCCGAGCGTTTCAAGGACAAGGTGGTCCTGATGGGCATCTACGGGCTCGGCACCTTCGACTACAAGACCACCCCGCTCGGGGAATTCGTTCCGGGAGTGGAGGTGCACGCGCAGGTGATCGAGAATCTCTACAACGGAGTCAAGCTCACGCGACCCCCGATCGCAGTGCGCGCCGAAGCGCTCGCCCTGGTGGTCCTGGGATTCGTCCTCATCGCATTCGTCCCCCGGATGAGCGCGCTGCAGAGCATCCACCTCGTGGCCGGCATGGTGATCGTGCTGTTCGGCGCGGGCGTGATCGCCTTCGCGCGCTTCGACCTGCTGCTCGATCCGGCATGGCCCGCCATCGGGACGCTGGCGGTGTTCGCGACGACGGTGGTGGGCACGCTCTCGGAAGCCGAACGGCAGCGACGCCAATTGCGCGATCAGGCCGCGCACATGGCGGGGGAAGTCGATGCCGCGCGCCGCATCCAGATGGGCCTCCTCCCCGATCCGCGGGAGACGCTCGCGGACGACCGGCGCTTCGCGCTCGCCGCGGCCCTGGAGCCGGCCCGCACCGTGGGCGGGGACTTCTACGACTGCTTCATGATCGATCCGGGGCGGCTCTTCTTCGTGGTCGCCGACGTGTCCGGCAAGGGGCTGCCGGCGGCGCTCTTCATGGCGTCGGTCAAGTCGCACATCAAGAGCGCGGCGCTGCGAATTCCGGGGCACGTGGGCGGCATGCTTTCCCACGCGCAGGGCGAGGTGGAGCGCGAGAACCCGGAGCAGCTTTTCGTGACCGTGTTCGCGGGCGTCCTGGATGTGGCGACCGGCAAGCTGCAGTATGCGAACGCCGGCCACGAGCCGCCGTACGTGCGCACCCAGGACGGCGCGCCTGAGCGGGTCATGGACTCCGGCGGTCCGCCGATCTGCGTGGTGCCGGGCTTCGAGTATCCGAGCTTCGAGCGCCAGCTTTCACCCGGGGAATGGATCTGCGCCGTGACCGATGGGGTGACCGAGGCGATGAATCCGGCGCGCGAGTTCTTCGGCGGCGAGCGCCTGCGCACGACGCTCTCCTGGATGCCGGAGGACGTGACGCCGGAAGACCTGGTGGCGCGGGTGCGAGCCGACCTGGCGCGCTTCGCCGCCGGGGCCGAAACCGCCGACGACATCACGCTGCTGGCCCTGCGCTGGTGGGGGGGAAGCGGGCCGCCGGCGAGCGCCTAGCGCTTGCCTAGCGGACGTTGATCTCGACGCGGCGGTTGCGCGCTTCGGAGACGTTCTCGTCGGTCGGGACCAGCAGCTCGCGCTTGCCGCGCCCCGCGGCCTGGACGCGTTCGCCGGGAATGCCGAGACCCACCAGCATCTCGCGCAGGCGCTCGGCGCGTTGCAGCGACAGCCGGTCGTTGAAGGGAAGGCTGCCCACCGTGTCGGTGTGCCCGATCACCACGATATCGGGCAGCGGCCGGCGCTTCAACTCGCCGAACATCTTTTCCAGCTCCGCCTTGGAATCCGGGGTGAGCTCGTCCTTGCCCTCGAGGAAGTAGAGGGTAAAGCTCGCGGGCTTGCCCGGCAGGGCGGCGAGCGTGGGTCCGAACGACTCGCGCACTTGCGCTTCGGAGAGCTTGGCCCCCTCGAGGCTGCCGTCGGCACGAACCCGCTGCGCGCCATACGCGGTATCGATGACGCGGGTCTCGGTGCCGCGCTGCACGGCGATGGAGCCGACGTGTCCGCTGCCGTTGGGAATGACCGCAAATAGCTCCGGCGCCACGGGCGGCGGCACGGTCGCGCATCCGGCGGCCAGGGCCGCCAGCAGGACTGCTGCAAATCGAATCAAGTGGCGCCCTTCAGCGCTTCGGCGCGGGCTCGTCCACCTGCACCACGAACTCGGTGCCGCGCACGCCCATCACCGCGGAAGGGGTGCGGATCTTCATCGACTCGGGGGACTGCTTGACCATCTTGCCCGACACCGCGGCGAGGCGCCCCTGGCGCAGGTTGCCCTCGAACTGGCCGGCGTGGGTGGTGGTGTCGAAGCTGTACTTGTCGATCGCGAACACGCTGTTGGGGCCCACCGAGACGAGGCTGTTGTCGGTGAAGGTGATTCCCGCGGAGCCATCGGCGCCGGTCACGATCACGTCCGAGGCCTGCAGGCCCGTGCCGACGGCCGCTGTCACCTTGGACGCGCCGCGCTGGATCTGGACCGAGCCCTTGGCGACCTTGATGAGGCCGATGTCGGCCGCCATCGCGGGGGCCGCGAGGACGAGGGCCGCCACTGCAAACAGGATGTTCCGCATGTTGTTCTCCTTGCCTTTCGGCGGTAGATGCCCCCCTATAATGCCTAATCACCCGCCGGAGCGCTTGTGAACGCCGTCACAACCAGAGTAGGGATGTTTACGTCGCGCCTGGACCAGTGGAAGCATGCGCGCGGGTTCATCGAGGACTTCTGCCGCCTGGCGCGCGTGGAGCGGGATTCCTGCCTCAAGGCCAACCTGGTGATCGAGGAGCTGTTCCTCAACACGGTGAAGCACGGGCACCGGGGCGGCAGCGACGCGCCGGTGTGGATCACTCTTTCGGCGGAAGGCGAGCGGGTTTCGCTCACCTACGAGGACCGGGCTCCGCCCTTCAACCCGTTCGCGAGCGCCACCCGCGAGATGCTCGAGGCCCTGGCCGAGACGCGCCGCGAGGGCGGGCTGGGCGTGCTGCTCGCCCACGGCCTTACCGCGACCACCGACTACAGCTACCTCTTCGGCCGCAACCGCATCCAGTTGACACTCTCGTAGGCTAGAGCGCGGTGCGCGCTCGCCATAGCTCCGGAAACAGCTCGACCTCCAGCACCCGGCGCAGGTATCCCACGCCCGAAGTGCCCCCGGTGCCGCGTTTCATCCCGATGATGCGTTCGACGGTCGTGGCGTGGCGGAAGCGCCATTGGCGGAACGCGTCCTCGAGATCCACCAGCTTCTCGGCCAGCTCGTAGAGCTCCCAGTGCCTTGCCGTGTTCCGGTAGACCTCCACCCAGGCGGCGAGCACCGAATCGTCCTGCGTGCGTAAGGAAGTCCAGTCGCGCTCGACGCATTGGGGATCGAGGGCGAAGCCGCGCCGTGCCAGCAGCCGCAGCGCCTCGTCGTAGAGGCTGGGCTCCCGGTGCAGCTGGTCCAACGCCGTGAAGATCGGCTCGCGGTGGCGGTGGGGCTCCATCAGCACCGCGCTCTTGTTGCCGAGCAGGAACTCCACCATGCGGTACTGGAACGATTGGAAGCCCGATGAATTGCCGAGCGAGGAGCGAAACGAGGAGTAGTCGGCGGGCGTGAGCGTCGAGAGGACATCCCACGACTGGTTCAACTGCGCCATGATGCGCGCCACTCGCGCCAGCATCTTGAACGCGGGCTGCAGCTCGTCGCGGCGCACCTGGTCGCGGGCGGCGGCGAGCTCGTGGATCATGAGCTTCATCCACAGCTCCGAGGCCTGGTGCTGGACGATGAAGAGCATCTCGTTGTGGTCCCCGGAGCGGGGCTTCTGGGCCCCGAGCACCTCGTCCAGGTGGAGGTAGTCGCCGTAGCTCATGGCGCCGGCGAAATCGAGCTTCGCGCCGTCGGAGTGCGATGAGGACATCGTCGTTTTTTTGTCGTCGTTGAGCGGTGGGCTAGTCTAAGCCCTTTGGTACCATGATCGAATCCGTCCGGGACCCCAGCGCGTAACCCTACGGACCACCGAAGAGCGCCATGCACGCAACGCTTCCCCTTCTCGCCCGCACCGATTTCCCGCCGCTTTCGCGCTCCCGCCTCGAGACGTTGCAGGTGAACCTCGGGTACGTCTGCAACCAGACCTGCCTGCACTGCCATGTGAACGCGGGGCCGAAACGCACCGAGGCGATGACGCGCGAGACCGTGGACCAGGTGCTGCGCTACCTCGAGGCGAGCGGCGCCACCGCCGTGGACCTCACCGGAGGCGCGCCGGAGCTCAATCCCCATTTCGTTTACCTGGTGGAGCGGGCCCGCGGCCTGGGCGCGCGGGTGATCGACCGCTGCAACCTCACGATCCTGTTCGAGCCCGGGCACGAGGACCTCGCGGAGTTCCTGGCGGCGAACCAGGTTGCGGTCGTCGCCTCGCTGCCCTGCTACACGCCGGAGCTGGTGGACCGCCAGCGCGGCGAGGGCGTCTACGAGCTGAGCATCCGGGCCCTCCAGCGCCTGAACGCCCTGGGATACGCCGAGCCGGGCTCTGGGCTCACCGTCGACCTCGTCTACAACCCGCAGGGCGCGTCGCTTCCGCCGCCGCAAGCCGCGCTCGAGGCCGACTACAAGCGCATCCTCGGGGAGAAGTTCGGCATCGCCTTCAACCGCCTGCTCACCATCGCCAACATGCCGATCCAGCGCTTCGGCTCGACGCTGGTTTCCAAGGGGCAGTTCAACGCCTACATGCACCTGCTGCGCGGCGCCCATCGCGACGAGAACCTCGCGGGCGTGATGTGCCGCTCGCTCATCTCCATCGACTGGCAGGGTTTCCTCTACGACTGCGACTTCAACCAGATGCTCGGCCTGCCGCTGCACGTGGCCGGCCGCGCGCGCCCGCACCTGGAAGACGTGCTGGGTCGCGACCTCGGGGGCAACCCGATCGTCGTGCGCGATCATTGCTACGGCTGCACCGCCGGGCAGGGCTCGAGTTGCGGCGGGGCGCTCGCATGAGCGGGGCCGCCGCGCTCCGCGCGGATCCCGCACGCGAGGCGCCGGGCCGCACCTGCCCGGTCTCCTATCGCTACCCGCCCCGCGTCTTCGATCGGGTCCCGGAGCTCGAGGCCGAGACGCTCTACGTGGTCGGCGGCCTCTACGGAAACCTGGAGGCGCTCGCCGTGGTGAAGGCGATGGCCGGCCGCGAGCCGGGCCCGGTCACGCTGGTCTTCAATGGCGACTTCCACTGGTTCGACGCCGACCGCGCCGATTTCGCACGCGTGAGCGCGGAAGTGCTGGAGCACGCCGCGCTGCGGGGCAACGTCGAGACCGAGATCGCGGGCGACGACACCGGCGCCGGTTGCGGCTGCGCCTATCCCAGTGACGTGAGCGACGCCGAGGTGGGCCGCTCGAACGAGATCCTCGGCACCCTGCGCCGCACGGCCGCGGGAATTCCCGGCATGCGGGAACGGCTTGGGGCGCTGCCGATGCACCTCGTGGCGCGGGTCGGCGCGGCACGCGTGGGCATCGTGCACGGCGATGCCGCCTCGCTCGCGGGCTGGGGTTTCGCGCGCGACCGGCTCGACGATGCCGCCCACGGTCGCTGGATCCGTTCGGCGTTCGCGGATGCTCGCGTCGACCTCTTCGCCAGCACCCACACGTGCGTGCCCGCCTTCCGCGCCTATGAGTGGAAGGGTGCGCGCGGCGTGATCGCCAACAACGGCGCGGCCGGGATGCCCAATTTCTCCGGCACTCGCCATGGCCTGCTCACGCGCGTCTCGACGCGCCCCTTCGCCGGGCCCGAGCGGCTCTACGCACTCGAGGCCGCCGGGGCGCACGTGGAGGCGCTTCGCATCGACTACGACCACGATCGCTGGCTCGAGCGCTTCCTCGCCAGCTGGCCCGCCGCCTCGCCCGCGCACGACTCCTACCACCGGCGCATCGCCGAGGGTCCCCGGCTTTCACCCGATGAATCGGCACCGCGTGTCCACCGCACGTAGGGCTTTCGCCGGGGCCGGCACGGGGCACACCCAACACGACGGGCGGGCACGATGAACAAGGCGAAGCTTGCAGTGCTGGCACTCCTCGCGGCCGGGGTCATCGCGTTCTTCGCGTTCGACTTGAAGCAGTACTTTTCCCTCGAGTATTTCCAGTCGCAGCGCGCCGCGATCGAGTCCTACCACGCGGCGCATCCGTTGCAGGCCGCGGCGGCGTTCTTCGCCCTCTACGTGCTGGTAACGGGCCTGTCGCTGCCCGGTGCGGCGATCCTCACGCTGGTGGCGGGGGCAGTGTTCGGGTTGCTGTGGGGCACGGTGATCGTGTCCTTCGCCTCCTCCCTCGGCGCGACACTCGCCTTCCTCGCCTCGCGCTTCCTGCTGCGCGACTGGGTGCAGGGAAGGTTCGGCGACAAGTTGAAGCCGATCAACGAGGGCGTGGCGCGGGAGGGCGCGTTCTACCTCTTCGCGCTCAGGCTGGTTCCGGCCTTCCCGTTCTTCGTGATCAACCTGGTGATGGGGCTCACGCCGCTGCGCACCTGGACCTTCTATTGGGTGAGCCAGCTGGGCATGCTGGCCGGCACCATCGTGTACGTCTACGCCGGCACCCAGCTCGGGCAGTTCCGCCTTTCGGTCGGGCTCGTCGCCGCGTTCGTGATCCTGGGCGTCTTCCCGATCGTGGCCAAGCGCGTGCTGGAGGCGGTGAAGTCGCGCAAGGTGTACGCGAAGTGGACGCGCCCGAAGTCGTACGACCGCAACCTGGTCGCGATCGGCGCCGGCTCCGGCGGGCTGGTCACCGCTTATATCGCCGCCGCGGTGAAGGCCAAGGTCACGCTGGTCGAGCGCGACCGGATGGGAGGCGATTGCCTCAATACCGGCTGCGTCCCCTCGAAGGCGCTGATCCGCACCGGCCGCTTCCTCGCCGATGCGAAGCGCTCGCGCGAGCTCGGGGTGCGCAGCGCCGTGGTCGAGTTCGACTTCGCCGAAGTGATGGAGCGCGTGCAGGGCGTGGTGCGCGCGATCGAGCCCCACGATTCGGCGGAGCGCTACACCGCGCTCGGCGTCGAGTGCCTGAAGGGCACCGCGACCATCACCTCGCCATGGACCGTGGAGGTGGCGCTCGCCGCCGGCGGCAGCAAGGTGATCACCACCCGCAATATCGTGATCGCCACCGGGGCGCGGCCCTTCATTCCCCCGATCCCGGGGCTGCGCGAGTCGCAGCCGCTCACCTCGGAGAACGTGTGGGAGTTGCGCGTCCTTCCGCCGCGCATGGTGGTGCTGGGCGGCGGGCCGATCGGCTGCGAGCTGGCCCAGGCCTTCGCCCGGCTGGGCTCGAAGGTAACGCAAGTGGAGATGCTGCCGCGGATCATGGTGCGGGAGGATCCGGAGTTCTCCGCGATGGTGGCGGCACGCTTCGCCGCCGAGGGGATCGACGTTCGCACCGGCCACAAGGCGAAGTCGGTGCGAGTGGCGGGGAACGAGAAGATCGTGACCGTCGAGCACGAGGGGCGCGAGAGCGAGATCGCGTGCGACGCGATCCTCTGCGCCGTGGGCCGCGCGGCCAACGTCGAGGGCTTCGGCCTCGAGGCGCTCGGGATCCCGGTGACGAAGCAGAAGACGGTGGAGGTGAACGAGTACCTCCAGGCCCACTTCCCGAACGTCTTCGCCGTGGGCGACGTGGCGGGACCGTTCCAGTTCACCCATACCGCCGCGCACATGGCGTGGTATGCCGCGGTCAACGCGCTCTTCGGCCGCTTCCGCAAATTCAAGGTGGACTACTCGGTGGTGCCGTGGGCGACCTTCACCGATCCCGAGGTCGCGCGCGTGGGGCTGAACGAGACCGAGGCGAAGGAGAAGAAGATCCCGTACGACGTCTACACCTACGGCATCGACGACCTCGACCGCGCCATCGCCGAGAGCGCTGCCCACGGCATGGTGAAGGTGCTCACGCGGCCCGGCAGCGACAAGATCATCGGCGCCACCATCGCCGGCGAGCATGCCGCCGAGCTGCTGGCGGAATTCGTCGCGGCGATGAAGCACGGTTTCGGCCTGGACAAGATCCTTGGCACGATCCACGCCTATCCGACATGGGTCGAGGCGAACAAGTACGTCGCGGGCCAGTGGAAGCGCTCCACCGTGACCCGCGGGCAGATGGATTTCCTCACCGCCTTCCACGCCTGGACGCGTGGGGAGGCCGGCATCGGTGCGATGCTCGGACGCCTGGGTGGCCTGGTCGGCGACAAGACGAAGTATTACGACGCGGCCGCCAAGGCGCACGGAGACGACTGATGCACAGCTGGAGGAGGTTGGCGCTCGCCGCGCTCGCGATGCTGGTGGCCACGGGCGCCCTCGCGCTCGACCATACCCACAAGGCCTGGGAAGACCTGCTGCAGCGCCATGTGCGCCCCGCAGCCGGCGGCAACGCCTCGCGGCTCGACTACGCCGGCATGGCGCGCGACCGGGAGCCGCTGAAGGCCGTGCTCGCCGAATACCAGAAGGTCACCCGCGCCGAGTTCGACGCCTGGAGCAAGCCGCAGCAGCAGGCGTTCCTCTACAACGCTTACAACGCGTTCACCGTGGAGAAGATCCTCACCCGCTACCCCAACATCAAGTCGATCCGGGATTTCGGCAGCGTGTTCGGGAACCCCTGGAAAGACAAGTTCTTCACGCTCTTCGGCCAGCCGGCGTACCTCGACCTCATCGAGCACGAGATCCTGCGAGCGCCCGGCGCGTACGACGACCCGCGCGTGCACGTGGCCGTGGTATGCGCCTCCATCGGGTGCCCGATGTTGCGCAGCGAGGCGTTCGTCGCGACGAAGCTCGAGGCCCAGCTCGACGACGCGATGAAGCGCTTCATGTCCGATCGAACGCGCAACCGCTACAACCCGCAGTCGCGCAAGCTCGAGGTCTCGCGGATCTTCGACTGGTACGGCAAGGATTTCGAGCGGGGCCACAAGGGTTTCGCGTCATTGCCCGCCACCTTCGCCCGCTACGCCGAGCAGCTCGCCGACAAGCCCGAGGACCGCGAGGCGGTGCGCGGCCAGAAGGCCGAAGTGTCGTTCCTCGAGTACGACTGGGCGCTCAACGACGCGCGCTAGCGCTCGCGCATAGAATGGTCGCCATGCCCTCCCTCTCCATCGTGGTCCCGGTGCTCGACGAGGCCGCCGCCATCGGCCCGTGCCTCGCGGCGCTGGCGGAGCTGCGCGGCCGCGGGGCCGAGGTGCTGGTGGTCGACGGCGGCAGTCGCGACGCGACTGCGCGCGCCGCCGCGCCCTGGTGCGACCGCGTGATCGCGGCCCCCCGCGGGCGCGCGCTGCAGATGAACGCCGGCGCCCAGGTGGCCCGCGGCGAGGTGATCCTCTTCCTCCACGCCGATACCACGCTCCCCCCGGGGGCCGACACGCTGGTGGCCGAGGGCCTCGAGCGCGCCGGCCGGGACTGGGGGCGCTTCGACGTCGCGATCGCCGGGGCCGATCCCCTGCTGGCACTCGTGGCGATCCTCATGAACGTACGCTCGCGCTGGACCGGGGTCGCCACGGGCGACCAGGCGGTGTTCGTGAGGCGCGCGGCGTTCGTGGCGGAGGGCGGGTTCCCGCCGATCCCGCTGATGGAGGATGTGGCGCTCTCGAAGGCGCTCAAGCGCCGCGGCCCCCCGGTGTGCCTGCGCGAGCGGGTGGTCACCTCGGGACGGCGCTGGGAGCGCCACGGGACGCTGCGCACCATCCTGCTCATGTGGCGGCTGCGGCTCGAATACGCGCTCGGCGCGGACCCGGGACGGCTGGCCCGCCGCTATGGTGCCGAGCGCACCTCTTCCTGAGGGCGTGCGCGTCGCGGTCTTCGCCAAGGCGCCCGTAGCCGGGCGCGTGAAGACGCGGCTCGCCGCGAGCGTGGGCGACGAAGCCGCCGCGGCGCTCCACGAGCGCCTCACGCTCCAGGCGATCGCGACGGCGTTCGCCTCCGGAATGGGGCCGGTCGAGCTGGGGTGCGCGCCCGGCACGGATCATCCGTTCTTCGCCCGCTGCGAGCGTGAGCTCGGCGTGGAGTTGCACGCGCAGGCCGGGGCTGACCTCGGGGCGCGAATGGAGAACGCGTTCGCCCACGCGTTCGCCTCACGGCGGGGACTGGTGCTGATCGGCGCCGATTGCCCCGCGCTCACGCCCGGCCACCTGGCCGAGGCGGCACTTGCGGTGGCCGCGGGCGAGGCCGCGCTGTCGCCCGCGGAAGATGGAGGCTACGTCCTGGTGGCCCTCGCGCGCCCGGTGCCCCGCCTTTTCGACGGCATCGGGTGGGGGGGCGACGGCGTGATGGCGGCGACGCGCGAGCGGCTCGCCGCCTCCGGGATGGCATGGCGCGAGCTGGAAACCCTGTGGGACGTGGATCGACCGGAAGACCTGGCGCGCCTCGAGCGTGGCGGCGGGCTCGCAGTCGGGATCGCGTCGTGAGGGCGGGATTGGCCGCGCTCGCGATGGGTGTCGCCACGGGGGTCGTGTTTGCGGAGCCGGCGCCGATCGCGGCGTTCTCCGGCGCTTCGCCCGGCGCCGAGCTGCCCGCTCCGTGGATCCGCGTCACCCTGCCGCGCGCGAAGCCGGCCGCGATCGCGCTGGTGGACGACGGCGGGCGAACGGTGCTCGAGGTGCGCGCCGAGGCGGCGACGGGATCGGTCGCCCATCGCCTCGCCGTCGATTCGGCCCCCCCGACGCGCCTCGCCTGGCGCTGGAAGGTGGACCGGGTCGTGGAGTCCGCGGACCTCGCCAGGAAGTCGGGCGACGATTTCGCGGCGCGGGTGTACGTGACCTTCGACGTTCCCGCTGACTCGCTCACTTTCGCCGAGCGGGCACGCATCCGCATCGCCCGCCTCCTCTACGGGGTGGAGCTGCCGGCCGCGGCGCTCTGCTACGTGTGGGACAACCGCCATCCGCCGGGAACCGCGCGCTGGAATGCGTACTCGAGCCAGGTGCGGATGGTGGTGCTCGAATCGGGCGCGGCGCGCGCCGGAAGCTGGGTCGAGGAGTCGCGTGACGTGGCAGCGGATTACCGCGCCGCGTTCGGCGAGCGCTACCCCGGACCCGTGCCGCGCCTCACGGGCGTGGCCGTGTCCGCCGATACCGACCAGACCGGCGAATCGGTCACCGCGTGGTTCGGCGACGTGAGGCTCGAGGTGAAGCGGTGAGGAGGCTCCTCCTCGCCGGTGGCGGCCACGCGCACGTAGAGGTGCTGCGGGCCCTCGCAGAGACCCCCGACGCGGGCATCGCCACGACGCTCGTGTCGCCCCACCCCGGGTTCACGTACTCGGGGATGTTGCCGGGGTGGATCGCGGGCCACTACGCGCTGGAGGAATGCACCATCGACCTCGTGGCCCTGGCGCGGCGTGCGGGCGCCACTTTCCTGCAGACCACGGCGAGCCTCGCCTGCCCGGGCGAGCGCGAGCTGGTGTGTGCGGATGGCAACGTCATCGCCTACGACGCGCTGTCACTCGACGTGGGTGCGGCGCCCCTCCTCGATGCGGCGATCGGCGTGGTGCGCCACGCGGTGCCCGTGCGTCCCCTCGAGCGCCTGGTGGCGGGCTGGAACGACCTGCGGGATCGTGTGGCACGGGGCGGCGTGGGCGCGGTGAGCCTGGTGGGCGGAGGTGCTGCCGGGGTGGAGCTCGCGTTCGCGATGGAGCGGCGGCTGCGGCACGACTTCGGGCCCGGTGCGCCCCACGTGCGGCTCATCACCGACACGCGTACGGTGCTGCCGGAATGGTCGGTCGGCGCGCGCTGGCGGGCGCGGCGGCTGCTAGCGCGTCGCAACATCGGCGTGCACACGGGAAGTGCCGTCGCCGAGGTGGGGCCCGGCTTCGTGCGCCTCGCGAGCGGCCTCGAGTTCGCTTCCGACGCGGTGTTCTGGATCGCGGGGGCCGCCGCCCAGGGCTGGATCCGCGATTCGGGGCTCGCCACCGACCCCCGCGGCTTCCTGCTCACCAACGAGCTGCTGCAGTCGACCTCCCATCCTGAAGTCTTCGGCGCCGGGGACTGCGCCGTGGAGCAGGGCTTTCCGGTGCCGCGCTCGGGCGTCTTCGCGGTGCGCGCGGGGCCGGTGCTCGCGCACAACCTGCGCGCGGCGCTGCGGGCCGGGCCCCTGCAGGCGCACATGCCGAAGCCGCGCTACCTCGCGCTGCTGGCCACCGGGGAGCGCCACGCCATCGGCAACTGGGGCGGCTTCGCATTCCAGGGCGCCTGGGCGTGGCGGTGGAAGGATCGCATCGACCGGCGCTTCATCGCGCGCTACGGCGAGCCAGCCTAGGCGGCGCGCGCCTCGCGCTTCTCGACGCTCGGGATGCGCGGCAGGATGCGTACGACTTTCACCATGCGGTTCTGCACCTGCATGATCTCCACCGCGTGGTCCGAGACGCGGATGCTGGTGCCGGGCTCGGGGATGTCCTCGAGGTGCTCGAGCACCAGGCCGTTGATGGTCTTGGGGCCATCGAGCGGGAAGGTGAATCCCGCCTTGCGGTTGAGCACGCGCAGCGAGCAGGTGCCGTCGGCGATCACGCTGCCGTCGGCCTCCTTGTGGAAGAGGGCGGCGCTGCCGATCGCCGTGCTGGTGAATTCGCCCACGATCTCCTCGAGGATGTCCTTCAGCGTGACCAGCCCCAGCAGCTCGCCGTACTCGTCGACCACCAGGCCCATGTGGCGCTGGTTCTCCTGGAAGTTGCTGAGCTGGGTGAGGAGCGCCGTGCTCTTGGGCACGTAGTAGGGCTCGCGCACGATCGAGCGCAGGTCCGCCATCGAAAGCGCGTCGCGCCGCGTCGCGTTCAGGACCTTGCGCACGTGCACCATGCCCACCACGTTGTCGAGCCCGCCCTCGCACACCACGATGCGGGTGTGGTGCGCCGTGGAGAGCGCGTCGCGGATCTCCTCGATCTCGTCCTTCAGGTCGATCGACTCGATCTGGCCGCGCGGGGTCATGGTGTCGTCGACCGTCATGTCTTCCAGCTCGAAGAGATTCAGCAGGATCGACTGATGCTTCTTCGGGATGAAGTTGCCGCCCTCCAGCACCAGGGTGCGCAGCTCCTCCATCGACAGGTGGCCCGAGGCCTCGGTCTGGGGCTTGATGAACATCATCCGGAGCAGGCCCTGCACGAAGATGTTCACGAACCACACGATCGGGTAGGCGATGCGCAGCATCGGCGTGAGCACGTAGGCGGAGGCGAGCGCCACGCGCTCCGGGTAGGTGGCGCCGATCACCTTGGGCGTGATCTCGCTGAACACCAGGATGAAGAAGGTCACGCTCACGGTGGCGAAGAGGAGGGTGAGCTCTCCCTGGCCGAACAGGCGGATCGAGATCTCGGCCACCAGCATCGCCGAGGCGGCGTTCACCAGGTTGTTGCCGAGCAGGATCACGCCCAGCAGGCGGTCGGTGCGGTCGAGGAGCGTCTGCGTGAGGCGGGCACCCCGGTGCCCCTGCTTCACCAGGTGGCGCAGGCGATAGCGGTTCAGCGCCATCATGCTGGTCTCGGCGATCGAGAAGAAGCCGGAGACGAGGAGCGCCACGCCGAGGGCCGTGAACAGCCACCTGATGGGAATGGGGTCGACCACGGCTCGCTAGGCGCGCCGCAGGATCAGCTCGAGGACGATCTTGGATCCCACGTAGGCCAGCAGCAGCGCGGTGAAACCCGCCAGCGTCCAGCGCACCGCGAGCCGCCCGCGCCAGCCCGCGACGAAATGGCCGGTGATGAGGCCGGCGTAGATCAGCCACGACAGGATCGCGAACACCGTCTTGTGGGTGATCGTGAACGGCTTGCCGAACACCTGCTCGGAGAAGAACAGCCCGCTCACCACCGTGAGCGTGAGGAGCACGAAGGCGGCGATCAGGATGCGGAACAGCAGCCGCTCCATTTCCATCAGCGGCGGGAGGCTGCGCAGGAACGGCGGCAGCACGCCGCGGTGCAGCCACTTCTCCTCGGCCAGCATCAGCAGCGCGTGCACCGCGGCGACCGTGAACAGGCTGTAGGCGAGCATCGCGATCACGAAGTGGAGCGTGAAGAGTGCGCTGCCCCCGTAGGTCACGTAGTGGTGGGTGGGGATCGCGGCCTGCAGCAGCACCGCCATCAGCGCCACCGGGGCCATCATTCCCAGGATCGAGGACAGGCCCTCGAAGGCGAGCCCGCCCAGCCAGTAGATGAGGAGCGTGAGCCACACCAGGAGCGAGACCGCGTTGGCCACCCCGAGGTCCAGCCCCTCGGGCGAGAGGATCTCGCGATAGGCGAGCATCCCGTGCAGGACCAGCGCCACCGGGACCAGCACCGACTCGACGCGCAGCTCGCCACCCGCGGGGGGCGCGGATCCCGCGCCGGCCGAGGCCGCAAGCCGCGGGCGGGAGGCGCGCCAGGCCAGTGCCGACAGCAGGAGCCAGCACGCGGCGGTGCTAAAATACAAAAGCAAATCAGGCATTTCGGTGCCGGTCGCCTCGACGAACCCCAGTTTACCAATTCCCGATGCTAGACGCCCTCACGCAACGCCTGACCTCGGTCGTGAAGAACCTTCGCGGCCACTCCCGACTCACGGACGACAACGTCCAGGAAATGCTCCGCGAGGTCCGCCTCGCCCTCCTCGACGCCGACGCGGGCCTGCCGGTGGTGAAGGACTTCATCGCCGGGGTGAAGGCGAAGGCCCTCGGCCAGGAAGTGGTGGGAAGCCTGACTCCCGGCCAGGCCCTGGTGGGCGTGGTGCACCAGGAGCTGGTGGCCCTCATGGGCGGCGCCAATGCCGCCCTCGACTTCGCGAGCCAGCCGCCCGCGGTGATCCTGCTCGCGGGCCTGCAGGGCTCGGGCAAGACCACCAGCGCGGGCAAGCTCGCGCGCCTCATCCGCAACACCACCAAGAAGAAGGTGCTGCTGGTCTCGACCGACGTCTACCGGCCCGCGGCCATCGACCAGCTCGCCTCGCTCGCGAAGAGCCTCGAAGTGGACCTCTTCCCCTCGGATCCCTCGCAGAAGCCGGTGGACATCGCGCGCGCGGCACTCGACTGGGGACGCAGGCACTACCACGACGTGCTGATCGTCGACACCGCCGGGCGCCTGGGTATCGACGAGGCGATGATGGCCGAGGTGAAGGCCCTCCACGCCGCGGTGAATCCGATCGAGACGCTGTTCGTCGTCGACTCGATGCAGGGCCAGGACGCGGTGAACGTGGCGCGCGCCTTCAACGAGGCGCTGCCGCTCACGGGAGTCATCCTCACCAAGCTCGACGGCGACGCCCGCGGGGGTGCCGCGCTCTCGGTGCGCCACGTGACGGGCAAGCCGATCAAGTTCGTCGGCGTCTCCGAGAAGATGGACGGCCTCGAGGCGTTCCACCCGGACCGCATGGCCTCCCGCATCCTCGGCATGGGCGACATCCTGTCGCTGGTCGAGGAGGCGCGCGCCAACGTCGACGAGAAGGAGGCGGCGAAGCTCGCCGAAAAGTTCAGGAAGGGCAAGGACTTCGACCTCGAGGACTTCAAGAGCCAGCTCGCGCAGATGAAGAAGATGGGCGGCGTGGGCAGCCTCGCCGACAAGCTGCCCGCCCAGCTCACCCAGATGGCGCAGCAGTCGCCGGAGCTGCAGGAGAAGCAGCTGCGCCGCACCGAGGGCATCATCAACGCGATGACCCCGCAGGAGCGCAGGAAGCCCGAGCTTCTCAAGGCCTCGCGCAAGCGCCGCATCGCCGCGGGCGCGGGAGTCCAGGTGCAGGAGGTGAACCGCCTCCTCACCCAGTTCGAGCAGATGCAGAAGATGATGAAGATGATGCGCAGCGGCAACCTCGGCAAGATGCTGCGGAACATGAAGGGCATGCTGCCCGGGATGAGATGACATGAAGAAGACCCTGCTGCTCCTCGCGTGTGTCGTTTCCGGCGCGGCGTTCGCCCAACCCGCCGCGCAGCCGGCCGCGCCCGCTTCCGGTGACCTCACCGCGTTCCGCTGGTTCGGGCAGCTCGCCGGATCGTGCTGGAAGGCCACCCACCCCGACGGCAAGACCAGCGACGTGCAGTGCTATACGTCGCAATTCGGCAAGTTCATCCGCGCATCGATCAAGGTCTCGCCGGGGAATTTCGAGGGCGATTCGCTCTACTGGTGGGATGCCAAGAACAACCGCGTCGCCTACCAGCAGTGGGCCAGCAGCGGGCTGGTGGCGCGCGGCGAGGCGACCTTCGATGGCGACACGATGCTGTACATCGACCCGCCACGGCAGGGCACCACCGAATCGGCCAGCCGCTCCGCGTGGCGGCGCGTGGACGCGAAGACCTTCACGGTCTCGCGCGAGCAGCGCGAGGCGGGCGCATGGAAGGAAGCCTACAAGGTGACCTACACCCGCACCAAGTAGGCGGCGCGGCCGATGGGCGGGGCGGCCACCGGCGGTTCCCTGTCCCGGCGCCTCTTCGACAAGGGGCCCCGGCCATGAGGGTGCTGGTGCTCGGCGGCTACGGCAATTTCGGCGGCATCATCTCCGGCGTGTTGGCCCGGATGGACGGCGTGGAGGTCGTCGTCGCCGGACGCGATGGCGCCGCCGCCGCGCGCTTCGCGGCACCGCTGGGCGTGGAGCCGGCGGCCCTCGATGCCGGTGATGCGCGGCTCGCCGCGCGCCTTTCCCGGTTGCGATGCGAGTGGGTGGTGCACACGGCGGGGCCATTCCAGGGTGCAACCCACCGCGTGGCGCGCGCGGCGCTCGCGGCGGGTGCCAGCTACGTCGACATCGCCGATGCGCGCGGCTTCGTGAACGGCATCGTGGCGCTCGACGCCGAGGCGCGGACGCGCGGGGTGCTGCTGCTGGCCGGCGCGAGCTCGGTGCCCGCACTCTCCTCGGCGGTGGTCGACCGCTTCGCCCCGGAGCTCGCGACGCTGCGCGCCATCGACATCGGCATCGCGTCCTCGGCCCGCCTTCCGGGGCTTGCCACCGTGGAAGGCGTGCTGAGCTATTGCGGCCGGCCTTTCGATACCTGGAGCGGCGGCGCCTGGAGGCGCGTGCATGGTTGGCAGGGACTTCGCCGCCATCAGTTCGGCGTGCCGCGATTCGCCCGGTGGCTCTCCGATTGCGAGGTTCCCGACCTCGAACTCCTGCCGCCACGTCACCCCGGGGTGGAACGGGTTTCGTTCGGCGCGGGCGCCGGGGGCGCCGGCGCCCAGGCCGCCCTGTACGCCGCCGCGGTCCTTGGGCGGCTGGGATTTCCCGTGGGGCGGGCGCTCTCGGGACCGTTGTGGCGGCTGGGCCGCATGCTGGAGCCGCTGGGATCGCGGCGCTCGGCCATGTTCGTGCGGCTTTCGGGCGCGGACGCCGGGGGATCGCCGCGGGAGATCCTGTGGGAGCTCGTCGCCGAGGACCACGAGGGCCGGCGGATCCCGTGCCTGGGCGCCGTGGCCGTGATCCGCAAGGCGCTCGCGGGGCGGTTGCAGACGGCGGGGGCGAGGCCGTGCGTGGGGGTGCTCGACCTGGACGAATACTTAGCCGAGTTGCGTGGATTGCCGCTTTCCATCCGCGTCTATCGCGACGGCGGCCCCGCGGACATTCCCTTTCATTTGTAATCGGGTTTCGGGCAACCCGTCACAGACACCGGAGGTATATTCGCCCCACGCTCCGGGCGCTCGCGCGCCGCCGCCCCTTTCGGGAGAACCCATGAAAACGATGCTCCGCCTGGGCCTGGCCCTCGCGCTCGCGATGCCGCCTGCGGCGTCCTGCGCGGACAAGATCCTGATCGGCCAGTCGGCGCCGCTGTCGGGCTCCAACGCCGAGATCGGCAAGGACATTCGCGAGGGCGCGCTCGCCTACTTCAAGAAGGTGAACGACGCGGGTGGCGTGAACGGCAAGGCGATCGAGCTCGTGACCCTCGACGACAAGAACGACCGCAAGACCGCCGGCGCCAACGCGGTGAAGCTGGTGAACGAGAACAACGTGGTGGCGCTCTTCGGCTTCGCGTCGGCGACGCTGTCGATGGACGCGATGCCGATCGTGAAGGAGAAGCGGGTGCCGTTCTTCGCGCCCTTCACCGGCGCCGATGCGATCCACAAGCAGGGCCCGTACGTGTTCGTGATGCGTGCGTCGTACGAGGACGAGCTGGTGAAGATCCTCGAGCACTGGAAGGGCCTGGGAGCCGACCGCGTGACCGTGGTGCACTACGACGACGAGATCGGCAACCAGAACTTCGCCACCGTGGAGCGCCTGATGAAAGGCGCGGGCAAGCAGGCCGTGAGCGTGAAGCTCAAGCGCAACTCCGCGGTGGAGGCGGCGCAGATCGAGGCCGTGATCAAGAGCGATCCCCAGGTGATCGTCGCCACCACCCTCTACGGCAACACCGCGCAGCTGCTGAAGGGCCTGAAGGAGGCCAAGCGGCCCTACAACATGACGTCGCTTTCGTTCGTGGGCCCCAGCCAGCTCGCCAAGGCGGCGGGCGGGGACGCGGCGGGCGTCTCGGTGGCGGGCGTGGTGCCGCCGCCCAGCAAGATGCTGGTGCCGGTCATCAAGGAGTGCAACGACGCGATCAAGAAGGCCGGGGTGGCGGAGCTCAACTACACCAACCTCGAGGCCTGCATCGCCGCCAAGGTGCTGGTGGAGGGCCTGAAGCGCTCCGGGCGCGACCCCACTCGCGAGAGCCTCTACAAGGCGCTGGTCGGCATCGGCCAGTACGACGCCGGCGGCTACGTGGTGAAGTTCGGGCCCGACGCCCGCCATGGCTCGAGCTATGTCGAACTGGCCGTGATCAACAAGAACGGCCAATTCCGCTTCTGAACGCGGGGGTTGGCTAGCGTACTGTTTTCACGGTATAATCTTCGGCTTTCCGCAGTCGCAAGTCGTAAACCCGAATTCAACGTTACCCGTTCGCAACGGGAAGGAGACTTACCCATGGTCGTCATCAGAATGGCGCGAGGTGGTGCCAAGAACCGCCCCTTCTACAATGTCGTCGTCGCCGACTCGCGCATGCCGCGCGATGGCCGGTTCCTCGAGAAGCTGGGTTTCTACAACCCCAAGGCTTCCGGCAGCGACCAGAATTTCCGCATTGCCCTCGACCGCGTGGCGTATTGGGTCGGCCAGGGCGCCCAGCCCTCGGACGCGGTGAAGAAGCTCGTCAAGCGTGGCAAAGCCCAGGTCGCCGGCCAGCCGGCCGCTCCCGCCAAGTAACGTTTCACCCGTGCCCGCCGAGGCGGGCGCCCTCCAGCGTGTCGTGATGGGCCGCATCGTCGGCGCCTTCGGCATCCAGGGGTGGGTCAAGGTGAAGCCGCACACGCAGGATCCCGCGAGCCTCGGGGAATTCACCCGCTGGTGGGTCGAGTCCCGCGCGGGCTGGCGCGAGGTGGCGCTGGAGGATTTCGCGGTGCACTCCAAGGGGCCGGTGGCGAAGCTCGCCGGCTGCGCGGACCGCGGGGCCGCCGACGCGCTGCGCGGCAGCGATGTCGCCATCTCCCGCGAGCTCCTGGGGGAGGCGGAGGAAGGGACGCACTACCAGGTGGACCTGGTGGGGCTGGAAGTGGTCGAGGAAGGCGGCGAGGCGCTGGGACGCGTGGAGTCGTTCTTCGCCACCGGCGAGACCGCGGTGATGGTGGTGGCCGGCACGCGAGAGCGGCTGATTCCCTTCATCGACGCGTTCGTGAAGTCGGTGGACCGCGAGTCGGGACGCATCACGGTGGACTGGAAGGCGGATTACGACACGTGAAGCACTTCGACGTCGTGACGCTGTTTCCGGAGATGTTCGACGCGCTCGTGGACCACGGCATCACGCGGCGCGCACTCGACGAGCGCCGCTACGAATTGAGGACGTGGGATCCGAGGGATTTCACGGTGGACAACTACCGCAGGGTCGACGACCGGCCCTATGGCGGCGGTCCCGGGATGGTGATGTTGCCGGACCCGCTGGAGGCCGCGATCGGCGCGGCGAAGGCGCGGCAGCGCGAGGCGGGAGTCGCCCGGCCCGTGGTGGTGCTGATGTCCCCCCAGGGACAGCGCCTCGGCGAGAAGTTGGTGCTCGAGCTGGGTGGCGAGGCCGGGCTGGTGCTGGTGGCGGGACGCTACGAGGGCGTGGACGAGCGGCTGGTCCGCGAGTGCATCGATCGCGAGGTCTCGATCGGCGACTACGTCACCTCCGGCGGCGAGCTGCCCGCGATGGTGCTGGTGGATTGCCTGGTGAGGCGCCTTCCGGGCAGCCTCAATACCGCCGAGAGCGCGGAGCAGGATTCGTTCTCGGATGGATTGCTGGACTGGCCGCACTACACGCGGCCGGAGGTGTGGAAGGATTCGCGGGTCCCCGACGTCTTGCTGTCGGGAAACCACGCGGCGATCGCGCGGTGGCGCCGCAAGCAGTCGCTGGGGCGCACGTGGGATCGGCGGCCGGACCTGGTCGACGAGGGCAAGCTCTCGCGGGAGGATCGGCAGCTGCTGGACGAGTATCGAAGGGAACAACAGGCACAATGCCAGCAATAGGGAGGGCACGGTCACCGCAGCCGGTGTGGCCCGCTTCCCAAAACAAACCTCATGCACCCGCCCCGTGCGGCTCTACGTGAAAGGCCGGAAGGCCGGAACCTAAAGGACGCAAGATGAATCTCATCGCGAAGCTCGAGCAGGAAGAAATCAAGCGGTTGAACCGCAAGATCCCCGTGTTCGCCCCCGGCGACACCGTGATCGTGAAAGTGCAAGTCGTCGAAGGCGACAAGAAGCGCGAGCAGGCCTACGAAGGCGTGGTCATCGCCAAGCGCAACCGGGGACTCAACTCCAACTTCATCGTGCGCAAGATCTCGAGCGGCGAAGGCGTCGAGCGCACGTTCCAGACCTACTCGCCCTCGGTCGCCTCGATCGAGGTGAAGCGCAGGGGAGACGTGCGCCGCGCCAAGCTCTATTACCTGCGTGGCCTCACCGGCAAGGCGGCGCGCATCCGCGAGAAGTTGCTGAGCCAGGCCGAGCGCGATGCGATGGCCCTGGCGCCGGTAGAGGAAGAAATCGCCGCCCCGGTGGATCCGGAAGCCGAGGCCGCCGCCGCGGCGGTCCGCGCCGAGAAGAAGGCCAAGCGCGCGGAGAACGCCAAGAAGCTCGCGGGAAAGAAGAAGTAATCTTCCCGGCCCTCGAAGTGGAAAGGCGCCCGCAGGGGCGCCTTTTTTTCGTGGATCCGCGCGGCTAGAAGTTGCTGCCGGTATCGCAGTCCGCCGGATCGCCGCGCTGCAGGCCGCGCTTGAACGCCTGGGCGCGCTGGGCACTGGAACCGTGCGTGAAGGACTCGGGGCGGACCATGCCGCTGCGCCCCTGGATACGGTCGTCGCCCACGGCGCCCGCCGCGTTGATCGCTTCCTCGATGTCGCCCTGCTCGAGCATGTTCTTCTGCCCCGCGTGGAACCCCCAGACGCCCGCGTAGCAGTCGGCCTGGAGCTCGATCTTGACCGATGCGGCATTGCCGCCGCCGCTGGCGCCGCGGCGCTGGTCCATCGCGCCGGTGAGCTTCTGCACGTGGTGCCCGACTTCGTGGGCGATCACGTATGCCGCCGCGAAATCACCTTCGGCGCGAAGCTTGCGCTGCAGCGTCGCGAGGAACTCGAGGTCGATGTACAGCCGCTCATCGCCGGGACAATAGAACGGTCCCATGGCCGCCTGCCCCATTCCGCATGCGGACTGCACCGCGCCGGAGAAGAGCACCAGCTTGGGCTCGCGGTATTGCGACTTCGAGGCCTTGAACTGCTGCGTCCAGACATCCTCGGTGCTGCCCAGGATCTTGGAGACGAACACCTTGCCCGCATCGGGCGGGGCGTTGGGGTCCTGCGGCCTGGCCGGTGCGGCCTGGCGTTGCGGCGCCGCCTGGTTGGCGGCGTCCAGGACGACCGAAGGGTCGACCCCGAAGAACATCGCCACCAGGGCGATGATCACGCCACCGATGCCGAGACCGCCCGCGGTGCCGACGCCCATTCCACGCCGGTCCTCTACGTTGCCGCTCGCCCTTTGATCGCCCAGTTTCATGAATTTTGTCCTTCCAGGAGTTCCCACGGAAAAGACCCCGCGACGGCCCCCAAGTTGCATCCGGCTGTCCTACCCCGGCGTAGGCCGGCGCCCCATTCGAGACGCAATCCTGCGGGATTGCGCCGCGCCGTTACCGCTACGGCGGCAGTCCCTTGCCGAAAGTGTTGTGGTAATCGTGGCTCGCGGTGTTGACCCATGAAACACGGAGCTCCACCGGCCGGTCGCGGAAGGTGAGCGCGCGGCGCCGGATCTCGAGCGCCGGGGCGCCGGGAGCCATTCCGAGCAACGGCGCCAGCGTGCCGTCGATCGCCACCGCACGCAGGCGCTCGTCGGTGCGCAGCACGTTGATCCCATAGCGGCTCTGGTAGAGGTGATAGATGGTGTTGTCCCGCGCGAGGAAGATCTTCTCGGTGAGGCCGGGGTAGAGGTCTGCCGGCAGCGTGATGTCGTCCACCAGGGCGGGCACCTGCTCGAGCGAGAGCAGGTTGCGGATGCGGACCACCTTCTCGTGGGGGGCGATCGCGAGCGCGCGGGCGGATTCGGCGTCGGCGCGGTCGCGGCGGAACTCGAGTGTCCGCACTTCCGGATAGGCTCGCCGGCCGTCACGGCCCACGATGTGGAAGAAGTGGAACATGAGCCGGCTGCCGTCGTGGGCGGTGACGAACGTGCCCTTGCCCTGGTGGCGCTTGAGGACCTGCTCGGCCACCAGGCTGTCCACGGCCTTGCGGATGGTGCCGATCGCCACGCCGAACGCCGCCGCCAGCGCCGACTCGGACGGAATCGCTTCGCCCGGGCGCCACTCGCCGGCCGAGATGCCCTCGATCAGCCGCGCCCTGACCTGCGCGTAGAGTGTGCTCACGGCATCGAGGCTATCATGCAACTCATCTAGTTGACCTGCCGCTCGCCGATTCGCAGAATCGGCTTTCAGGCAGGTCGTCCCCTCGCGGGCGGGGATCCAGTTGCGCAGTCATCCCCGTGTCGACGGGGAGCCAATTTCCGGGAGATACAGATGATTCATTTCGTGGTCCACGACGAGAACGACTCGGTCGGCGTCGTGGTGGTGGAGGGCGTGAAGGCCGGGCAGAAGCTCGCCGGCTGGGTCATGGACCAGGACAAGACGCTCGAGATCACGTCGAAATCCGACATCCCGATCGGGCACAAGCTCGCCATCCGTGCGCTCGACAGCGGCGCCACGGTGATCAAGTACGGGGTGGACATCGGCAAGACCATCGCGCCGATCCAGGTCGGCGAGCACACGCACGTGCAGAACCTGCGCACCAAGCGCTGGTAACGGAAAGAGAACCATGGACCTGACCAAATCGACCTTCTGGGGCTACAAGCGCGAAAACGGCCGCGTGGGCGTGCGCAACCACGTGATCATCCTTCCCGTGGACGACCTCTCCAATGCCGCGGCCGAAGCCGTGGCCAACAACATCAAGGGCACGCTCGCGATCCCGCATCCGTACGGCCGCCTGCAGTTCGGCGCGGACCTCGACCTCCACTTCCACACCCTGATCGGAACCGGCAGCAACCCCAACGTGGCCGCCGTGGTGGTGATCTGCATCGAGGACGGCTGGGCCAAGAAGGTGGGCGACGCCATCGCCGCCACCGGCAAGCCCGTCGCGTACTTCGGCATCGAGGGCCACGGCGACCACGACACGATCATGCGGGCCTCGAAGAAGGCCAAGGAGTTCGTGCAGTGGGCGAGCGAGCTGCGCCGCGAGGAGCGCCCGCTCTCGGACCTGTGGGTCTCCACCAAGTGCGGCGAGTCCGACACCACGTCCGGGTGCGGCGCCAACCCCACCGTCGGCAACGCGTTCGACAAGCTCTATGACCACAAGGTGACGCTCGCCTTCGGCGAGACCACCGAGCTCACCGGCGGCGAGCACCTGGTGGCGGCGCGCTGCCGCACGGATGAGGTGCGCAAGAAGTTCCAATTCATGTTCGACCGCTACCAGGCCATCGTCGAGGCGCACAAGACGAGCGACCTGCGTGATTCGCAACCCACCAAGGGCAACATCGCCGGCGGCCTCACGACGATCGAGGAGAAGGCGCTGGGCAACATCCAGAAGATCGGGCGCAAGTGCCTGATCGACGGGGTGCTCGACAAGCACGAGGTCCCCACCGGCCCAGGATTGTGGTTCATCGACTCGTCCTCGGCGGCGGCGGAGATGGTGACGCTGTGCGGTGCTGCCGGCTACACCGTCCACCTCTTCCCCACCGGCCAGGGCAACGTGATCGGCAACCCGATCCTTCCGGTCATCAAGCTCTGCGCCAATCCGCGCACGGTGAAGCTGATGGGCGAGCACATGGACGTGGACGTGTCGGGCCTGTTGAGGAAGGAAATGACGCCCGACCAGGCGGGAGACGCGCTCCTCGACTGCATGTTCCGCACCGCCAACGGCCGGCTCACCGCCGCCGAGGCGCTGGGGCACCGCGAGTTCGTGCTGACGAGGCTGTACGAGTCGGCGTGAGCGACCTCGAGGTCCGGGTCTGGAGGGGCGGCGCGGACGGTCGGTTCGAGACCTTCCGCGTCGCGCGGCGCGCGAGCCAGACGGTGCTGGACGTGGTCACCCACATCCAGCGCCATCTCGATACGACGCTGTCCTATCGCTTCGCTTGCCGTGTCGGCATGTGCGGCTCCTGCGCCATGACGGTGAACGGCGCCCCGCGCTGGACCTGCCGCACCCACGTGGACAAGGTGGCGGCCGACGGGCGCCTGGAGATCGGCCCGCTCGGCAACTTCCCGATCGTGAAGGACCTCGTCGCCGACATGCGTGAGTTCTTCGACAAGTGGGCCGCGGCGCGCGGGCAGTTCAAGGGCGGTGCCACCCGTGGGGAGCCGTTCGCACGCGTGGAGCCGACCTCGGTCGCGCGCCGCGAGGCCGATGCCGGCATCGAGTGCATCGGCTGCGGCGTCTGCTATTCCGCCTGCGACGTGGTCAAGTGGAACCGCGACTACCTCGGTCCCGCCGCGTTGAACCGCGCCTGGACCCTGGTGAACGACGCGCGCGACGTGGGCCAGGCCGAGAGGCTCGCTGCCGTGGCGGGAGACGCGGGCTGCCACTCCTGCCACACCATGATGAGCTGCACCGTGCATTGCCCGAAGCAGCTTTCGCCTACGCGCTCGATCGCCGGACTCAAGCGCGCGACGTTCAAGCTCGCCCTGCTCGCGGAGGATGGCGCGTGAGCGCGCGTCACGCAGCCCGCCTCTGGGCGGCCCAGCGGCTCACGGCCGCGGTGCTTGCGGTGTGCGTGGCCGTTCACCTCGTCACCATCATCTATGCCGTGCGCGGCGGGCTTTCCGCAGGCGAGATCCTCGGGCGCACCCGGGGCAGCTACGGCTGGGGCGCCTTCTATGCCACCTTCGTGCTCGCCGCCGCCGTCCACGGCGCCATCGGCCTGCGTACGATCGCGCACGAGTGGCTCGGGATCGAGGGCGACCTGCTTGAGCTCGGGATGACCGTGGCGGGGGTGGCCCTCACGATCCTGGGCCTGAGGGCGGTGTTCGCCGTGGTGGGCGCATGACGACTCGCCGCGGGCACCTGGCGTGGTGGGCATTCCTGGTTCACCGGATCTCGGGTGTCGCGCTCGCGGTTTTCCTTCCGGCCCACTTCTGGGTGCTTGGAAACGCTCTCCAGGGGGAGGCGCGGCTGGAAACCGTGCTCTCCTGGAGCCACCAGCCGGCGGTCATCGTTGCCGAGTGGTTGCTCGTCATCTTGCTGGCGGCGCACCTGGCGGGAGGATTGCGACTGCTGGCCCTGGAATTCCTGCCGTGGCGCAATTGGCAGAAGACCCTTGCTACGCTCGCCGCCGGCTTCGCCCTCGTCGCCGGGCTCGCTTTCGCCCTGGCGCGCTGAACCGAATCATCCGCTGTCAAAAACAGAACCCGAGGATCCCCTGATGAAGCGTTCGCTCCCGAAACTCGCCGCCGCGCTGCTGCTAGGGCTCCTGCCCGGCCTCGCCGCGGCCCAGGCCTGGCCGGCCAAGCCGGTCAAGATCGTGGTGCCGTTCGCGGCCGGTGGCGCCACCGATGTCGTGGCGCGCCTGCTGGCCCAGAAGCTGGGCGACACCTGGGGCCAGACGGTGGTGGTGGAGAATCGCGCCGGCGCCGGGGGCAACATCGGCGCGGACGTGGTCGCCAAGTCACCCGCCGACGGTTACACGCTCCTCATGACCTCCGGCTCCATCGTCACCGCCAACCCGCACATGTACAAGGCGATGCCGTTCGATGCCGCGAAGGACCTGGTCGGAATCACCAACGTCGCGAGCGGCCCGCAGGTGATCGCAGTGGCCGCGGCCAACCCTGCGCGCGACTTGAAGGAGTTCATCGCCTACGCCAAGGCGAATCCCAAGGCGGTCAACTTCGGCAGCGCCGGCATCGGCACCCAGACCCACCTCGCCGCGGAGAACTTCGCGTACTCCGCTGGCGTGGACCTCACGCACGTGCCCTATAAGGGAGAGTCGGCGGCGATTACCGACCTCCTGGGCGGCCAGATCCAGATGGCCACCCCCAACCTGGGTGCGGCCATCGGCAACATCCAGTCGGGCAAGCTGCGCGCGCTGGCTGTCACCAGCCGCGAGCGCAGCCCGCAGCTCCCCGACGTCCCCGCGGCCTCCGAGGTGATTCCCGGCTTCGAGAACGCCGGCTGGTTCGGCCTGATGGCGCCCGCCGGCACGCCGCGAGAAGTGATCGACCGCGTGCAGAAGGACAGTGCCCGCATCCTGCTGTCGGAGGATTTCCGCGGCCAGCTCGCCAAGCAGGGAATGGCCCCCGTGGCCAATTCGCCGGCCGAGTTCACCAACGCCATCCGCGACGAGAGCGCGCGCTGGGCGAAGGTCATCAAGGAGCGGGGCCTCGTTGCGAATTGACCTCGAGCAGGTGGAGGACGTCGCGCGCGAGCTCTACGTGCGTGCGCTCAAGATCCTGCCGCCCGACGTGAAGGCGGGGCTCGACCGCCTCACCGCCACCGAGACCGACGCCACCGCGAAGCAGGTGCTGGCGACCATGGTCACCAACATCCGCGTGGCCGAGGACACCGAGAACCTGCTTTGCCAGGACACCGGCATCCCCATCTACAACGTGACCCTCGGCAGCGGCCTCGAGGTGGACGGCGCGGCGCTGAAGCGCGCCATCCGCAGGGGCTGCGAGCGCGCCACGCGAGAACATCCGCTGCGCTCCTCGGTGGTCCACCCGATCACGCGCGTGAACGAGCACACCTCGTGCGGACCGGGCGTGCCCCCGATCCACATCGATTTCAGCGACGAGCCGGGCAAGCTCACCGTGGAGATGATCCCCAAGGGCAGCGGCTCCGAGAACAACTCGTGGCTGCGCATGGCCATCCCGGCCGAGGGCGTGGATGCCATCAAGACCTTCGTCGTGGACTGCGTGCTCGATGCCGGCGGCAAGACCTGCCCGCCCACCATCGTGGGCGTGGGCATCGGCGGCACCTCCGACCTTTGCGTCGCCCTTGCCAAGAAGGCCGCCACCCGGCCACTGGGAACCTCGTGCCCCGATCCCGAGGGCGCCCGGCTCGAGGCGGCGCTCACCGAGGCGGTGAATGGCCTGGGCGTGGGGCCCCAGGGCCTGGGGGGCGACTCCACCGCGTTCGCCGTGCACGTGGAGATCGCGGCCACCCACATCACCATGAACCCCGTGGCCGTGAACATGCAGTGCCACTCTGCCAGGCGCGCTTCCGCCGTGATCAGCGCGGCCGGCGTGAAGTACGGGTTCTGACATGGCACACCACGTGCTCAAGATGCCCACCAGCGAGGCCGCGGTGCGGGCGCTGCGGGTCAACGACACGGTCACCCTCGAGGGGACGCTCTTCGGCATCCGCGACGCGACCCAGATTGCGCTCTTCGACCGCGGGCGCGCGACGCGCCTCGACCTGCGGGGCCACGCGGCGATCCACACCGCGCCCAACGTGCGCAAGGTCGACCCCTCGCCGCGCAATCCCACCGGGTACGAGCCGGTCTGCGTCGGCACCACCACGTCGGCCCGGATGGAGCGCTTTACCGTCCCCCTCCTCGAGCAGCTGGGAGCGCGCCTCATCGTCGGCAAGGGCGGGCTCGGGCCCGGTTCGCTGGACGCGTTCGCCCGGTTGGGTGGCGCTTACCTCGCCATCATCGGGGGCACGGCGGCGCTCGAAACCACCTGGATCGATGCGATCGAGGATGTCGACCTGGACGACCTCAACCCGGAATCCCTCTGGAAATTCGCCATCCGGGGCTTCGGCCCCCTGCTCGTGGCCATGGATACCCATGGCGGCAGCCTCTACGCGGCGGTGGATACGGCCGCCCGCGCGCGCCGCGCGAACACATTGGCGAAGTTGGGTGTCAAATAGCGGCTTTTCGCGGATGTGGAGGTTTTGTTACCGCGCGATGACGGCCGTTTCCGAAATAGGGTAAACTCGCGCGTTTTCCGAAACCGGCCGGGCACCGTGCCCGCGATTCCGGTTCGTTTTTTCGGTACGTCCCCCACAAGGGGGCGTGACGCAGGGCCAGGCCGTCCAGGGCCGCCCAGGAAACCCAGGAGGTCTCTCAGTGGATTACGCGCAGGTCCAGCGCAACCCGGGCAACAAGCTCACGGGTTTCATCGTCGTGGTGATCCTCCACATCGCGATCGCGTACGCGCTCGTGACGGGCCTTGCGCGCAAGGTCGTGGAGGTGATCAAGGCGCCCCTCGAGACCAAGATCATCGAGGAGATCAAGAAGCCGCCGCCGGATGTTCCGCCGCCGCCGCCGCCGCCGAAGCTCGCCGCGCCGCCGCCGCCGTTCATCCCGCCGCCGGAGATCAACATCCAGACGCCGCAGGTCGTGCAGCAGACGATCACCGCGGTGACCACGACGCCGCCTCCGCCGGGCCCCCCGCCCGTCATCGCGCCGCCGGCGCCGCCGGCGCCGCCGCAGCCCGTCGTGCGTCGGGAATACAAGGCGAGCTACCGCGTGAACCCGACCTACCCGCGCCAGGCGATCCAACAGGGCATCGCCACCGGCCGCGTGGTGGCCCATGTGGTGGTCGCCCCCACGGGAACTGTCACCGAGGTTCGCATCATCTCCGCCTCGCCGCCGCGCATCTTCGACCGCGAGGTGATCCGCGCGCTGTCGCAATGGAAGTTCAACCCCGAGCCGGTGGGATTCATCGGGGAGTACGAGATCGAGTTCAAGCTCACCGATTGATCGGTTTACCTTTACCTGCCCTCAAGCGTTATCAGGAACCTGGAGACAACAATATGAAGCCCTTCACCCGTCTGCCCGCGATGATCGTGGCCGCGGCCATTGCCTTCGCACCGGCCGCCACGCTGCTGGCACCCCTCATGGCGCAAGCCCAGGCGCAGCCCGCGGCACCCGCCACTCCCGCCCCGGCGGATGCGGCGCCCGCGGCCCCCAAGGCCACCGCGCCCACTCCGCCCCCCGGCGCGGGCGAGCCCGGCAAGGAAGTGATCGAGAACCCGTACGGACTGGAGGCGCTCTGGAAGCAGGGCGACTTCGTCTCCAAGGGCACGCTCATCATCCTGGTCATCATGTCGATGGGCAGCTGGTACATCATGATCGTGAAGGTCTACGAGCAGGCCAAGCTGTTCAAGCAGGCACGCGCGGTGCAGAAGAGCTTCTGGTCGGCGGGCAGCGTCCAGGAGGGCCTCACCACCCTCAAGGTGGGCACTCCCTTCCAGTACATCGCCGACAGCGGCATCAAGGCCACCTCCCACCACGAGGGGAAGCTGCTCGAGCAGATCGACCTGAACACCTGGATGACAATGTCGATCCAGCGCGCGGTGGACCAGGTTTCCTCGCGCCTTCAGGATGGCCTCGCGTTCCTCGCCACGGTCGGCTCCACGGCGCCGTTCGTCGGCCTCTTCGGCACGGTGTGGGGCATCTACCACGCGCTTACAGCCATCGGCATCGCCGGCCAGGCCTCCATCGACAAGGTGGCGGGTCCCGTGGGAGAGGCGCTGATCATGACGGCCATCGGCCTCGCGGTCGCGGTTCCCGCGGTGCTGGGCTACAACTGGCTGGTGCGGCGGAACAAGGTCGCCCTCGAGCAACTGCGCGCGTTCAGCGCCGACCTCCACATGGTGCTGATGAGCGGCAACGCCAGGCACGCCATGGCGGCCCCCGCGAGGTAATCCCATGGCGATGACCATCGGGCAGGACGTCTCCGCCGAAGCCGAAGAGGAGGTGATCGCCGCGATCAACACCACGCCGCTCGTCGACGTGATGCTGGTGCTGCTGATCATCTTCCTCATCACCATCCCGGTGGTGGTGCAGCAGGTTCCGCTCGAGCTGCCGAAGGAGCGCAACGTTCCCACGCAGACCAAGCCCGAGAACATCGTGATTGCCGTCAACAAGGATGGCGACGTGTTCTGGAACCTCGAGTACATGCGCGATTCGAAGGCGCTATTCGACAAGTTGAAGACGGTCGCCGTGATGGTGCCCCAGCCCGAGGTGCACATACGCGCCGATGGCGAGGCGCGTTACGAGTCCGTGGGGCGCGTCGTGGCCACCTGCCAGCGCGCCTCGATCGTGAAGATCGGCTTCATCACCGAGCCCCCGCCGCGCACCGCGGCCGGCGGCTGACGGGCAAAGGAAAAAGCATGGGCATGAACGTTGGAAGCGGGAGCGGCGGCGATCCGGAAGTGATGATCGACATCAACACCACGCCGTTGATCGACGTGATGCTGGTGCTGATCATCATGCTGATCATCACCATCCCGATGCAGACGCACGCGGTGAAGCTCAACATGCCGGTGGGCACCCCCCCGCCGCCCACCGCGCCGCCCGAAGTGATCCAGCTCGACGTGGACTTCGACGGCACTATTTTCTGGAACGGCGAAACGGTTCCGGACCGGCCCACGCTCGAGGCGCGATTCACGGGTGCTGCCGGCATGGCTACCCAGCCCGAGTTCCACCTGCGCCCCAACAAGCTGGTCACGTACAAGCACGTGGCCGGCGTCATGGCCACCGCGCAGCGCAACGGCATCACCAAGATCGGCCTCGTCGGCGCCGAGCAATTCCTCGACTAGCTTTCCCGGAGAACCGCCCATGATCCGCTTCGCCCCGCTGCGCGCCGCCGCCGGCGCCCTCTTGATCGCCGGCGCCCTCGGCTTCGGAGCGGATGCCGTGGCGCAAGCCAACTCGGTGCGTCCGGAGGTGGGCAAGCCCCTGCAGGCGGCCCAGGCGCTGGTGAAGGCGCGCAAGGGCCGCGAGGCGATGGCCGAGATCGCCAAGGCCGAGGCGGTTCCCAACCGCACGCCCTACGAGAACCAGATCATCGCGCAGATGAAGGCCGCGGCGGCGTCCTCCGCCGGGGACAACGACGCGACCATCAAGGCCAACGAGGCGCTGCTCGCCTCCGGCAAGATCACCGGCCGCGATGCCGTGACGCTGGTGCAATCCATCGCCGTCGCGCACTACAACAAGAAGGAGTATGCCGAGGCCGCGCGCTGGACCCAGCGCTACTTCAAGGAAGGTGGCACCGACGCTCAGATGCGCACCGTCCTGCTGCAGAGCTACTACCTCGGCAACGACTGCAACAACGTGAACAAGATGCTCGCCGGCGCCGACGATGGCAGCCGCAAGGCGAGCGAGGAAGAGCTGCAGATCCTCGCCAACTGCTACCTGCGCCAGAAGGACACCGGTGGCTACGTGAACACCATCGAGAAGCTGGTGATCCACTACCCGAAGAAGGAGTACTGGACCGACCTCCTCTCCCGAGTGCAGAAGAAGCCCGGCTTCTCCGACCGGCTCGGCGTGAACGTCTACCGCCTGCGCATGGCGACCAACAACCTCACCGGCACCAACGACTACATGGAAATGGCGCAGCTCGCCCTCCAGGCGGGCGTGCCGGCCGAAGCCAAGGCGATCATCGAGAAGGGCTACGCCACGGGCATGCTGGGCAAGGGCGACCAGGCCGAGCGCCACCAGCGACTGAAGGACCTCGCGCAGCGCCAGCTCGACGAGTCGTTGAAGAACCGCGCCAAGGACGAGCGCGAGGCGCTCGCCGCCAAGGACGGCAACGACCTGGTGAAGGTGGGCCTCAATTTCGTCTACGAGGGCAACCCGCAGAAGGGTCTTCCGCTCATCGAGCAAGGCATCAAGAAGGGGGGGCTCAAGCGTCCCGACGATGCCAAGTTGCGGCTCGGCGAGGCGCAGCTGCAGTTCGGCCAGAAGCAGCGCGGCGTCCAGACGCTGCGCGACGTGAAGGGCACCGACGGCACCGCCGATATCGCGCGTTTGTGGGTCCTGCACGCGCGCGCGTGAAATAATGCCCCTCCAGCCCCGGTACAGGGGCGCGAGGAGTGGCAATGCCCGAGCAGCAATCGCAGCCCCAGGCCGCGCTCTCCGAGGAGCAGCGCGCACGGCTTGAGGAGTACATGGAGGAGGAGGAGGGCAGCCTCAACCGCTACCGCGGCTGGCTCGCCGTTTTCCTCACCGCGGTGGCCGTGGCCTCGTCGGCATTCCACCTCTACGCCGCCTACGGAATCATCCGCACCGACTGGTTGCGCGGCATCCACGTCGGCATCGTGCTGTTCCTCTGCTTCATGCTGTTCCCAACCGCGAAGCGCTTCCGCCACCACTTGAAGTGGTGGGATGTCCTGCTCGCGATCGCCTCCGTCGTCGTGATCGTCTACATGGTGGCGAGCGGCGACGACTTCACCGACCGCAACATCAATCCCACCAACTGGGACATGGTCTTCGGGGTGATGCTGATGCTGCTGGTGGTGGAGGCGGTGCGGCGCAGCACCGGCTGGATCATGCCGGTGATCATCGGGTTCTTCGTCGCCTACGCGTTCGCGGGCCCGTGGCTGCCCTCGCCGTGGACGCACCGCGGCTACGACGTGTCCCGCCTCGTGGGCCACATGTACATGACGCTCGAGGGGATCTTCGGCACGGCGGTGGACGTTTCCGCGACGCTGATCATCCTTTTCACCATCTATGGCGCCTTCCTGCAGTTCTCCGGCGCGGGCAAGTTCTTCCTCGACTTCTCCTTCGCGCTCCTCGGAGGCAAGTCCTCCAGCGCCGGGCGCTCGGTGGTGCTCGCCTCGTTCCTCCTGGGGGGGCCGTCGGGCTCGGGGGTCGCGACCACCGTCACCATCGGCACCGTCGCCTACCCGATGCTCGCCCGCGCGGGCTACGAGAAGAACGCGGCCGGGGGCCTGCTCTCCGCCGGCGGGCTGGGTGCCATCCTTTCGCCGCCGGTGCTGGGGGCCGCGGCATTCCTCATCGCCGAATTCCTGAAGATCTCGTACCTCGAGGTCATCAAGATGGCGGTGATCCCGACGCTCTTCTACTACGCGTCGCTCTTCTTCATGGTGGAGCTGGACGCGCGCAAGTACGGCATGTCGCAGGGCGCATACGAGGCCGCCGACAGCGCCTGGACGCTCGCCAAGCGCTACTGGTACCACTTCTTCTCGCTCATCTCGATCGTGATCTTCATGCTGTGGGGCTTCTCGCCCACGGTGAGCGTCTTCTGGGCCACGGTCACCGCCTTCGTCGTGAGCTTTTTCCGCCGCGAGACCGCGATGACGCCGCGGCGCTTCGTGCAGGCGATGGAGGCGGGCACGCTGGGCGTGATCGGCGTGGCGGCCACCTGCGCCTCCGCGGGGATCATCGTGGGCGTGGTGACGCTCACGGGGCTCGGGCTCAAGTTCTCCTCGATCGTGATCGCCTATGCCGGGGGCAACCTCGGCCTCACCGCCCTCTACACCGCGCTCATCGTCTGGATCGTGGGGCTCGCGGTGCCGGTCACGGCCTCCTACATCATCTGCGCGGTGATCGCCGCACCCGCCCTCATCACCCTCGGGGTGCCCGACTTCGCCGCCCACATGTTCATCTTCTACTACGCCCTGCTCTCGGAAGTGTCCCCGCCCACGGCGCTCTCCTGCTTTGCCGCCGCGGCGATCACCGGGGGCGACCCCTACCGCACCACCCTGCAAGCGTGGAAATACACCATGCCGGCCTTCGTGGTGCCGTTCCTCTTCGTGCTGGACCCGATGGGCACGGGCCTGCTGCTCAACCTCCCCAAGGGAGCCACCTGGATGCAGGTTTCGTGGGTGGTGTTCCTCGGTTTCGCCGCCATCGCGGCGCTGGCCGCGGGCCTGCAGGGCCACCTGGTGCGCAAGCTCAACTATTTCGAGCGGGCGCTGCTCATCATCGGCGGGGTGATGATCGTGGTGCCCTACGAGATGCTCGACGCCGTGGGCCTCGCGATGGCGGTGACCGCCGTCGTGATGCATGTCCTGCGGGTTCGCGTGCTGAAGCCCGCATGAGGCGCGTGCGCACCGACATCCTCATCCTCGGCTCGGGCGGGGCGGGACTCTTCGCGGCGTTGCACGCCAAGCGCGCGGCGCCGGGCCTCGACGTCACCATCGCGGTGAAGGGGCTACTGGGAAAATGCGGCTGCACGCGCATGGTCCAGGGCGGCTACAACGTGGCGCTGGCGCCCGGCGACAGCGTCGAGCGCCACTTCATGGACACGATCGAGGGCGGGAAGTGGCTGCCCGACCAGGACCTCGCCTGGACCCTCGTCACCAAGGCGATCGAGCGCATCCACGAGCTGGAGAACGAGCTCGGCTGCTTCTTCGACCGCAACCCGGACGGCACGGTGCACCAGAAGGCGTTCGCCGGCCAGACCTTCGACCGCACGGTGCACAAGGGCGACTTGACCGGCATCGAGATCATCAACCGCCTCGCGGAGCAGGTTTGGGTCGCGGGCGTGGACCGGCTCGAGGAGCACCGCGCGGTCGAGCTGGTGAAGAGCGCCGATGGCCGGGGCATCGCGGGTGTCGTGATGATCGACATGCGCGTGGGTGATTTCGTCTTCGTCCATGCGCGCGCGGTGCTGCTCGCCACCGGCGGCGGGCCCACGATGTACCGGTTCCACACCCCCTCCGGGGACAAGAGTTGCGACGGCCTCGCCATGGCGCTGCGCGCGGGGCTCGTGCTGCGCGACATGGAGATGGTGCAGTTCCATCCCACCGGGCTCCTCGCGGGACCCGGAACGCGCATGACCGGCACGGTGCTGGAGGAGGGCCTGCGCGGCGCCGGCGGCTACCTGCTCAACGGCGGCAACGAGCGCTTCATGCAGAAGTACGACGAGCGCGGCGAGCGCGCCACCCGGGACGTGGTCTCGCGCGCCATCTACGCCGAGATGCGCGCCGGGCACCAGACCCCGAATGGCGGCGTGTACCTTTCGATGGGCCACCTCGGTCCCGCCAACGTGGCGAAGCAGTTCAAGGGCATGGTCGAGCGCTGCGGTGACTGCGGCTTCGACCTCGCGGGCGGGCTGGTCGAAGTGGTTCCCACGGCGCACTACATGATGGGTGGCGTCGAGTTCGAGGCCGATGGGCGCACCGCCGTGGAGGGCCTGTTCGCCGCGGGCGAGGATACCGGCGGCGTGCACGGCGCGAACCGCCTCGGTGGAAACGGTGTGGCCAACTCCACCGTCTTCGGCGCCATCGCCGGCGACGCGATGGCAGCCTGGGTCGAGGACAGCGCCGAGTGGCGCGAGCCCGAGCCGGGTGCCATCGAGGCGGCGGAGGCGCGCGCTCGAGCGCCCCTGGGCAAGCCCGCGGGCGACCTCGAGGCGATCCGCGAGGCGCTCTACGCGGTGATGTGGGACGAGGTGGGGATCCTGCGCGACGCCGCCGGGCTCGCGCGTGCTCGAGGGCGCCTGGCGGAGCTCGACGCGCGCCTCGGCGCGATCGGCGTCCCCGCCCAGGACCTGCGCTACAACCTCACCTGGCACGACTGGCTCAACCTCTCCAGCCTGGTGGCGGTGAGTGCCGCGATCTGTGTCGCCGCCGAGGCGCGCACCGATTCCCGCGGCGCCCACTTCCGCGAAGACCATCCGGAGACGGGCGAGCTCGCCGCCTCCGCCTACTCCCGGGTCCGGTGGCGCGAAGGCGCGTTGCACCTCGACTGGAAACCGGTCCGCTTCACCCGGGTGCAACCGGGACAATCCCTCCTCGCCGCATGAATCCCACGATCCCGATCCCCGAGTTGCAATCCCTGATGTCGAAGGCGCTGGCCCGCTCCGGCGCGACGGCCTCGATGGCCGAAGCCACAGCGCGCGCGCTTGCCGCCGCCGAGTCCGAGGGCCTCTCCTCCCACGGCGCCTCGCGCATCCCGCAGTACTGCGGGCACCTGAAGAATGGACGCGCCAACGGCGCGGCGATTGCGCGCATCGCCCGCGACAGCCGCGGCGCCTGCCTCGTCGATGCCGGTGGCGGCCTGGCGTTCGAGGCCTGCGCGCTCGCCACGTCCGAGGCGCTGCGCCGTGCCCGCGAGTACGGGGTGGCCTTCGTCGCGGTCACCAACAGCAACCATTTCGGCGCCGCCGCTTTCCACGTGGAGCCGATCGCGCGGGCCGGGC
Source organism: Burkholderiales bacterium (assembly GCA_031375445.1). Taxonomy (GTDB): domain Bacteria; phylum Pseudomonadota; class Gammaproteobacteria; order Burkholderiales; family Usitatibacteraceae; genus Usitatibacter. The sequence goes on along the minus strand of JANMHV010000278.1, from coordinate 19,746 downwards.
TTGTGGGGCTCGCCATGGGCAACTCCCCGGCGGCGATGCCGGCGTGGGGCGGCAAGCGCGCGCTCTTCGGCACCAACCCGATCGCGGCGGCATTCCCGCGCCGCGCGGCCCCGCCCATCGTCGTGGACCTCTCGCTCTCGGCCGTCGCGCGCGGCAAGATCATGGTGGCGGCCCGCGACGGCAAGCCCATCCCCGAGGGCTGGGCCCTCGATCGCGACGGCAAGCCCACCACCGACGCCAAGGCGGCCCTCGATGGCAGCATGCTTCCCGCCGGGGGCGTGAAGGGCGCGATGCTGGCGCTTACCGTGGAGCTCCTGGTGTGCGCGCTCTCGGGCGCCGCGTTCGGCTTCGAATCCGACAGCTTCTTTACCGAGGCGGGCGCTCCCACGCGCATCGGCCAGGCGGTGCTCGCCATCGATCCGGGCGCGCTCGCGGGCAACGACATCTACCTCGAGCGTGTCGAGACGCTGGTGGCGGCAATGATGGAGGAGGGCGGCGTGCGCCTCCCCGGCGAGCGCCGCGTGGCCCTGCGCGAGGGCGCCGCGCGCGACGGCGTGCAGGTGCCAGCAGACCTGATGGCGAAGATCCGCGCCCTGGCCGGAGAGGGTGGCGGTGCCTGAGCCGGGCGTCGAGGCGTTCGATGCGTGCGTAAGGACGCCCTTCGCGACGCTCGGCATCACCGCGAGCGCCACGCATGTGACCGGCATCCGCTTTCTCTCGCCCACGGTGCCGGCGAAGATGCCGAAGCGCAATACCGTCGCCCACCTCGCCTGCGCGCAGCTCTTCTCCTACCTCGAGGATCCGCGCTTCGAGTTCGACCTGCCGCTGCGCCTCGCGGGCACCCGCCACCGCCTGGCGGTCTGGGAGGCGATGCAGCGCATTCCGGCCGGTGCGACCCGCACCTACGGCGAGGTCGCGCGAGAGCTCGATTCCTCGGCGCGCGCGGTGGGCGGCGCCTGCGGCGCGAATCCCATTCCCCTGGTCGTTCCCTGCCATCGCATCGTCGCCGCGCAGGGCCTGGGGGGCTTCATGGGTGCCGCGGGCGAGGGCTTCGAACGCTCGATCAAGCGTTGGCTGCTGGAGCATGAAGGCGCTGCCTGAGGCCGAGGCGCGGCTGCTCGACCGCTTCGCCGATGGCCTGTGGTTGAACGACGGCCTGGCGCGCAATACGTTAGTGAGCTACCGCCGCGATGTGGGGCAGCTAGCCAATTGGTTGCATCAGCACTCGGAAATCGGGTTGCTGCAGGCTTCCTCCGCGGACCTGCAGCGCCACCTCGCGTGGCAGGTCGGGACGCGGCACGCCAAGCCGCGCACCACCAGCCGGTTGGTGTCGTCGCTGAAGCGCTTCTACCAGTTCGCCCTGCGCGAAGGCTTGCGCGCCGACGATCCCGCCGCCGACCTCGATTCGCCCCGCATTCCCCGCTCGCTGCCAAAGAGCCTTTCCGAGGCCGAGGTGGAAGCGCTCCTCGGAGCGCCGGACGTTTCCACGGCCCCGGGACTGCGCGATCGCGCGATGCTCGAGACGTTGTACGCGAGCGGACTTCGCGTCTCCGAATTGGTGGGACTGAAGACGGTGCAGGCCAGCCTCGACATGGGTGTCATCCGCGTGCTCGGCAAGGGCGCGAAGGAGCGCCTTACCCCCTTGGGCGAGGAGGCGGTGGACTGGATCGCGCGCTACCAGCGCGAGTCGCGGCCGGCGCTTCTGGGCACGCGCAAGGCGGATGGGCTATTCCTCTCCTCGCGCGGGGCCCCCATGTCCCGCCAGGCGTTCTGGGCCCTGGTGAAGCGCCATGCGCTGACGGCCGGAATCCAGCGCGCGATATCGCCGCACACGCTGCGCCACGCGTTCGCCACCCACCTCATCAACCACGGTGCCGACCTGCGGGTGGTGCAGATGCTGCTGGGGCACGCGGACATCTCCACCACGCAGATCTACACACACGTGGCGCGCGAGCGGCTGAAGTCGCTGCACCGCAAGCACCACCCGCGCGGCTAGGACATCGCGGTCACTCGGCGCGGATGTTGCGGGCCTTGCCGATCTTGCTGTAGCGCTCGGTCTCGGCGCGCATGAAGGCGGTGAACTCCGCGGGATTCAGCCCGGCGGGATCCACCCCCTGGGACAGCAATTTCTCGCGCACCGCGGGCTCCTTGGTGAGCTTCACGACCTCGGCGGCGAGGCGCTCGATCACCGCCGGAGGCGTCTGCCCCGGGGCGAAGAGCCCCATCCAGTTGGTGAAGCGATAGCCGGCGAGTCCCGGAACCTCGGAGGCGGCGGGCACATCCGGCATCGCCTCGGAGCGCTTGTCGCCGGTGACGGCGAGGATGCGCAGCTTGCCGCTCTTCGCATGGTTCACCGTGGGCGGCATGCCGACGATGCCGATCGGGACTTGCCCGCCGAGGACGTCGGTCACGGCCGGCGCGGCACCCTTGTACGGAACGTGGAGGATGTCGATGCCCGCCAGCGCATTGAGGGACTCGCCGGCGAAGTGCATGGAGCTGCCGAGCCCCGGCGAGGCGTACGAGAGCTTGCCGGGCTCGCGCTTGGCCTGCGCCACCAGCTCCTTGATGTCGCGCGCGGCGACCGACGGGTGCGCGAAGATCACCAGCGGCGTCTCGCCGACGAGGCTGATCGGCGCGAGGTCGCGTTGGGGATCGTAGGACACCTTCTGCCCGGCGATGGGACCCACCACCACTTCCGCGGGAGAGGCGAGCAGCAGCGTGTAGCCATCGGGTGGGCTGGTCGCCACCAGCGCCGCGCCCAGCGTGCCGCTGGCGCCCGCCTTGTTCTCGACCACCACGGGCTGTCCCAGCGCTTCCGAGAGCCGCTGGGCGATGGTGCGGGCGACGAAATCGACGCCGCCGCCCGCGGGGTAGGCAACGACGATGCGCAGCGGTTTCGCGGGCCACGCCTGCGCGAAGGCAGCCAGCGGTGCCAGGGCGAGTGCGAGGATGGCGGCGGCGGAGCGAACGTTCTTCATGCAGACCTCCTGGGAGAGTCGGGGAATCACTGGAAATCGGCGGCCACGCCGGGAGCGGGCGTGAAGCCCAGGTCGCCGCGCGCGAGGACCGCCTCACGCCCGCCGTTGTCGGCGAGGAGCTGGGCCTGGCGCGCCTTGGCCCGGGCGTCCACCTCGACGGGGTCGCACAGGGCGTAGAGCTTGCGTCGGCATTGCTCGAGCGCCGCCAGATGCGCCGGGTCGCCGGCGAGGTCGTGCATCTCCTCCGGGTCGCGCTCCAGGTCGAACAATTGCGGGGGGTACTTCACGTAGTGGACGTATTTGTAGCGGCCGTCGCGGATCATGAACGCCCCGGTGGTGGAGCCCATGCCGTGGTATTCGCACAGCACGGTACGCTCCGGCCGCGAGCCGTTGGCTATTTCCACCAGGCAATATCCGGGGTGCGAATCGCGTAGCGGCGCGAACGGCACTCCCACGGACTCCACCAGCGTGGGGAAGGCGTCCACATGGCTCACCGGCGCGGCGATCCGAACGCCCGCCGGGATTCCCGGGCCCGACAGCAGGCACGGCACGCGCGCGATCTCCTCGTACATCGTGGACTTGCCCCAGAGCCCGCGCGAGCCGAGGTTGTCGCCGTGGTCGCTCGTGTACATGACGCGCGTGTCGCCCGCGAGCCCCGCGTCCTCGAGGGTCGCCATGATCTTGCCGATGTGCTCGTCGAGCTGGCTCACGAGGCCGAAGTAGCCGGCGAGCGCGCGCTTCACCTCCTCCGGCGACTCGAAGTGGTCGTCGTAGCAGAAGGAGTTGCGGTAGTCGTCGAGGTAGGGGTGGCGCGTGCGATGCTCGCGCGCGTAGAGCTTGGGCAGCGGGAGCTCCTGGTTGAAGTAGCGGTAGTAGTGCTCGGGCGGGGCGGTGAGGGGGAAGTGGGGTGCGACGAAGGAGACGAACAGGACCCAGGGCTTGCCGGTGTCGCGGCGCCCATGCTCGCGCAGCCACACCTGGGCGCGTGCCGCGATGTCGCGATCGTAGAGCGTGTAGGCCGACTCTCCCGGACCCGCCATCGCCGCCATCTTTTTCGCCCCGCCCCGGCGCGGCATGTCGTCGCGCACCAGGCCCATCAAGTCGCCCTTGCCGTCGATGATATGCATCGGGATCTGCTCCTCGGAGAACCCGTGGTCCTCCCCGGGGAGCCGGAAGTGGAGCTTGCCGATGGAGACCACGCGGTGCCCGCGCTCGCGCAGCACGTGGTGCCACGAGGGGATCGTGCCGTCGTAGGCGTCGGCGTTGTCCCAGAAACCCATCTGGTGGATGTATTTCCCGCAGGCAAAGCCGGCACGCGCGGGGATGCACACCGGGCTCGTGGTGTAGCAGGCGTCGAAGCGCGTGCCGCCCGCGGCCAGGCGGTCGAGGTTGGGGGTCGAGATGACCGGGTGGCCCTCGTAGCCGGTCACCTTGGGGTTGTGCTCATCGGACATAATGACGAGGAAGTTGGGCGCTGCCATGCGGGGCTCCAGCAGGTTTCGGAAAACACTATTACTATATAGTTATGCAGAAAGCCAGGCAAGCGGGCGGCATGGACCCGGGGGCGGCCCTTGCCGCCCGCCTCGAGCGCTTCGCGCGCCCCGGGGTGCCGAAGTACGTGGCGCTGCGCGACGCGATCGTGAACGCGGTCACCTCCGACAGCTGGCCGGCCGGCACCCGCATCCCGAACGAGGCCGAACTCGCGGCGGGGCTGCCGCTGTCGTTGGGGACCATCCAGCGAGCGCTGCGCCTGCTGGTGGAGGATGGCGTGATCGTGCGCCGCCAGGGGCAGGGCACCTTCGTCGCGGCCTCCGAAACCGGCCGCATGCACGGCCCGCTCCACTGCCGTTTCGTCGACGACACCGGCGTCGGCTACCTGCCGGTCTTCCCGCACGTGATCCGTCGCCACGAGATCCGCCACGCGGGCCCGTGGAACGCGCACCTGCGCGGCGCCCGCACCCTCTGCATCGAGCGCACCATCGGCATCGCACAGGAGTTTCGCGTCTTCAGTCGCTTCTACTTCGATCCCGAGCGCTTGCCCGGTTTCGCCACGGGCGCCACGCGCGGCCTCGACGGCGCCAACTTCAAGGACCTGATCTGGCGCGAGTGCGGCGAGCCGATTGGGCGCATCCTGCAGTTCCTCTCCACGGTGAAGGCGGGGGAGGAAGTCGCGGCGCGCATCGGCGTCGGGCGCGCGGCCTCCCTGCAGCGCCTCGAGGTGCTGGCGTTCCTCGGCAACACGAGCCCGATCTACTTCCAGGAGCTGCTGATCCCCCCCACCGCGCGGCGCCTGCACCTGGCGGCGAGCGGGCGCGACGCCGCGCTCGGGGGCTAGGTTTGCCCGAGCTTCTCGCCGGCCTGGATCCCGTGGTGCTGATCGTGACGCCGCTCGTGATCGCCTTCGCGTACACCATCTTCGGCGTGAGCGGGTTCGGCTCCACCGCCATCGCGGTGCCGCTGCTCGCGCACTTCCTGCCGCTCACGTTCATCGTGCCGCTGATGGTGCTGCTCGACCTGTTCGCCGCCGCCTTCGCCGGCCGCTCCAACCAGCACGTCGACATGCCGGAGTTGAAGCGCGTGCTGCCGTGGCTGGCGCTCGGCATCGTGCTGGGCGCGACGCTGCTGGTGCACGCGCCGCAAGCTCTGCTCAAGTACGCGCTCGCGCTCTTCGCGCTCGCCATGGGCCTGCATGGCGTCGCCAGCGCCGGAGCGCCCAGGCGCATCGCGGCGATCTGGGCGATCCCCGCCGGCCTCGTGGGCGGGGCGGTGGCCGCGGTCTTCGGCGCCGGCGGGCCGATCTACGCCACCTACTTCGCGGGGCGCCTCGACGACAAGACGGCGCTGCGCTCGACGGTGGCGCGGATGATCTCGATCTCCGCCCTGGTTCGCACCATCGTCTACGCGATCGGGGGCCTCGTGCTCCACGCGGCCCTCCTCGCGAGCGCCGTCGCACTTGCTCCATTTGTCTGGATCGGATTGCGCACCGGCATGAAGATCCACCTCGGCCTCACCCAGGCGCAGATGCGCCGCGTGGTGGGCGCGCTGCTGATCGTCTCGGGCGCGGTGCTGCTCGGGCGTACCTGGCTGGAGCATTGAGATGACTGGCAAGTCCGGCGGCACGCCCGCCACGCAATTCCTGAAGGGCGCCGGAGTCGACTACACCGAGCACGAATTCGAGTATGTCGAGCATGGCGGGACTTCGGTCTCATCGAGCGCCCTCGGCGTGCCCGAGCACCAGGTGGTGAAGACCCTGGTGATGGAGAACGAGCGCGCCGAGCCGCTGGTGGTGCTGATGCACGGCGACCGCAAGGTCTCCACCAAGGAGCTGGCGCGGGCCGCGGGGATGAAGCGCATCGCTCCCTGCAAGCCGGAGGTGGCGACGCGCCACTCCGGCTATCTCATCGGCGGCACCTCGCCCTTCGGCACGAGGAAAGCGATGCCGATCTTCCTCGAGCGCTCGGTGCTGGCCCTCGAGCGCATCTATATCAATGGCGGGCGCCGCGGCTACCTCCTCGGCATGGATCCCGCGGAGCTCGTGCGGGTGCTCGCACCCACGCTTGTTGAGGTGGCGATCGAGGAGTAAAAGGAAGCACGCTCCCGACAGGCATCCCCATGACCCCTACCGAAACCGTCGCGCCGGACTACGGCCTCGACCTCGTGGTTCCCGGGCGTCACCTTCCCGCGGGCGCGGGGATCGCGTGGATCGGCGAAGGCTGGAGGCTTTTCACCAGGGCCAAGCTGATGTGGGTGATCGCGGTGGTGATGCTCTTCATCTTGATGGTCGCGATGAACCTCCTCCAGGGCCTGGGGACCGTGGCCTTCCAGGTGCTCAACCCCGTGATCGTCGCGGGCTTCACCGTGGCCTGCCGCAACCTCGAGACGGGCGGGGACTTCGAGCTGGAACACCTGTTCGCCGGCTTCCGCCTGCACTTCGTGCGCCTTCTCACGGTGGGCGTCGCGTTCATCGTGGCGAGCGGGGTGCTGCTCCTGCTGTTCGGACTCGCCTTCGGGTTCACCGCCCTCGAGGCGTTCATGGGAGGAGACGCGGAAAAGATGGCTGCGGCCGCAGGCGAGTCCCCTCTTCCGATGATCCTCGGCGTGCTGGTCTGCATCGCGCTCACGCTGCCGCTCGTAGCCGCCACGTGGTTCGCTCCGTCGCTCATCGCCCTGAACGGCATGGGCGTGGCGGAGGCGATGAAGGCGAGCTTCTTCGGCTGCTTCGGCAGCTTCATCGCCTTCACCCTCTACGGCCTCGCGATGATCGTGCTGCTGGTGCTCGCGATGATCCCGATCGGGCTCGGGATGCTCGTCTGGATGCCGCTGCTCATCGCCTCGAACTACGCCGCCTATCGCGCCATCTTCACCACCGGGCGCTCCGCTGCCGCCGCCCCCGGGGGAATGGTCGGCTAGAAGAGGCGGGCGAAGAGCGTGAGCGCCAGCGAGAGCAGCACCGTGGTGGTGATCGGCAGGTAGAGCGTGCGGCCACGCCAGCGCAAGGTGATGTCGCCAGGCAAATGCCCGAGCCCGCGCCGGTGCAGCCATGGCGTGAAAATCGCGATCACCGCCACCCCCACGGCGACCACCAGCAGCCACTTGAGCATGCCGCCTACTCGACCGCGTCGCGTCGACGCTCGAGGGTCACGCCCACCTTGCGCACGTTTCGGATGTGGCCGAGCTTCGCGACCGAAAGCCGCACCCATGGCGCGCGGAAATCGCCGGTGATGACGCCGCAGACGTGCTCGCCCAGGGTCTCCAGAAGCTTGAAGCGCCGCTCCGCGAGGTCGGCCACGATGCGCTCGACCACTTCGCCGTAGTGGACGGTGTCGCGAATATTGTCGGTGCGGCCCGCATCGTTGCCCGGAATTCCGATCTCGATCTCGAGCTCGAGGGTTTGCGGGCGCTGCTTCTCCCACTCGTAGATTCCAACCCAGGCGTCGACGCGGAACTCGCGGATGAAGATCGTATCCATGGGCGCGTAGTGTAAAGTATGGCCATGACCGCGGCCCTCTGCGCCCTCGCCGGATACCTGGCCGGCTCCATTCCCTTCGCCGTCGTCGTGAGCCGCTTCATGGCGCTGCCGGACCCGCGCACCTATGGTTCCGGCAACATCGGCGCGACCAACGTGCTTCGGTCCGGAAATCGCGTTGCCGCGGCACTCACCCTCGCGGGCGATTTCGCCAAGGGCCTGCTCGCGGTGCTGGTCGCACGCCACCTCGACCTGCCCGAGCTCGAAGTCGCCGTCGTCGGCCTCGCGGCATTCCTCGGCCATCTCTTTCCGGTGTGGCTTGGCTTCAAGGGCGGCAAGGGAGTCGCCACGGCCGCCGGCGTGCTGATCGCCCTCGATTGGCGCCTGGGCGTGCCGGTGCTGGGTCTGTGGCTCGCCGTGGCGGTCGCCACGCGCTACTCGTCCCTCGCCTCGATCGCGGCGGCCCTAGCCGCTCCCGCCCTCGCGTGGCATCTATTCGGCATGGGTCCCACGTTCGGCGCCGTCGTGGCGATGGCAATCCTGCTCGTCGCAAGGCACCATGCGAACATCGCAAAACTGGCCCGCGGCGAGGAAAGCCGCATCGGCGCCCGCAAGGGCGGGGCCGCCAAGGAAGAATCTCCATGACGCAGACGCCGGATCCGGCGGACGACCTCGATTTCACCGCCCCCGCCAAGCCTGCTCCCCCGCCTACGCCGGAGACCCAGGCCAAGGCCCGCACCGAAGCGAACGCCGGCAGGCCCGAGCTCGCCAAGACCGGGTTCTACGTCGCGATGGCGCGCCGTGCCGCCGAGCGCATGCCGCCGCGCAACGGCGAGCGCCACTGCGTCTTCGTGGTCGAGGACGATGCCTCGCTCCTCAAGCTGGTGGGCGAAGTCCTCACCAAGGCGGGTTTCCTCACGCGGTTCGCGCGCAACCGCAAGGAGATCAACACCGAGTTCAACGCGACGCCGCTCCCGGACATCGTGCTGCTCGACGTGACGCTGCCCGATGCCGATGGCTTCCAGATCCTCGAGCGCATCCGCGCCAACCCGAAGATCGCGCGCCTTCCGGTGGTGATGATGACCGGGCGCTCCGAGGTCACCGACATCGCCCGCGGCCTGGCACTCGGCGCCGACGGCTACGTCACCAAGCCCTTCAAGATCTCGGGCCTCGTTTCCGCGGTGAACACGGTGCTGGGGCTGGACTCGGCATCCTAGGCGCGGCGGCGCGGCGGAAAGCGCCACCAGGTCCACGCCACCAGTCCTCCGAAGGCGGCGTAGATCGCGGCGAATACCCAAGCCGGGGCGCGCCAGAAGAGCCAGGCATGGATCCAGCGCTCGATGAAGCCCTGCTGCCCTCCGGTGCCTCGCAGCGCGTCCTCCCAGATCGTGAGGGGGCAGGCGTAGCCCAGCAGGGTTTGCCCGACCACGAAGGCGATTGCCGCCAGGTGCGCGCCCCGGAACCCGCGGTTGCGGGCGAACGGCCGGTCCAGCGCCACGCCGATCCAGGTGGCCGGCAGCGCCAGCACCACGAAAGCCACGAAGGCCGCGTGCGCGACCAGGATCGCGTCGGCGAGCGCGGCGTCGCTCAACCGGCGGGAACGGCCACTGCGCCGGCCGGCAGGACGCCGATGACTTCCGACATGGGGGACCCTCTATGGCGACCGCGGTTCGGCTAGTATATGCGCGCCCCCTTTCCAAGAATCCTGCCCATGTTTCCCACTTTCGTTCGAGTTTTGATGGCCGGCGCAGCCCTGCTCCTGGCCGTCCCGGCCGCAGCGCAGACGAAGGCTTCCGAGATCCCCGTCGAGACGTTCCTCAAGCGGGAGGAAAACGCCGCAATGTCGCTTTCCCCGGATGGAAAGCTCCTTGCGGCGCTCACGCCCCTCAACGGACGGGACAACCTGGTGGTCGTGGACCTCGCCAAGCGCAGCCGGACCACTATCACGTCGTTCTCCAGCGCCGACGTGATCGAGTTCTCCTGGGTCAACGCCAAGCGCCTCTTCTTCCGGGTTGCCGATGGACGTGACGCCCTGGGGCGCGCGGAATTCCTGGGCAGCTACTCGATCGACGCGGATGGCAGCGACCAGCGCGACCTGAGCCGCCTCGTATACGGCACCATGCCCGCCGCGATGTCCCGCCCGCCCGCGCTCACTCCGCTCCGCGCCAAGGAGGGCGACGAGATCTACGCCATGATGGCGCAGCGTCGCCGTGAGGCGATGGATGTGTACGTGCTCAACACCCGCACCGGCCGCTACCGCCTCATCAGCGACGATGCGCCCGCGGATACCCGTAGCTGGCTGCTGGACTGGAAAGGCGTCCCGCGGGTGGCGCTGTCCGTCGACCAGGGCGTGCCGAAGACGATTTTCTGGTATCGGTCCGACGAGAAGAGCCCGTGGAGAAACATGATGGAGTGGGACACGATGCTCTCCAGCGTCGACTTCATCCGTCCCCTCGCCTTCGACGCCGACAACAAGACGCTGCTCGTCACCTCCAACGTGGGGCGGGACCGCGCCGCGGTGTTCCGATACGACCCGGAGACGAAGAAGCTGGGTGACGTGGTTTTCGAGCACCCGCTGGTGGACCTGGAGGGCGGCCTCATCATCGACAATCCCACCGGCCAGCTGGAAGGCGTGCGCTACGATGCCGACAAGCCCGGAGTCGCATGGACCATCGACGACATGGCCAAGCTGCAGCGCCAGGTGGACGCTACGCTGCCCAATGCGATCAACACCATCACGCGCGGGCGCGAGAACAAGTCTCGATTCCTGATTTTCTCGCAGTCGGACGTGAACCCCGGAAAGTACTATCTCCTCACTCGCGAACCGCTCTCGATCGAGGAGCTGCTGCCCACGCGCCCGTGGCTCAAGCCCGAGCTGATGAGCCCGCGCAAATACATGCCCTACCCGGCGCGCGACGGATTGCAGGTTCCGGCCTGGGTCACGATTCCGAAGGATTCCAGCGGCAAGAACCTTCCGCTCGTCGTGAACGTCCACGGCGGTCCCTGGGTGCGGGTCTACGGCTGGACCGGTTGGGGGCGCTATCCCGAGGCGCAGCTATTCGCCAGCCGCGGCTATGCGGTGCTCGAGCCCGAGCCGCGTGCATCCGCGGGTTTCGGCCGCAAGCATCTCGCCGCCGGCTACCGGCAGTTCGGCCTGGCGATGCAGGACGACATCACGGACGGCGTGATGGCGTTGGTGAAGGCGGGCATCGTGGACAAGAACCGGGTCTGCATCTACGGTGGCAGCTACGGCGGCTATGCATCCCTGTGGGGCGTGATCAAGGACCCGGACTTGTATAAATGCGCGGTTCCCTGGATCGCGCTCAACGATCTCGCGCTCTGGCAGACCGCGACGTGGACCGACTTCGCGCAGAACCAGCGATTCAACTACCAGCCTTCATTCGATGCACTGGTCGGAAGCGCGCGCACCGAGCGCGCGATGCTGGAGAAGGTCACTCCCTACCTTCATGCGGACAAGATCAAGGTCCCGGTTCTGCTGGTGATGGGAGGCGACGATCGCAGGGTTCCCATCGAGCACGGAACGAAGATGCGTTCGGCGATGCAGACCGCGGGCGTAAAGCACGAATTCGTGGTGTACGACCGCGAGGGGCACGGCTTCAACAAGGACGAGAACGTGTTCGACTTCTTCAAGCGCGTGGAGAAATTCCTCGCCGAGCACCTGAAGTAGCTAGCGCAACAGCACCTTCTGCGCGAATTCCACCGTCGCGCCCGCGAGGAAATCGGCCCCGGTCCTGCCCAGCAGCCCGGGGCCGCTCGCTTCCACTTCCAGGATCCACGCGGTCACGCCGCGGGACTTGAGGGCGGTGGCGGCTTCGCGGGCCGGGGACGCCGAGGGGTCTGCGCGGCCGACCACGATGAACGCGGGCTTCGGCAGGCGCTCCGTGCCCGCCGGGATGGACGAGGGCAACACCGCGACCACTCCCGCGATGCGCGCGGCATGCTCCACTGCCGAGGCCAGCGCGATCGTGGCACCCGCACCCGAGCCCGCCAGCAGCACGCGGTCGGCGTCAAGGTCGGGCTGCGCGCGGATCCAGTCGAGGAGCGCCGCAATCTCGCGCGCGGTCTCGTCGCGGCGCGGGCCGATGCCGAGCCGGCGGAAGGTCTTGCCGAAGCCCGGCGCTCCCCTCAGGCTCGGGTACACCACCGCGATGCCGAGCTCGGTCACGAGGTAGTTGCGCTCGCCGATGAAGGCGGCGCGGGCCTGGCTTCCCGGGCCGCCGCGCAGGTCCACCAGCACCGGGCGCTTGCCCGCATGGCGTTGCGACGGCGGATAGTGCAGCGCGGTTGATTCGATCCCGTCGATCGACTTCCACCTGACCACCCTAGGCTCCGGGAACGTGCTCACGTTCACGTTCGGATTGTTGCCGTTGGTCCAGCGGGCGAGCTTGTTCTCCTCGACTTCGTACGTGAACACGTCGCCGGCCGACCGCGCCGATGCGAGCTGGAAGCCCACCTCCGCCGAGCCCGGGCGCCACGCGATGTCCGAGATCACGCCGTTGAAGAGCGGCGGGCGCGGCTGCTCCTTCAGCGTCTTGCCGTCGAGGAAGCGCAGCGAATGGGAGCCGCCCTCGTTGCTGGTGAAGGCGACGCGAGCGCCGTCGGGCGAGACCTGCAGGTCATCGATGTCGTACTTGAGGTGCTCGGTGAGGACGCGCTCGGCCCCTCCCGCGAGAGGCACCTGCACGATGCGCCGGTACTCGGAGCCGCGGTCGCTGGTGGCAAGCAGCGACCGGCCATCCTTCATGAAGCGCGGCAGGCGGTAGGAGACGGGATCACCCTTCGAGGCCGGCGTCACGCGCCGGCGCTTGCCGGTCGCGACCTCCATCACCCAGAGATGGCTCTCGATCGGGCTCGCCACCTCGACGTACGCGATGCGGCGTCCATCGTCGCTCGCGGAGAACTCCGCGAAGCGCGACCCTTCGAGCCGCGCGATGGCGCGAGCGACGGCTGCGGGCGGATCCACGGCGCGGTTCCACTCGGCCACCACGGGCGGCGAGAGGTCGGCGAGGGGAACGGGACGCACGCCGGGTTCGGCCACGACGTGCAGTTGCGGCGAGCCCGTGGTTCGCCGGTTCACCAGCATCTCGCGTCGCACGGGGTGCCAGGCGACCAGCTGGTGCCCGACGAACTCTCCGTAAGGCTTCAGGCGCTCACCGAGCGCCGCGGCGATCGGCGGCAAGCCTTCCGCGATTACCCCGGAAGGAGGCGCCAGGATTTCCTGCGCAAGTGCCGCGACGCTCGCGAGCAGGAGGCAGACGAGGACCGCGGCGCGCGGGATCCGGTGCAAGGCTCAGGCGCCCCGCGCCACGGGGCGCGAGGGATCGGCGCACCACTCGCTCCACGAGCCCGGATAGAGGCGTGCGCCTTCCAGCCCGGCCAGCTCCATCGCGAAGAGGTTGTGGCAAGCGGTGACGCCTGAACCGCAGCTATGCACGACCTGCGCGGGATTGATGCCCGTGAGCAAGGGCTCGAATTCGGCGCGCAGTTTCTCCGGCGACTTGAAGCGCCCGTCGGCTTCGAGGTTCGACTTCCAGAACCGGTTCACGGCGCCGGGGATATGCCCCGCCACCGGGTCGATAGGCTCCTGCTCGCCGCGGAAGCGCTCGGCGGCGCGCGCATCGATGAGGCGGATCGAGGGATCGTTGGAGAAGCGCTGTACGAAGCTCGCGTCCACCGTGGCGCCGAGGGCGGGCTTCGGCACGAAGCTTCCGGGACGCGGCGCGGGAACGGCGGTGGAAACCGGGCGCTTCTCTTCCTGCCACCGGGGCCAGCCGCCGTCGAGGAGTGCCACGCGCTCGTGCCCCAGCCAGCGCAGCATCCACCAAAGGCGCACCGCGTAATTGCCGCCGAGGTCGTCGTAGATGACGACGCGGGTACCCGGCGACACGCCGCGCTCGTTCAACTTCGCGGCCAGGTCGGCGGGCTCGGGCAACGGATGCCGCCCGTTCTTCCCGGTGTGGTGGCCCGCGAGGTCGTGGTCCACGTGCATGAAGTAGGCGCCCGCGATGTGGCCCGCCGCGTAGGCCGCCGGGCCGCGGGCGGGGTCGGTGAGCTCATGGCGCGTGTCGATCAAGACCCACGCGGGGTCATCGAGGTGTGCGGCGAGCTCTTCGGTAGTGACCAGCATCTTTTCCAATCGTGTCTCCTAGCTTTCGAATCCGGCTTCTTCGACCTGCTCCTTTTTCCCTACCCGCATCGCCATCACGCCCGAGGCGACGATCACTCCCATGCCGGCCCACTCCAGGGCCGAAAGGGTCTCGCCCCAGACGAGGAAGGCGAGGAGGGCCGCGAACACGAGGGTCGAGTACGAGAGCGAGCCCACCACCAGCGTGTTGCCGACGCGGTACGCGCGGGTCATGGCGATCTGGGCGGCGGTGCCGGAGAGCCCCACGGCGACGAGGATCCACCACGTGTCCGCGGTGACGGGTGTGAAGCGGGCGGTGGTGAGGAGCTGCCACGCCCCGCACAGGATGGCGGCGGTGAAGCCGAACCAGAACACCACGCGCCAGTCGGGCTCGCCCATCTTGCCGAGGGTGCGCACCGCGAGGTAGGCCCAGGCCGCGAGGACGCCGGAGAAGAGGCCGATCATCGCCGGGCCGTCCTTGCCTTCCTGGAAGGTGGGCTGCAGCAGCAGCGCCACGCCGCCGAATCCGGTGAGGATCGCGACGATCAACCAAGTGGAGAACTTCTCGCCCAGCACCACCACGGTCGCGATGGCGAGGAAGATGGGCGAGGTGTAGTTGAGGGTGAGTGCGGTAGCGAGCGAGAGGTGCGAGATGGCGTGGAAGAAGCCGATCAGCGAGATGCCGCCCACGATGCCGCGGACCATGTGGCTCTGGATGAAGGCGCTGCGGATCGAGTGGCGCTGCCAGCGCAGCACGGCGAAGGCGACCACGAGCGTGATGGCCGAGCGATAGAAGGCGAGCTCGGCGGCGCCGAAATGGGCGCTGCCCATCTTCACGAACACGCCCATCGCGGCGAACAGGAACCCCGCGACGAGCATCCAGGACGAGGTCATGAACGGCCGCCGGCAAAACGCCGATTATATGAGAGCGGTCCGCCCCCGATGGAACGCAGATGGCCGCAGGTGAGGAGTGGAGGAGGGCCGCGAGCTCGAAGGCCCGGCGCCGCGCACCTCAGTCAAGAGAGCCGCGCCGAGCCCACGTGATCGTCGCGGGCCGCCTTCAGGACCTCATCTGCGGCCATCTGCGCTTCATCGCTCGTCCAAGCGCTGCGCCGCCTCACCCTCGATACGGCGCAGGTCCTGGGCCACGCGCCCGCCCTGGAGCACGATCACGCGCTGCGCCGAAGCGATGGTCTCCGGACGGTGGGCGATGATGATCCGCGTGAGCCGCAGCGACCGGATCGCCTCGTTCACCGCGCGCTCCTTCTGCACGTCGAGCGCGCTGGTGGCTTCGTCCAGCAGCAGGATTCGCGGCTGCTTGTAGAGGGCGCGGGCGAGCAGGATGCGCTGCTTCTGGCCGCCGGAAAGCGCCGCCCCCATGTCGCCGATCAGCGTGTTGTAGCCCATCGGCATCGCCGCGATGTCGTCGTGGACCGCGGCAAGCGTCGCGTAGCGCTCGATCGCCCCCTGGTCGGGCGCCGGGTCGAAGAAGCTGATGTTGTCGCCGATGGAGCCGGCGAAGAGCTGGTCGTCCTGCATCACCGTGCCGACGAGCCGCCGATAGCGGTCGATGCCGAGCTTCTGGATGTCGATGCCGCCCACCAGGATCTTGCCGTCGGTCGGCGCGAGGAGTCCCAGCATCAGCTTGAGGAGTGTCGTCTTGCCGCCACCCGAGGGGCCCACGATCGCCACCGACTCTCCGGGCGTCACGTTGAAGGAGCAGTCCACCAGCACGAAAGGCTCGGTGTCGGAGTAGCGATAGGAAAGCGCTCGCACCTCGAGCGACGACTCGACCGACGCAGGCGCCACGGGTGGGGACTCCGCTTCCGGCGGCGTGAGCACGATGTCCGCGAGCCGCTCGCCCTGCAGGTTGAGCATCCGCAGGTCCACCAGCTTGTCGATGAGGCCCGCCACGCGTGCGGAGAATTGCTCCTTGTAGGAGATGAAGGCGAACAGCATCCCGACGGAGAAGGCGCTGTCGAGGACGAGCAACGCCCCCAGCCACACGATCAGCACGCGCTCCACGCCGAACACGAGGCTGTTGGCGGAGCGGAAGCCCAGGCTCAGCTTCTGGGTCGCGAGGTCCTGGTTCACCGCGTCGACGACGAGATTCAACCAGCGCGAGCGCCGCTCCTCCTGGCGGCCGAAGAGCTTGATCGACTGCACGCCGCGGACCGTCTCCAGGAAATGGCTCTGCTGCTTCGCCGAGTGGACGATGTGCTCCTCGGTCGCCCGGCGCAGCGGCTCGTAGAAGCCACGGCGAAGCAAGGCGTAGATGCCCACCGCGACCAGCGCCACGCACGCCAGCGTCATGCTGTAGACCATCATCATCGCGAGCGTCACGATCGCCATCACCCCGTCGATCAAAGCCTCGACGAAGCTCGAGGTGAGGGTGCGCTGGATCACGTTGACGGCGCCGAATCGGGAGACCACGTCGCCCAGGTGGCGCTTCTCGAAGTAGCTCACGGGCAATCGCAGCAGGTGCGAGAAGACACTCGCCAGCCACTGCAGGTTGAGCGTGGTGCTGAGATAGAGGACCACCCACGAGCGCAGTGCCGAGAGCGCCACCTGCACCAACGCCAGCATCAGGAACCCCATCCCCAGCACCGTGAGGAGGTCGCGGTCGCCCGAGACCACGGCGCCATCCACCGCCCACTGGACGTAGAACGGGCTCACCACCGCGATCGCCTGCAGTGCGAGCGCCAGGATGAACACCTGGGCCAGCGAGCGCTTGAGGCCGGCCACCGGGCCCATCAAGTCGCGCATCCGCACGCGCCGCCGCTCGTCGACTTGCCGGAACTCGCTCGTGGGCGTGAGCTCGAGTGCGATGCCGGTGAAGTGCCGGGATACCTCGGCGACGCTCAGCCTCCGCAGCCCGAACGCCGGGTCGTGTATCACAGCGCCCTTGGCGTCGGCACTTTTCAGCACCACGAAGTGGTTGAGGCCCCAGTGAAGGATGCACGGCGCGCGCAGTCTCGGCAGCTCCTCCAGCTCCAGCCGCAGTGGGCGGGGTGCGAGGTGCAGCTTGCCGGCGGCCTGGATGAGGTAGGCAAGGGTGGCGCCCTTGAGCGAAACGGTGAAGCGCCGCCGCAGGCCGGCGAGGTCGATGCGGTGGCCATGGAAGCAGGCCACCATGCCGAGGCTCGCGAGGCCGCACTCCGCCGCCTCGGTCTGCAGGAAGACTGGAAGGCGGCGCGCGCCCCCGAAACGCAGGGCCGATGCGACGTCCATCACATCCGCCCGGAGAGGCTGAGGAGCGGCTCGAACACCCACTCGATGAGGCGGCGACGGTCGAGCAGCAGGTCCGCCTCGACCTGCATGCCCGGCTGCAGCGGCTCGGGCCGGCCGTAGGCCATGATCGATTGCGTATCGAGAGCGACCTTGATTCGGTACAGCGGCTCGCGGGTTCCATCGGGCGGCACGAAGCCGAGCTCGGCGGGCTGGAGCGGGCTGCGGGAGATGGCTACCACCGTGGCCGGCTGGCTGCCGAACTTCTGGTGCGGGAATGCGAGGTAGCGAAGCGTCACCTGCTGGCCCGGGCGCACGAACCCGATCGCGCGAGAAGGGGCGAAGAGGTGAGCCTCCAGCACCGACCCCGCGGGAATGATGACGGCGAGCGCCGTGCCCGCCGTCACCATCTGCCCTTCCTCGACCGGCAGGGCGGCCAGCGTTCCCTCGACCGGCGCCACGATGGCGGCGCGCAGCTGGAAATCGCGCTCGAGGCGCTCCTGGCTCACCGAGGCGCGCTGCGAGGTGAGGGAGGCTGCTTGCGCGCGCGACCTCGCCCGGGCCGACTCGCGCTCGCTCGCCAGCGCGGACAGCTCGCGGTCCATCGCGAGCCGCGCGCGGCGTGCCGCCTCGACACGCTGGCGGTGCTCCAGCCCCGCGTCCCGCTCCCGGTCGAGCGCCGCCGCGGACACGAAGCCGATGGCGTGCAGCCGCTCCGAGCGGTCGAGGGCCGATGCGGCGAGGCTCCCGCGCCGCTCGAGGGTCGCGATCTCGTCGTCCGCGGCCTCGGCCTCGCGCTGCAGGTTCGAGAGCTTCTCGCCGATGGCGGCCTGCTCGGTCTCCATCGCCGCGAGGAGGAAATCATGCTGCCGCAGCAATGCGCGCTCGCGATCGTCGATGCGCGCCGAGACTTCCGCCGCCATGTCGCTCTGCCACAGGCTCGCGCGGCCGTCGGCCACCACCATCAACGCCTCGTCACGGGCGATCCGCGCGCCCTCGCGGATGAAGAGGGCCTCGACCCGTCCGGATTGCTGCGCCACGACCTTGGCGATTCCGAGCGAGGGCGCCAGCGTGCCGGTGACGCGCGCCTTGCGGGTGTACTCGCTCAGTGCGAAGAAAGCGGCGAGCGCCATCGTGATTCCCAGTGCCGCCATGGTGAGGAGTGCGAAGGACACCGGGCGGATGAGGACGATGCGGCCCAGCCAGCCGCGGGAGCGTTCCTCTTCGATCTCGGCTCGGAAGAGGGACATGTCATGCCCCTTCCGGGGCCGGCTCGCGCTTGTTCCTGGCCATGAAGATGTAGATCGGAAGCGTCACGATCACGAGAATCAGTGCCCCGATTTGCAGGTTCCAGGTCCAGAGGTCGCCCCCGGCGCGATTGGGGGACGGGAACATGAACTGTCCGAGCAGCGGGTACCAGAGGGCAAGGTTGAAAACTGAGTGCACATAGATCGCGGCGCGGAGGGTGCCTGTGCGGCGGTATATGCACACATAGACGATCGAGCCGAGGAAGGACGGGATGAAATGCGAGTGATAGAGGGCAAACACGGTTGAAGTCAGGATCATCGAGACGACCCATCCGTATTGCCGCTCCCAGGCACGGTACAAGAGTCCGCGGAAGACAAGCTCCTCCGCGATTGGACCGATCAGGGTAGCCATGAGAATCGTCCCGACGACTCCGGGAATGGAGAACGCTGCGGTGGCACTCTCCTCGTGAATTTGATTAAGTCGCAGTCCGGTTTCAAGGCCAGTACTGCCTTGCGAACTCCAATGCCAGAGTGCGAGCCCGCCTGCGAAAGCGAACGCGATGGAGAGCTTCCAGATCGCAACAAGTGCGACTTCAGCGGTTTTATCTCCGGGGATCGGTATCGACAGATCGCGCAGGGCATACACCCGCCAGTGCGGGACGGCCGCGAGGACCATGAAGTAGATGACGAAAGGTAGTGACCTAGCGAATAGCTCTGCCCAGGGCCCGCTGAGGCCGATTACCGGCGTGAGGTATTTGTTCAACGGCACTACGAGCAAC
This sequence comes from Burkholderiales bacterium, assembly GCA_031375445.1. Lineage (GTDB taxonomy): Bacteria > Pseudomonadota > Gammaproteobacteria > Burkholderiales > Usitatibacteraceae > Usitatibacter. The sequence continues at coordinate 403 of JANMHV010000278.1, read as the reverse complement.
AGCAGCGCAAATGTGAGAAACGCGAGTTGCCAGCCGGAAGCAGTACCTGTTTTCATGGCTCCCCCAAGAAAAGGGGCCGCGGGGGCGGCCCCACGAGTCGACTACGGGCCCGCCACTCGCTCGATCATGTAGGAGGTGAAATCGATGAGGTTCTCGTAAGTGTTCTGCGCATTCTTGAGCAACTCGATGATCTGCGCGGTGGTGCACTCCCCCCCGGCGATCTGTTCCAGTTGCGCCTGGCTGAGCGCGTCGATCTTGGACTTCAGTTCATTTACGTCTGTCATGGGAATCTCCGCTGGATGGGTTCAAACGTTCTTGATCGGGTCGTCGATTACCACCGGCCCCGCCGGGAACTGCGGGTACTCGGGGAACGACGGAAACGTGGGGCCTTCGGGAATGCATC
>JANMHV010000242.1:0-12848 GCA_031375445.1 Burkholderiales bacterium | reverse complement strand
CCAACTGAGCTACCAGGCCGGGAAAGCATAAAATTATAGCCGTTTCAGCCCCCACGAAGCCACCCCCGAATTGGATCGCCTTCCCCGGCCCGCACGGATCCTCGCCGCCCTGCTGGCCGGTGCGGCGGGCGGCGCCCTCTGCGCCTGGCTCCACACGCCCCTGCCGTGGATGATCGGTCCCCTCTTCGCGATGGCCGCGCTCAAGATCGCGGGCGCCCCGGTGGAGCCGCCGCCCGGGGGTCGCGACGCCGGCCAGCTGGTGGTGGGCATGTCGCTCGGCCTCTATTTCAGCCTGCCCGTGCTGCGGGAGGTGGGCACCTACTGGCCCTGGTTCGCCTACCTGGGATTCGCGGCGATCGCCTACGGCGCCGCGAGCGCGCTGCTGCTCATGCAACTGGGCCGCGTCGATCGCGCCACCGCCTATTTCGGCAGCATGCCGGGGGGCGCGGCGGACATGGCGCAGATGGGCGAGCGCTACGGCGCGCTGGCGGACCGGGTCGCCTTCGCCCACGCCGTGCGCATGATGATGGTGGTGAGCCTGGTTCCCGCCGGCCTCACCCTCGCGGGCTTCTCGGCCACCGAGGATTACCGGCCCGTCACCGTGGCCTTCGACGCGGGCGGGCTCGCCATCCTGCTCACGGCGAACGTGGCCGCGGGTTTTGCCGCCAGGCGCCTCGGCGCGCCGACCGCCTTCACCATGGGACCGCTCCTCCTCACCACGCTCCTCACCGCCTCCGGCGTGGGGCTCTCATCGGTCCCGACCTGGATGACCACGGCCGCCCAGGTGCTGCTGGGCCTGAACCTCGGATCGCGCTTCGAGCGCAGCTTCATCACCGCCGCCCCGCGTTTCGCCGCGGCCCTGCTGGGATCGATCGCCCTCATGCTCGTGTTGGCGGGACTCGTGGGGTGGTCGATCGCCGCGACCAGCGGCGCCTACCTCGGCACGGCACTCCTGTCGGCGGCTCCCGGGGGCATCGCGGAGATGACGATCACCGCGAAAGTGCTGCGCATCGGGGTCGCCTTTGTCACCGCCGCCCACGTGGTGCGCTACCTCATCGTGGTGCTCTTCACCGTCCCCATGTACCACCTCCTGGAAAATACCCGCGAGCGGGTGACCCGATGATAGCGGTATCATTTCGTGCCACAATCGCGCCATGCACGAGCCTCAGTCACCCCGGGTACGGCGCGTCCGCCGCCGCGGCGCGGGGCTCACGCTTGCCGACGTGGCGCGCCTCGCGGGGGTCTCGCCCATCACGGTTTCCCGCGCGCTCAACACCCCCGACCGGCTGACCGCCGACACCCTCGCGCGGGTGAGGGAGGCCGTGGCACGCACCGGCTACGTCCCCAACCGGGTCGCCGGCGGGCTGGCTTCCAGCCGCAGCCGCCTGGTAGCGGTCCTGGTCCCCACGATCGCCAGCCCGGTGTTCCTGGAGACCATCCAGGCCATGACCGAGGCCTTCGCCGAAGCGGGGTACCAGGTGATGCTGGGTCAGAGCGGCTACGGCACCGAGCGGGAGGAAGTGCTCCTCGATGCGATCATCGGGCGGCGGCCGGACGGCATCGTCGTCACCGGGATCATGCATTCACCCGAGGTGCGCCGCCGGCTCGGCGCGGCCGGAATTCCCGTAGTGGAGACCTGGGACCTCACCCCCACGCCGATCGACATGGTGGTGGGCTTCTCCCATGAAAAAGTGGGACTTTCTGTCGCGGAGTATTTGCTCACTCGCGGCTGTCGCCGCCCCGGGATCATCTCCGCCGACGACCTACGGGCCGGGTTGCGCCGGCAGGGGTTCGTGGACGCCGTCGCGCGCCGGGACATCCGGGAAGTGCCCTATGAGTTAGTCCCCACTCCGACGACGCTCGGCGCTGGGAGGCGCTCGTTCGCCGCCCTCATCGAGCGGTGCCCGGATCTCGACGCGGTTTTCTGCAGCTCCGACATGATGGCCCTGGGCGCGCTCATCGAGGGGGGAGTCCGCGGCATCGCGGTGCCCGGCCAGCTGCGGATCGTCGGCTTCGGCGACAACAACTTCGCGGCCGACGCGAGCCCCTCCCTCACCACGGTGAGGATCGACGGCACCGCCATCGGCCGGCGGGCGGCCGCGTTCGTGATCGACAGCGCCGAAGGGCGCCCCATCGACGGCCGGGTGGTCGACCTGGGGTTCGAGATCGTGCCTCGGGAAAGCGCGTGACGGGCGTTGACGAAGGTGCATGGTAGCGCTAACATGACGGGCGCTTTCCTTCCCCTCCCGGAGCTGCCGTGAAGACCACCCCCGTCACCGCCGCCGACCTCGCCGCCTCGGTGCTGTCGGTGCCGCCGCTCGCGCGCCGCGCCGATCTCTCGCTCGCGCCCGAAGCCAATACAGCGCTGATCCGCCATCTCGAAGAGGGCGGCGTGCGCACGCTGATGTACGGCGGCAACGCCAACTTCTACCACCTGCCCCTGTCGGAGTTCGCCGCCACGCTCGACTTCCTCGAGGGCGCCGCGGGTCGCGATACCTGGGTCATCCCATCGGCCGGGGCCGACTACGGCAAGCTCATGGACCAGGCTGCGATGCTGCGCGAGCGCGCTTTCCCGACCGCCATGGCGCTGCCGTTCGGCCAACCCTCCAACGACCGCGGCGTCGCCACGGCGCTCGAGCGTTTCGCCAATCGCCTCGGGAAACCCGTCATCGCCTACGTGAAGGGCATGGGATACGTCGAGCCCGCCACCCTGGGCGCGCTGGTGCGTGACGGCGTGGTGTGCGCGATCAAGTACGCGATCGTCCGGGCCGACCCCGCGAAGGACGAGTACCTCGCGGAGCTGGTGCGGGTCGTCGACCCGAAGCTCGTGGTGAGCGGCATCGGGGAGCGCCCGGCCATCGTCCATTGGCGCGAGTTCGGGCTGCGTGCCTTCACCTCGGGCTCGGTCTGCGTGGCGCCGCGCGGTTCGATGCGCATCCTGCAGCACCTCAAGGCCGGGGAGCACGCCGAGGCGCAGCGCATCCGCGCCGCCTACCTGCCCCTCGAGGACCAGCGCGACGCGCTCGGCCCGATCCGCGTGCTGCATGATGCGGTGTCGCTCGCCGGGATCGCCGAGATGGGCCCGATCCTGCCGATGATCTCGAACCTTGCGCCCGCGGAGCGCGCGCCGGTGAAGTCCGCCGCCGCGGTACTGCTGGAGCACGACCGCTCGCTGGCGGGCCGCGTCGCCGCCTGATCCAAGGAAGTCCACCCGAAGGAGGAGAACACCGATGAAACCCACCCTGAGAGCCGCCCTCGCGGCCACTTGCCTGCTGCTCGCCGGAAGCGTCGCGGCGCAGCAGTACCCGGAAAGGCCCGTCAACATCGTGGTGCCGTTCACGCCCGGCGGCTCTTCCGACATCACCGCGCGCACCGTGGCGGCCAAGCTGCAGGAGTCCCTCGGCCAGAGCTTCGTGATCGACAACAAGCCCGGTGCCAACGGCGGCCTGGGTGCCACCTTCGTGAAGAACGCGAAGCCCGACGGCTACACGCTCTTCGTGGGCTCGATCGGCGTGTTCTCGATCAACGAGGTGCTCTACAAGAACCTGGGCTACGCGACCCAGAAGGACTTCGACCTGCTGTCGGTGGCGGTGCGCACGCCCAACGCGCTCGTCGCCCGCGCCGACTTCCCGGCCAACAACGTGAAGGAGTTCGTCGAGTACCTGAAGAAGAATCCGGGCAAGGTGTCGTTCGCCTCCTCGGGCACCGGCTCGTCGGACCACCTCACGGCGGCGCTCTTCTGGCAGAAGACGGGCACCTCGGGCATCCACGTGCCGTACAAGGGCGGCAGCGCCGCGCACATGGACCTGATCGCGAAGAACGTCGACGTGTCGTTCCAGAACCTGGGCTCGATCACCAGCCACGTGAAGGCGGGAAAGATGAAGCTCCTCGCCGTCACCGGGAGCGTGCGCGATGCATCGGTGCCGGATGTGCCGACGCTCACCGAGGCCGGCGTGCCCGGCATCGAGGTGTACTCGTGGCAAGCCTTCGTCGCCCCGAAGGGGCTGCCGGCAAACGTAAAGGCGCGCCTGCAGCCCGCGCTCATCGCCGCCATCAAGCATCCCGACACGGTGAAGCGCTTCAACGAGATCGGCTTCGAGGTGGTCGGCAGCTCGCCCGCGGAGTTCGACAAGTTCCTCACCGAGGAGCTGGCGCGCTGGAAGCAGGTGATCGACGAGGGCGGCATCAAGCAGACCGATTGATGAATGATTGGGCCCGGGCCTTCGCCGGGGTGACGACATGAAACCACGCAAGAAACCCGAGGAGCTGCGCAGCCACCGCTGGTACGGGGTGAAGGACCTGCGCAGCTTCGGCCACCGCTCGCGCACGGCGCAGATGGGCTACAACCGCGCCGACTACCTTGGCAAGCCGCTCATCGCCATCATCAACACCTGGAGCGACATCAACCCCTGCCACAGCCACTTCAAGCAGCGCGTGGAGGAGGTGAAGCGCGGCATCTGGCAGGCGGGCGGGTACCCGGTGGAGATGCCGGCGATGTCGCTCTCGGAGCCGTTCCAGAAGCCCACCACGATGCTCTATCGCAACCTGCTCGCGATGGAGACCGAGGAGCTGCTGAGGAGCTACCCCGCCGACGGCGCCGTGCTGATGGGGGGCTGCGACAAGACCACCCCGGCGCTGCTGATGGGGGCGCTGTCGATGAACCTGCCCGCGATCTTCATGCCCGCGGGCCCGATGCTGCGCGGCGATTTCCAGGGCAAGTTCCTCGGCAGCGGCAGCGACACGTGGAAGTACTGGGCGGAGCTGCGCGCCGGGAACATCACGGAAGCGGAATGGCAGGGCGTGGAGGACGGCATCGCGCGCTCGCCGGGCCACTGCATGACCATGGGCACGGCCTCCACGATGACCTCGGCGATCGAGGCGCTCGGACTCACGCTGCCCGGCGCCGCCTCGATTCCCGCGCCCGATTCACGCCACGCGCAGATGGCGGCGCTCACCGGCCGGCGCATCGTGGAGATGGTGTGGGAGGACTTGAAGCCGCTGGACATCGCGACCGCCGGCGCCTTCGACAATGCGGTGACCGCGGTGCTCGCCCTCGGCGGCTCGACCAATGCCCTGGTGCACCTGGTGGCGATGGCGCGCCGCGCCAACGTCCCCCTCGACCTCGACCGCTTCGACGCGCTGGCCCGCAAGGTCCCGGTCCTCGCCAACGTGAGGCCCTCGGGGAAGTACCTGATGGAGGATTTCTTCTACGCCGGGGGGCTCCCCGCGATGCTGGCAGCCCTCGGCGACTTGATCGACGGCTCGCAGCCCACCGCGAACGGCCGCACGCTCGGCGAGAACCTCGCGGGCGCCACGGCCTGGAACGACGACGTGATCCGCCCGCGCTCCAATCCGCTGGTGGCATGCGACGGCCTCGCGGTGCTGCGCGGCAACCTGGCGCCACTGGGCGCGGTAATCAAGCCGCCCGCGATGGAAGCGCGCCTGCAGAAGCACGTGGGCCGCGCCGTGGTGTTCGCGAGCTACGAGGACATGGCCGCGCGCATCGACTCCCCGGACCTCGACGTGGATGCCGACAGCGTGATCGTGCTGCAGAACGCCGGGCCCCAGGGCGCGCCGGGAATGCCGGAGTGGGGCCAGCTGCCGATTCCCCAGAAGCTCCTCAAGGAAGGCGTGCGAGACATGCTGCGCATTTCGGACGCGCGCATGAGCGGCACCAGCTACGGCGCCTGCGTGCTGCACGTGACGCCCGAGGCCTTTGTCGGCGGGCCGCTCGCGCTGGTGAGGAGCGGTGATCGCATCGAGATCGACGTGCCGGCCCGCAAACTGGAACTGCTGGTGGACGACGCGGAGCTCGAGCGCCGCCGCGCCGCGTGGAAGCCGGCGAAGCCCCACTTCCACCGCGGCTTCGGCACCCTGTACCTGAAGCACGTGACGCAGGCCGACAAGGGGTGCGACTTCGACTTCCTCGAGGGCGGTGCGGCGACGCCGGAGCCCGAAATCCACTGATGTCACCCCCGAACCCCTGATGTCACCCCCGCGAAGGCGGGGGCCCAAGGAGGAAGCCATGCGCAGGAAGCTCTTCGCCGCAGTCCTGTTCGCCGTGATGTCGCTGCCTGCGCTCGCGCAATACCCGATGCGCGCCGTGACGATCGTCGTCCCCTTCCCGCCCGGCGGCGGCACCGACACCGGCACGCGCCTCCTCGCCGCGAAGCTCGCAGCGAAATGGGGACAGGCCGTGGTGGTGGAGAACAAGCCGGGTGCGGCGGGCATGGTGGGCGCCGACCACGTCTCGAAGCAGAAGCCCGATGGCTACACGCTGATGATGGGCAACTTCGGCACGCAGTCGATCAATCCCACGCTCTATGCGAAGAAGATCGGCTACAACCCCGACACCGCGTTCACCGCGATCACGCTGGTGGCGGACCTGCCGCTGGTGCTGGTCGCCAACCCTGCGCGTCAGCTTGCCCAGGCGAAAGACCTGGTCGCCATGGCCAAGGCGAGTCCCGGCAAGGTGACCTACAGCAGCTCGGGCAGCGGCGGCTCGATGCACCTCGCGGGAGCCCTGTTCGAGAACGCCTCGGGCACCCAGATGCTGCACGTGCCGTACAAGGGCGGCGGCCCCGCAATCGCCGACCTCATCGCCGGCCACGTCGATGTGGCGTTCGCCACCATCCTCGAGACCAGCGCGCAGATCAAGGCGGGAAGGTTGAAGCCCCTCGCGGTCACGGGCTTGCAGCGCTCGCCGGTGCTGCCCGAAGTGCCTACGCTCGCCGAGACGCTGCTGCCGGGCTTCAACTCGAGCTCGTGGATCGGGCTCCTCGCCCCGGCGGGCACGCCCAGGGCCGTGGTCGACAAGGTGGCGGCCGACGTGAAGGAGGCACTCGCCGATCCGGAGCTGCGCCAGAAACTCATCGAGCAGGGAGCGCTTCCCGTCGGCGGCACGCCCGCCGAATTCCAGGCGCTGATCGACACTGACCGGCGCCGTTATGCCAAGGTCATCCAGGACCAGAACATCACCGCGGAATAACCGCCAGAGGAGAACCATGAAACCGCTCGCCCGCATCGCCGCCACGCTTTTGGCGCTCGCAATTCCCACGCTCGCCGCCGCGCAGGCCTGGCCCACCAAGCCGATCAAGATCATTGTGCCCTACCCGCCGGGGGGCACTTCCGACATCCTCGCCCGCTCCGTGGGGCAGAAGATGAGCGAGCAGTACGGCCAGGCGGTGGTGGTCGAGAACAAGCCCGGCGCCACCGGCAACATCGGCGCCGACTTCGTGGCGAAGAGCCCGCCCGACGGGTACACCGTGCTGCTGGCGGACATCGGGTCGCTCGCGATCGCGCCCTCGGTGGTGCCGACGCTGGCCTTCAACCCGGTGAAGGACTTCGCCCCCGTGGCGATGGTGGCCTACTCCCCGCACCTTCTCGTCGTGCATCCCTCGGTCCCGGCGAAAGACGCGAGGGAGCTGGTGGCGCTCGCCAAGGCGAAGCCGGACTCGCTCAACTTCGCGGTCTCCGGCATCGGCGGGGCCAACCATCTGGCGGGCATCGACTTCGCGCAGCGCTCCGGCATCAAGTGGGCCTACATCCCTTACAAGGGCGGCTCCCAGGCGCTCACCGACATGGTGGGCGGCCAGGCGCAGGTGATGTTCAACGGCATGCTCGCCACCTATCCGTTCGTGAAGGACGGCAAGCTGAAGGCGATCGCGATCTCGAGCGCCAAGCGCTTCCCGGCGGTGCCCGACATCCCCACGGTCGCCGAGTTGGGGATGCCCGGCTTCGAGACCGGCTCGTGGCAGGGCATCGTGGCGCCGGCAGGCACGCCGCCGGATATCGTCCGGAAGATGCACGCCACGGTGACCGCGATCCTCGCCACGCCCGAAATGAAGGACCGGCTCGACAAGGCCGGCGCCGAGGTGCTGCCGATGAGCCCCGAGCAGTTCGCTGTCTTCATCCGCAGCGAGCGCGACCGCTGGGCCAAGGTGGTGAAGGAGTCGGGCGCCAAGTTCGACTGAGCCCGCAAAGAAAGAGGCCCGCCGAGGAGGGCGGGCCTGCAAGAACCCGGAGGAAGTCCAGTTCTCCCGGGGCGGAACACCTTCAGAGGAAGCACCACGTTAGGAGAACAGCCTTACGCGGGCCTTACTGCCGCGGAAACACCACCTCGAAGCGGGTTCCCTGCCCCTCGTGGCCCGCATGCACCAGCACGTCGGCGCGATGGAAGCTCGCGATCTCCTTCACGATCGCGAGCCCCAGGCCGCTGCCGGAGCGCCCGGTGCCGAGCACGCGGTAGAACCGGTCGAACACGCGGCCGCGCTCGGCCTCGGGAATGCCGAGTCCCGTGTCTTCCACGCTCACCCGCGCCCGCTCCCCGCCCGCCACGCGCACCATGACGTCGCCGCCCTCCGGCGTGTAGCGGATGGCGTTGTCCACCAGGTTGGCGAAGAGCTCGCGCAGCAGCACGGGGGACGCATCCACCACCGTGGAGCGCTCGGCGGGCTCGAAGCCCAGCGACACCTGCCGCGCGAGGGCATCGTCGGCGGCGGCCTCGCAGACTTCGTGGACCACCGCGTTCAGGTCGGCGGGCTCGAGTTTCGGCGCGCCCGCCATCGCGTCGTCGGCTCGCGCGAGGGTGAGCAACTGCGCCACCACGCGGCTCATGCGATCGGCGCCTTCCTCGATGCGGCGCAGGCGCTCGCGGGTCTCCTCCGCCGAGCCGCCGCGCAGCGCCGACTCGGCCTGGGTCTTCAGGCCCGCAAGCGGCGTCCTCATCTGGTGCGCGGCGTCCGCGACGAACCGGCGCTGGCCCTCTAGGTTGTGGCGCACGCGCTCGAGCTGCTGGTTCAGGGTGTTCACCAGCGGCGCGATCTCCAGCGGCAGCTCATCGGTGGGGAGCGGCGCCAGGTCGCCGACGGCGCGCGCCTCGATGCGCGTGCGCAACCGCACCAGGGGGCGAAGCCCGCGCTCGAGCCCGCGCCACACCAGCAGGACCATCAACGGCACCAGCGCGAAGATCGTCGCGATCACGATCCAGGTGACGTCCCCCACCAGCGCGCGGCGCCGCTCGTAGGGCTCGGCCAGCTGCACCACCAGGCGCTCGCCGCCGCGCGAGACGACCTCCGACTGCACGACGCGCATCCGCTGGCCCGCGATGTACGCATCGCGGAACTGGAAGCGCTCCAGGGATTGCGACTCGGCCGGCGCCGGCAGCTCCGGGTCGCCCGCGACGACGCGGCCCGCCGGTGTGGCCACCTGCGCCACGAAGTGCCCGATCGAGTCGTTGCGGACCGCTCCCAGCACCGGAAGCGACCGCTCCCAGTCCCCCGCCGGATCCGCGTGCAGCACTTCCTCCGCGAGGCCGCGCGCCATCTGCCGCAGCTCCGCATCGAAAGTGGTGTCGGCGATCGCCGAGGCGGCGAAATAGGTGGCCGCGACCGCTGCAGGCCACAGCACCACCATCGGCGCGAGGAGCCATTCGAGCAACTGGACGAACAGCCGGCGCGGCCCGCCGCCGGCGCGCAGGAGGCCCATCGCGAGGCTAGGCCACGGGGCGCTTGCCGTCCGCGAGGCAATAGCCCAGGCCGCGCAGCGTGGAGATCTTCACGCCTCCGGGCTCGAGCTTGCGCCGCAACCGGTGCATGTAGACCTCCACCGCGTTCTCGCTCACTTCCTCGCCCCATTGGCACAGGTGGTCGAGGATCTGCTCCTTGCTCACCAGGCGCCCCGCCCGGGAAACGAGGATCTCGAGGAGCTCGAGCTCGCGCGCCGAGAGCTCGAGCGGCTCGCCATTGACCGAGGCGGTGCGGCCGATCGTGTCGAAGCGCAACGCGCCATGGGACACCACCGCCTGCCCGCGATGGCCGGCGCGGCGCGTGAGCGCCCGGATGCGCGCCTCGAGCTCCGCCAGCTCGAACGGCTTGGCGAGGTAGTCGTCGGCCCCCAGGTCGAGGCCGCGCACGCGATCCTCGATGGAATCGTGGGCGGTGAGGATCAGCACCGGCACGGGGCTGTTGCGCGCCCGCACGCGGCGCAGCACCTCGAGCCCCGACATTCGCGGCAGCCCCAGGTCCAGCACCACCAGGTCGAAGGAGTTGGCGCTCAGCGCGAGGTCGGCCGCGACGCCATCCTGAACGGTGTCGACGGCGTTGCCGCCCGCTCGCAGCGCGTGCACCACGCCATCGGCGAGGATCGGGTCATCCTCCACCACCAGGAAACGCACTTCGGTCAGGCCGCGTCGCAGTACATCGGCAAAAGCTTACTCCAACGCGGCCCCTTTCCCGCTCAGGGGTAGGACATGTCCCCGCACATCTGCCACTCCTGCAGCGTGAGGTACTTCGGGTCGATGCTGTTGGACTTGTTGCTCTTGTGCAGCTGGACGTTGCCCCCGCCGCCGTCGCCGTCGCCGAGGAGGCGCGAGGAAACCCGGTAGAAACGGTCGCCCGACGAGTACCAGTTGTCGACGACGATGCCGAAGGTGTCTTTCTGGCCCGGCTCGCCGTTGTCGACCACGCGCACGCGGAACATCACTTCCTGGGCCTGGTCGTTGATGCGGCCCCAGCCGCAGATGTCGCGTGCCAGCGGCGTCGCCGGATCGTAGAGGTAGCCGGTGATACGCGTGGCCTTGAGGTGGTACTGGTTCTCGTGGTCCACGTAGTTCACGTTGCCCCAGAACTCGCCATTCTTGCAGCCGCCATGGACGCCGAAGTTGGCCATTTCCTTGTTGTCCTTGAAGACGTAGCCGCCGGCGGTGACGAAATCGCAGGGCGCCTGGACCCAGTGGGCTTCGGCGGTCTTGGGCGTGGCGATGGATAGCGCGGCGAGGACGCCGACGGCGACGGCCGCGGCGGTGGTCTTGTGTGGCATGGGAGCTCTCCTTTGTGGCGGTGCATTGGGGAATCGATGGATGCAAAGCTACCGACGCAAAAATAAAAGTCGTCAATCAGCGACTTATGTCGATCGACGCAAGCGATTTCGCACAGCGGAACGAAAGGATTCACGACGGCGCGATCCTTCAAGGCGCGTCGTGTTTCAGCTACCGTACCCATGGACCGCTACATCGATGCAGGGCCGGACGCCGCCCGGGTCAGCCAATTACTTGCGGCGCGCGCGTACCATGGTCCGAAAATCACAACACCGAGGAGAGAATCGTGAAATTCCGGTCCATCGCAATGCTGGCCCTGTACACCCTTCCCCTGGCTTCGGCCGCGGCGATCACCGAGCTGGCGGTGACCTCGGTGCAGCCCTACGGCGACTTCGCAGCGGGCAAGTTCGTGCGCATCGAGGCCGAGGCGCGCGGTGCCCTCGCCCCCACGGAAGCGATCCCGGGACTCGACAAGGCGCCGCGCAACGCGAGCGGGTTGGTCGAGTACCGCACGCCGGTGACGCTGATCATTCCCGAGTCGCCGCGCGCCGGTAACGGCAACCTGCTGGTGGACGTGCCCAATCGCGGGCGCCCGATCGCGAACGGCCTCTACAACAGCCCGCGCGTTCGGCCCATCGCCGTGGGCTCGCTCGACCAGGGCACGGGATTCCTGCAGAACCGTGGCTGGTCCGTCGCGGCGGTGCACTGGGAGCAGGGCGAGGGCCCGGTGTTTCCCGCCTTCGACGACGGCAAGGGGGGCAAGCTCTACGCCGAGGGGGTGGGGTTCGCCGCGGTGCGCGACGTGGCGCTCTTCCTGCGCGACGCCCGCTCCGGCAACCCGCTCGCGGGAGCCATCGAGCGCACCTTCGCGGTGGGCTACTCGCAGACCGGGCGCTTCCTGAAAAGCTTCCTCGTGAACGGCTTCAACGAGCACGACGGGCGCATGGTATTCGACGGGCTGCATATCACCCAGGCGGCCGCGGGGCTGATCCCGCTGCTCGCCACCGGTCCGGGACCGGGATCGGTCGCGGCGGATACGCCGAGCCACACGGCGCCGGAACTGCGCGGTGTTCACGAGGAGCCGCTCACCTACGGCGACGCGATGAAGGTGGCGGGCGGCAAGTACCGCAAGCTGCCGAAGGTGATCGTGAGCCACTCTTACAACGACTACCTCGGGGGACGCGCGGGGCTCACGCGCACCGGCGCGCGCGGCACGGCCGACCTGCCGATTCCCGAGGGCGTGCGCATGTACGACATCTCCGGCTCGCCGCACATCAACGGCCGCGGGAAGAACGCGGAGTGCGGCGAGGGGCCGGGCCAGATCGACTGGGCGCCGGCGGTGCGCGCGCAACTGGTGGCGCTCGACGAATGGGTGCGCGGCAAGGCGGCGCCGCCCGCGAGCCGGCTGTTCGACCTCGAAGCGCGCCCGGGCGATGCCGAAGCGTTCCAGGCGCCCCGCTACCTCGCGGGCGCCGTGGTCATGGTCCCGAAGCGCGACCGCGACGGCAATGCCATGAGCGGCCTGGTGCTGCCCGACATCGCGGTGCCGATCGCGAGCCATGGCTACATGAACACGCCGCTGACGGTGCAGGCGTGCCGCCAGGCCGGGACCTATCGACCGTTCGCGAAGACCGCGACGGAGCGCGCGGCGGGAGACGAGCGCGCCGCGCTGGACACGCGCTACCCGGGTGGGGTCAACGAGTACGTGGGCAAGGTGCGGCTCGCGGCGAACGCGTTGGTCGCGGAGCGGTTGCTGCTGCCGGAGGATGCCGCGGTGATCGTGAATGCTGCTGCCGAAAACCCGGCTTTTGCGCCGACGCGTCCGCGTGCACGCGGGGCCACGCCACCGGCTGCGCGCTGAAGCTCAGGCGCCGCGGGTGGGATATCCCGCGGCGCGCCAGCCCTCGATGCCGCGCGCGAGGTTCACGGCGTTTCTGAAGCCCGCCTTGCGCAGGATCGCGGTCCCCTCGGGCCCCGAGCCTTAGCGGAAGTCCCCTCTTGCCGGCTGTGAACCGCATCACAGCTTCGCGGG
>JANMHV010000236.1:0-22425 GCA_031375445.1 Burkholderiales bacterium | reverse complement strand
GGAATCCCACCTGCGCGAAGGTTGCGGTGGAAGCGGCGAGCAGCAGTGCGGCGATGGGGCGGGCAAGCGTCGAGCGGGACATCGTGGTTTTCTCCCTTGGTGGTGTTGTGGGAGGAATTCTATGCTGCGTCAGGGGGGCAGGCCTTTCTGCGCGCGCCGGCGCACGATGCCGTGGACCGTGGAAAGGCACAGGGTGACCCACGCGATGCTCGAGCACGCGGCGGCCACGACGTCGCTGAAGTAGTGCGCGCCGAGGTACATGCGCGAGAACGCCACCGCCGTCACGGCGAAGACGGCGACCACGATGGCGGTGGCCCGCTTCGCGGGGTCGTAGTATCGCGAAACGAGGAAGGCCGCCAGCACGCCGTAGAAGAGCGTGGCTCCCGAAGTGTGGCCGCTGGGGAAGCTGAACGTGTTGAGCGTGATCATCGGGTCGTCGAAGTGCGGCCGGGCGCGCTCGTACGCGTGCTTGAGCAGCACGTTGAGTCCCATGCCGCCGCCGATCGCGAGCGCGAGCGTGAGGAGCCAGTAGCGCTCCTTCAGCCGCCACAGCCAGAAGCCGAAGGCGCCCGACAGGAGGATCACGCCCAGGGTGGAGTGCAGGTGCGTGATCACGAGCATCAGGTTGGTGATGACCGGGGTCGCGTTCGCGTGGAGGAAGGCGGCGACCTTCGCGTCGATCACCACCAGCTCGCGATGGCCGGCCACGTTCCAGGCGAGCGCGAGGAAGACCATGTTGCCGAGGACGAAAGCGCCCCACCCGAGGAGCGTGAGCCCGCGCGGCGAGAGGCTGCGCGGGTGCGGGCCGCGCGGATCGATGTGGCCGAGGGGCGCGCTCATGCGGGCGACCATCCCTCGGCCCCGTGCACGAAACGGTGGGAAGCGTTCTTCACGAAGGCGCTGCCGGTCCAGCCGTGGATTTCGACCTCGATCCGCCGGGGCTCCACCCTGAGAACGTTGAACGCATTGGTGGAATCGCGGGTGCGCTCCGAGATCGCCGTGCCGGCCTGCACCACCAGGGCGGAGAGACCGCCGATGCAGTAGCGCTCCGCGGTGTGCCCGACGTGGCTTTCATGGAGGTGCCCCGAGAGAAGCACGTCGGCGCCGCAGTTGGCCAGCTTCTCCAGCGCCATCTTCGCGCGGCCCACGATCTGGTCGCCCTCGCCGCTGCCTTCGGGCACGTCGAAGGGATGGTGCGTCACCAGCACCTTGGTGGTGGACTCGGGCAGGCCGCAGATGCGGCTGCGCACGCGCGCCACCTGCTCCTCGTTGATGCGCCCTCCCTTGAAGGTGAAGGAGCGCGCGGTGTTCACGCCGATCACCGCGAGCTCTCCATCGATGAACGACGGCTCGAGGTCGTCGGTCACGATCCGGCGGTATTTCCCGAGCGGCGAGAAGAAGCGCTGGAACACGTTGTAGAGCGGCACGTCATGGTTGCCCGGCACCACGATCTGCGGGCCGGGAAGGGTATCGAGATAGGCGCGGGCGGCGGCGAACTCGTTCGCCTTCGCGCGCTGGGTGAGGTCGCCGGAGACCACCAGCAGGTCGGGCGCAACGTCCTCGAGCGCACGGCGCAGCGGCTCCAGCAGCGCCTCGTCGACACGGCCGAAATGCAGGTCCGAGATCTGGGCGAGGGTGCGCATGGCTAGGCGTCGGGTGCGGGCACCACCACGGTGAGCGCCTTGGGCCGCACCCGGAATTCCAGCGGCGTGGTCATCGCCGAGAGCTCCCCGTCGGTCGCAACCCACAGCCGGCCCTTGCGGGACTGGACCGAAAGGCTGCGGGCGCTCGCCATGGAGAAATCGTCGGCCTGGTGCAGGCGTCCGAAGAGGGCCCGCAGCGCCAGGCGGAAGAGTCCCCCGCGCGTGCAGCGCTGCGTGGTGTAGACCGAGAGCTTGCCGGCGCTGACACTCGCGCGGGTGCCGATCTGGAAGCCTTCCATCACGTACTCGTTGTTGCCGATGAACACGAAGGGCGAGCGGAACAGCATCGGCGCGCCGTCCATCAACACCTTCAGGCGCAGGAACGGCGAGCGGCGCATCACCGCGAGGGTCGCCCACAGCATCGCCCAGTACTTGCCGCGGCCCAGCCGGCGCTGCTGCCGCGTGCGGTCGCGCACGATGTCGGGATAGAGGCCGAGGCTCGCGTTGTTGAGGAAGAGCCGCCCGTTCACCTCGCCCACGTCCACCTCTTGCCGGTGGCCGGCGGCGATCACCGCCACGGCTGCTTCGAGGTCCGAGGGGATGGCGAGGTCGCGCGCGAAATGGTTGAGCGTGCCCAACGGCAGGATGCCGAGCGCGGTGGAGGAGCCGCGGACCACCGAGGCCACCGCGCGGATGGTGCCATCTCCCCCGCCCGCGACGAGGATGGCGGGACGGGCACGCAGCGCCTCTCGCGCCAGGGCCTCGATGTCGTCCCCGCTAGCGGCCGCGCGGACCTCCGCGGAAATGCCGTGGCGGGCGAACATTTCGCGCAACTGCCGACGGCCCTCGTCGGAATGCCCGCCTCCGGATGTCCGGTTGAGGATGACACTGACGGGCGGGCGGCTGGATTCGGCGGGATTCATGTCGCCGATTGGACGGCACACGGCCCGCTTGGTTCGACGCGCCGCCCACCCAGGAGACCCGGGCGCCGATCCCGCCTGGACTAGCTGCCGATGAAGATCCGCTCGCGCGGGTAGTCCACGATGAGGCGCTGCCGGCTCAGCACGGCGGCGCCCAACGCGCCGTTGCGTCGCGTCACCGATGCGCCTTCGGCCACGCCGTAAACGGGGGTCACCGCATCCAGCCGCGCTGCACCGAGGCGTAATCCCACGGGGGATCCTTCGCGCGCCTCGCTCTTGCCGCTGACGAAGCAGCCGGTGCGAACTTTCCCCTCGAGGGGCATGGTGAATTCCGGGCGCGATCCGGCGGTGAGGGTGAGGCCCGAGTTCATTCCGGTATCGAGGTGCAGGCGGGTTGCGGCCGATCGCCCGTCCGCGAGGTCCACCTGCACATCGACGTAGGGGTGGCCCGAGGAGAACACGAGCGGCACCTCGCGGGCGCCGGGCGGGGGCGTGAAGCCCGCCGGCTCGTGGAAGCGCAGCTTGCGGGTTCCCCAGTCGACCTCGACCACGAAGCGGCGGAAGAGGTCCGCTCCCACCACGCCGCCGAAACCGATCGCGGCGAAGCGCTCCGGGCAGGGCAGGCTCGCGCCGGGAATCAACACCGCGGTGAGCTCCGCCATCGCGATCGGGCCGAAGTCCACGTGGAAGCCGCCCTGGATCACGCCGACGGGGACGGCGGGATCGTCGGCCGGTCCCAGGCGGCGGGCCTTGCTGGTGTCGAGGGCCAGGGGGCGGGTGTTCTCGTTGTCCATCAGCACCGTCACGGGCGCACCGGTATCGAGGATGAAGTCGACATCGTGGCGGCCGTTCACGCGGCCGGTGACGAGGATGAGGCCATCCAGCGCCACGCGGAACGGCAGCTCGATGGGGCCCGGCGCGGAGACGCCGATCCGCGGCGGGGGGAGGCCGCAGCCCGTGAGGGCCGCGGCGAGGAGGAGGGCGAGGAAGGCGCGCATCCCGCTACGACGCGGCAGCGCGCCCGCCCGGATTCACCGCCGGGCCGTTCCGGGCGTTCCCGTAGAATTCCGCCCATGGCGACCCTCAAGCACCTCTTCGACAGCAATCGCGCCTGGTCCGAGCGCATCCGCCGCGTGGACCCGGATTTCTTCACCCGGCTGTCGCAGCAGCAACGGCCGCGCTACCTGTGGATCGGGTGCTCCGACAGCCGCGTGCCCGCCAACGAGATCGTCGACCTCGCCCCGGGCGAGCTCTTCGTCCACCGCAACATCGCCAACGTGGTCGTGCACAGCGACCTCAATTGCCTTTCGGTGATGCAGTTCGCGGTGAAGGTGCTTCAGGTGGAGCACATCATCGTCTGCGGGCACTACGGCTGCAGCGGTGTCGCGGTGGCGCTGAAGGACGAGCGCGTCGGCCTCGCCGACAACTGGCTGCGCCACGTGCAGGACGTCCACGCCAAGCACGAGGCGCGGGTCACGCGGGAGGAGGGAAGCGGGCCGCGGATCGACCGCCTCTGCGAGCTGAACGTGATCGAGCAGGTGGGCAACGTGTGCGGGACCACCATCGTGCGCGATGCGTGGGAGCGGGGCCAGGAGCTCACCGTCCACGGCTGGGTCTACGGACTCAAGGATGGGCTGGTGCGCGACCTCTCGACCAGCGTCTCTAGCTACGCCGAGGTGGCCAGCGCGTATCGGGCGGCGTTGGCAGCGCTCTAGGCTCGCTGCCCGCGCCACGCGCGGCCCGGCGCCTCGAGCCGCGTTACGGCGCGAGCGCCACCTCGGGCCTGAAGGTACCGCCAGCAACCCGCAGCGGCAGCGGCAGCTCCACGGTGAACACGCACCCATGCCCGGGGATGTTCCGGACTGTGAGCGTGCCTCCGCTGGCCTCCACGGCGCGCCGCGAGATCGACAACCCCAGCCCCAGGCCGCTGCGGTCGGTATCCATCTGGCCGAATTTGCGGAACATCACCACCGCGGCGTCGGGCGGCAGCCCACCGCACTGGTCGGATACCTCGATCTTCACGCTGCGGCCCGAGCGGCGTGCGGAAAGCACCACGCGAGTGCCGTCGCGCGTGAACTTGAAGGCGTTCTGGAGCAGGTTGGAGACCGCCGAATGCAGCAGCACCCGGTCGGCGCGGATCCACAACTCCGCTTCCACGGGCTCGACCAGGAACTCGCAGCCCCGGGTGCGGCTGGTGAGGCTTGCGGCCACCTGCGCCTCGGCGATGAAGCGATCGAGGGCGATGTCCTCGAGCACCGGCTCCAGCCCCGCGGCAAGCCGCACGTCGATCAACGCGCTGTCGATGAGGCGCCGCAGCCCCGCGTGGCTGCGGTCCAGCACCGCCGCGGTGGCGCCGGTCACGCCCACGCTGCCCAGCTTGATCACGCCGAACGCGAGCATGGCGCTGTTCAAGTGGTTGCGCAGCTCGTGGGCGAGGGCCCCGAGCCGTTCGGTCATGGCGCGATTCTCCTCCGCCACCAGCTCCTCGTGGCGCTGGCGGGCGAATTCCCCCACCGCGTCGGCGATGGCGTCGTCGAGGCAGCGGTTGAGGGTCTGGTAGTCGTCGCTGGTGAAGGGCGCGTCGACCTCGGCGGCGAGCTCCGTCACCGCCTGGCACAGGTCGCCGTAGTCGTAGACCACCTGGTCGATGGTGAAGCCGTGATGCAGCAGCTCGCGGCCGTGGCGGATCGCCGAGGTGACGATGGCCGACGGCTCCTTCGCGTCCCGGGCCCGAGGCGGCTGGCCGCGCGGAAGTCCGCGGGTGATGCGCAGGGTCTCGATGAACTGGTCGAGGAAGATCGGCAGGCCGTGGTGCAGCTCCTCGGGTGTCGCGCGAGGCGCGAGCCGGCGGGCGACCTTGCCGCGGCAGCGCTCGAGAAGCTCCGCGCGGTGGTGGGTGAGGAAGGCGTGGAGCATGGCTAGCGCACCGGATGCAGCTCGCCGTGCGTGGAGACCGCTTCCATCACGTGGCGCGGCAGCTCGAGCCCCGCCGCGGCGTCTTCCACGGCGTGGATCGCGATCACCGGCGCGTACGAGCGCACCGCCCCGAACATCGTGGCGAACGAGACGTCGGCGGCGTCCCGCCCGGTGCCGATGCGCACGAGGCCCGTGGCGGGCGAGATGCCGGTGGGATCGAAGATGTACCAGCGCTCGCCGAGGAACACCTCGACATAGGCGTGGAAGTCGGTCGGGCCCAGCTCCGGCATGGCGCCGTAGTCGATGCCGGTCACGAAGCGCGCGGGGATGTTGCACGCGCGGCAGAGCGCGATCATCAGGTGCGAGAAGTCGCGGCAAACGCCCACCTGCTCGACCAGCGTGTCGACCGCGGCCGTGGAGACCGTGGAGCTGCCGCTCGTGAACATGGTGCGCTGGAACACCCAGTCCCGTATCGCCTGGGCACGCCAGTAGCCCGGCCTCAGGTGGCCGAACTCGCGCGTGGCGAAGCGGCGCAGCCGGTCCGACTGGCAGTAACGGCTGGGGTAGATGTAGGGCAGGATCGCCGGGGTGAGCTCGGCGATCGGCACTTCCTGGATGCGGGCCGGCGACTCGAAGTGGTGGTCGATATCGACGGTGGCGTCATAGCGCACCTTGAGCGGCCCGGGCTGGGCGGTCAGGCGCAGGAAGCGCGTTCCCACCTGCGGGTCGAGGTGCACTTCAGGCGTGACCGGCTGGGAGAGCACGAGGCTCTCCGAGCTGATCGACTGCCACGGGGTCTCGGCCGCGTGGATGTTGAAGACGAAGTCGGCGGGATTGTCGGCGACCTCGTAGACGAGCTCGATCGAGAAGACGAGCCGGATCATCGGCCGGCTCGCCGCCTCAAAGCTTCCGTCCGCGCAGGAAGCTCACGATGATGACGATTAGCGCTATGACCAGCAGGACGTGGATGAGGCCCCCCATGGTGTACGACGTCACCAGGCCCAGGGCCCAAAGGATTATCAGGACGATTGCGATGGTGTAGATCATGCTCGGCTCCTCGGTTCGCCCTGGCTGTTGACCGCGATGGTCGGGCCAGGGGGCCGCGCTCATCTGGATTCGGTATTTCTTGCCGATAGACGTTCGCTGACGTCCCGGTAGCTGGTTGACCACAAAGGTTGGTCGAAGTGCCCCGCGCCGTCTGTTCGGTGGCGAACGAAACCGGCCGCACCGGCTATGTCCGGTACCGAACCGGGACTTTTGTGTACGAAAGCGCACAATGGCCTTTCACAGTCTCGCCGAAGGGCCGTTTCTCGTGTCTGATCCGCTCCGCAACCGCCTCCTCGCCGCGCTTTCTCCCCCGGAGCTGCGTCGGCTCAAGCCCATGATGGAGCTGGTGGATTTGCCCCTGGGGCGGGCGTTGTACGAATCGGGCCGGTCGATGGAGCACGTGTGGTTCCCCGCCTCCTGCATCATTTCCATGATGTACGTCCTGGAGGATGGAGCTTCCGCCGGGATCGGGGTCGTGGGGTGCGAGGGTCTGGTGGGCATCTCGCTCTTCATGGGCGGGGAGAGCACCCCCAGCCGCGCCGTGGTGCAGAGCGCTGGAGAGGCCTTCCGCGTGCCTGCCGCCGCCATCAGGAAGGAGTTCATGAAGGGCGGCGGGATGCAGAACCTCATGCTGCGATATACCCAGTCGCTGATCACCCAGATGGCGCAGATGGCGGTGTGCAATCGGCACCACTCCGTGGACCAACAGCTGTCGCGCTGGCTCCTCCTCAGCATCGATCGCCTGGCCGCCCCCGACATCATCACGACCCAGGAGCTCATCGCCAGCACGCTCGGCGTGCGCCGCGAAGGCGTGACCGAGTCGGCGGGCAAGCTGCAGAAGGCGGGGATCATCAGCTACCGGCGCGGCCACATCAGCGTGCTCGACCGTCCGCGCCTGGAGGCGGCGTCGTGCGAGTGTTATGCCGTGGTCCGGCGCGAGTCGGAGCGGCTGCTGCCGCGAATCGTGCCGTGGCAAGCGCCGTGACTCGGTGCGCTACCGCGCAGACGGCGACTGCGAATCGTCCTACGGTAAGGCTCCTGGTATCGGAGCGTCACCTCTTGACTCGCAGTCCCCGCGCAGCGCCCATCACCAACCAGCTGATCGATCGGCTGTCGGCGGAGGAGCGCGCCGATTTCCTGCAGGCGTGCGAGCCGGTGGACCTCGCGGCCGGGGAGACGCTGGCGCAGCCGGGCGACATGATGCGCGACGTGTACTTCCCCGCCGGCAGCTTCATCTCGCTCGTGACCCACATGGGAGGCAAGGACCACCTCGAAGTCGCCCTCACCGGCAGCGAGGGCCTGTTCGGCGTCCCGGCCGCGCTCGGCATCGCGGTCTCGCCGGTGCGAGCGGTGGTGCAGGGCGCCGGCCCCGCGTGGCGCATGGGGGCCAGTGCATTCCGCCGCGAGCTCGCCGAGCGCCCGGCGCTTCGCTCGTGCGTGGACCGCTATATCTACGTGCTGATGAGCCAGCTGATCCGCACCGCCGGGTGCAACCGCTTCCATCGCGTGGAGCAGCGCCTCGCGCGGTGGCTGCTCATGACCGGGGACCGTTCCCATTCCACCACGTTCCACATCACCCATGAGTTCCTCGCCTCGATGCTGGGCGTGCGCCGGGTCGGCATCACCGAATCGGCGAGCGCGTTGCAGTCGCGCGGGCTGATCGCCTATACGCGCGGCATTGTGACGCTGCGGGACCGGCGGGGCCTGGAGCGGGCGTCGTGCGATTGCTACCGGTCGGACATCGCGACCTACGATCGCTCCTTCCAATGATCAGCAAGGGAGTTCCCATGATCGCCGCCGCCCCCCCCGCCGAGCGTACCTATTCCCGCAGCAGGCCCATGAGCAACCTCGAGCTCGCCGACCGGATGTGCGAGGCCTCGGTGCGTCTCCAGGAGCTGCGCCGCCGCCATACCAAGAGCTTCGGCACCCTGGTGCCCCATGTCTTCATGGGAGACGTGCTGGCCCACGTGGGCGTCTGCCTGGACACGGTCCGCGGGCCCATCGGGCCGGAGCGCGAGGTCGAGCTGGCCGCGATCCTCGAAGTGCTGGAGCGCGGCATGGATTCGGGCAGCCGCGAGACCCGCAACGTGATCGCCATGTCCTTCGCGAGCGACGGGGAGCTGGAGCCGTTCTTCCGCGACCTGAAGCCGCTCCTCGGCCCGCGCATCACCGCCCAGCTCCACGGAAAGTAACCGGGGCGGGTTTCGCCGCGCGTTACGAGGGCGCCCGGGCGGGACCCAGCCCGCCCGTCAGGCTACAATTCGCACCTCGATTCCTGCATTTCGTCACACCCCGGTGGCCCCACGAGGGCGGCCGGTCTAGTGTGCGGCATCCATAAAAATCAGGGGCCTATCCCATGCCTGCCCGTCTTCTCCTCGCCTTGGTACTCGCTTTCTCCGTCGCCGCCTGCCAGAAGGGTCCCGAGGCCGGCAAGAAAGCTGCCGCGGCTCCCTCGGGCCCGCTCCTGATCTCGCCCGAGGACGTCCACACCGTTCGCAACAGCGCGCTCACCTCCGGCCCCGCCATCACCGGCACGGTCCAGCCCGAGCGCCGCGCCGACCTGCGTGCCGAGGTCTCGGCCGTGGTCCTGGCGGTCCAGAAGGAGAATGGCGACAAGGTCCGCAAGGGCGACCTGCTGGCGCGCCTGGACGACACCGCGATCCGTGACGCCCTGGCGTCGGCCGAAGCCTCCTCCCGCGCCGCCCAGCAAAGCCTCGACCAGACCGCCCGCCAGCTCGACCGGATGAAGGCGCTGCGTACCTCCGGCATGACCTCCGCCCAGGCGCTCGACGATGCCGAGGGAAGGCGCAACGCCGCCCAGAGCGACGTCGAGGCCGCGAAGGCCCGCGTGGTGCTCGCCCGCCAGCAGATGACGCGCACCGAGGTCCGCGCCCCCTTCGACGGCATCGTGAGCGACCGCAAGGTCTCGGCCGGCGACACCGCCCAGGTGGGCAAGGAGCTGGTGAAGGTGATCGACCCCGCCAGCATGCGTTTCGAGGGCCTGGTCTCCGCCGACCAGATCGGCGCCGTGAAGGCCGGGCAGGCCGTGAGCTTCCGCGTGAATGGCTATGGCGAGCAGCAGTTCGCCGGCAAGGTGCGCCGGGTGAATCCTGCCGCCAACGCCACCACTCGCCAGGTCGAGGTGCTGGTGGACTTCACCGGCGAGAGCCAGCCCAAGCTCGCGGGCCTCTACGCCGAGGGCCGCGTCGAGACCGAAAGCACCTCCAGCCTCACGCTGCCCGCTACCGCGCTGGTGCGCGAGGGCGACAAGTCGTCGGCGTGGCGGGTGAAGAACGACAAGCTCGAGCGCGTGACGCTCGCCGTAGGCGACCGGGACGTTCGAACCGGCGATTTCGTCGTGAAGGGCGGGCTCGCCGAGGGCGACCGGGTGATCCGCTACCCGACGGCACTCCTCAAGGACGGGCAGACTATCCAGGCATCGGCCAAGCCTTCGTCGTCGACGGCGCAGGCCTCCACGGGCACCGCCACCGACGCCGCGAGGTAAGCCATGTTCCTCTCCGACTTCAGCATCAAGCGGCCGGTCCCGACGCTGGTCCTCATCATCGCCCTCATGTGCCTGGGGCTGCTCGCGCTCAACAAGCTGCGGGTGAACCAGATTCCCGACGTAGAGCAGCCGGTGATGGTGGTGGTGGTGCCGTATCCCGGCGCCTCGCCCGACACGGTCGAGCGCGAGATCATCAACCGCGTCGAGAAGTCGCTGCAATCGATCCCGCAGGTCTACCAGATCCGCTCCACCGCCAGCGAGAGCCAGGCGCAGATCGTGATCATCTTCAACTTCAAGAAGAACATGGTCGAGGCTTCCGACGAGATCCGCAACGCCATCGCCTCGGTGCGCCACAAGCTGCCGGTGGAGATGCGGGAGCCCATCCTGCGCCGCATCGACCCTTCGGCCCAGCCGATCATGCAGATGGCGTTGTCGGCGAAGAGCCAGTCCCATGCCGAGATCTCGCGGCTTGCCGAGGACATGTTGGCCGACCGCTTCCGCTCCATCGACGGGGTCGCCACGGTGAACGTGAATGGCGCCTTGCGCCGCGAGCTCTCCGTGCTGCTGCGCGCCGAGAAACTGCGTGAGTACAACGTCTCGGTGACGGAAGTCGTGAGCGCCCTGCGGATGCAGAACACCACGGCGCCGGTGGGCCGCGTGAAGGGCACCCTCGAGGAGCAGTCGATCCGCCTGGTGGGCCGCATCGAGTCGCCGCGCGAATTCGAGCGGGTAGTGATCAAGCGCCGCGGCAACGAGATCGTTCGCCTGGGCCAGGTGGCGACCGTGCAGGACGGCTTCGCGGAGCTCTCGAGCTTTAGCCTGCGCAACGGCAACTCCAACGTGGGCCTGTCGGTCACCCGCTCCCGCGATGCCTCCACCGTGACGGTGGCCTCGAAAGTCCGCGCCATGGTCGAGGAGGTCAACAAGACGCTGCCCGCCGGGACGAAGGTGGAAGTCACCCAGGACGGCGGCAAGGACGCCGAGGCGAGCCTGAGGAATGTGATCGAGGCGCTGATCTTCGGCGCGGTGCTCACGATCTTCGTGGTCTACGCGTTCCTGAACTCGTGGCGCTCGACCCTCATCACCGCGACCTCGCTGCCGACTTCCGTCATCGCAGCCTTCATCGCGGTGTGGGCCTGCGGCTTCACCCTCAACTTCATGACGCTCCTGGGACTCTCGCTCGCGATCGGGGTGCTGATCGACGACGCGATCGTGGTGCGCGAGAACATCGTGCGTCACATGGAGCGCGGCGCCGACCGGATGACCGCGGCCCGCGCGGGCACGGCCGAGATCGGGCTCGCGGTCACCGCGACCACCTTCGCCATCATCGCGGTGTTCATTCCGGTGGCCTTCATGGGCGGGGGCGCGGGCGAGTGGTTCCGCCCCTTCGCGCTCACGGTCGCGACCTCGGTGCTGGTGAGCCTTTTCATCTCCTTCACCCTCGACCCGATGCTGTCGGCGTACTGGGGCGACCCGGTGGGCTACGCGCACCAGGAGAATCGCAGCAAGCTGTCGAAGTTCCTCGGGCGCTTCAACCGCTGGTTCGACCACCAGGCCGACCGCTACGGCAACGTGATCGCCTGGGCGCTGCACCATCGCAAGTGGATGGCGGTGTTCGCCGTGCTCACCCTCGTGGCGGCGCTCGGGCTCCAGTTCACCCTCGGCGGCTCGAGTTTCCTGCCGGCTTCCGACGTGGGCACCATCGCGGTGGACGTGCGCACGCCGTCCTCGGCGAGCCTCGACTACTCGCGCATGAAGGTGGAGCGCGCCGCACAGCTGGCGCGCGAGATCCCCGAGACCGTCGCCACCAATTCGCAGGTGAGCCCGGGCGGCGGGCGGGTCTACGTCGACATCGGCAAGAGCAACAAGCGCAAGCGCTCGGCCGGCGACATCGCGACCGACCTGCGCAAGTCGCTCTCGCGCCTGGTGGGCGCGGAGTACACGGTGCTTGACGACCTGAACAACGGCGTGAGGAAGCCGGTCCAGATCCAGTTCTCCGGGCCGGACGCGCGCAAGTTGATGGCGATCACCAGCGACTTCATGGAGAAGCTCAAGACCGTCCCGGGAGCCGTCGACGTGGGGCTTTCGGAGCAGGAGCCCAAGGACGAGCTGCGCATCGAGCTCGACCGGGGCCTCGCCAACAACCTCGGCATTTCCGCGGGAGACGCCGCCCAGGCATTGCGCGTGGCCTTCGCCGGCGTGGAAGTGGGCGACTGGGTGGATCCCACCGGCGAGGCACGGGACGTCTCCGTGCGTTTGCATCCCGACGACCGAGTCGATGCGGCCAACATCGAGCACCTGCCGATCGCGGTTTCGGGCAGCAACATGATGGTGCCGCTGAACCAGATCGCCACCATCACGATGGGCAAGGGACCGGCGCAGATCCAGCATTCCGACGGCAAGCGGATGATCGCCGTCTCCGCCAACGCCCAGGGCCGCTCGCCGGGTGAAGTCACCTCGGACGCGATGAAGATCGCCAAGGGGATCGAGTTCCCCGCGGGCTATGGCCTGGAGCTGGGAGGGGCGTCGCGCGACCAGAAGGAGGTGTTCTCCGAGATGGGGATCGCGCTCCTGATGGGCATCGCGCTCATGTACCTGGTGCTGGTGATGCAGTTCGGCTCGTTCACGGCGCCGCTGCCGGTGATGCTCTCGCTGCCGCTGTCGCTGATCGGCGTGGTGCTGGCGCTCCTGGCGACCAAGGGAACCCTGAACCTCATGAGCTTCATCGGCGTGATCATGCTGATGGGGCTGGTGGCGAAGAACGCGATCCTGCTGCTCGACTGCGCCCGCAAGGAAGAGGCCCAGGGGGTGGCCCGGGAGGATGCGCTGATGCACGCGGGGCGCGTGCGGCTGCGCCCCATCGTGATGACCACCTTCGCGCTCATCGCCGGCATGATGCCCGTGGCGATCGGGCTGGGGGAGGGCGGGGAGTTCTACCGCCCGATGGCGGTGGCGATCATCGGCGGCACCATCACCTCGACGCTCCTCACGCTGCTCGTCGTGCCGACGTTCTACGACTCGATCGAGATCGCCCGCGACCGGATGCTCGCCAAGTTCCACCTGCGCGAGGCGGCGGGCAATGCCTTCGGCGCGTTCGTCTTCACCTTCGTCGAGGCGATCCTCACGCTCCTGGGCATCCGCGCCCTCTATCGGCTGGTGATTCGCGGGATGGCGAAAGCGCGCGGTGGGAAAGCGGCGCGGCCGAGGGATGAAGTGGTGTCGCCGCAGCCGGGAGACTGAGGAGGGGGGCGTGGAAATGCTCCCGTAGGAGGGAATAACCGGGGCCCGGCATTCGTCTATGGGGTGTGACGCGCTTTCGCTCACCTCCATTCGACAAGGAATACACCATGAAACGCAGCCTCCTCGCCCTCTGCCTCCTCGGCATCGTCGGTAGCCCCCTGGCCGCGCCCACCGACGACGCGAAGGCGCACTTCAACGCGATCGCCGGCGGCGATGCCGCGGCCCTCGCGGCGCACTACGCGCCCAGCGCCCAGCTCAACTGGGTGGGCGGCCCGCTCGACGGCACCTACGTGGGTGCGCCCGCCATCGAAGGTGTCTGGAAGAAGTTCACCGGCGCCAACGGTCCCCTGAAAGTGAGCATGGACAAGGTCGAGGAATCGGCCAATGCCAAGGGGGCCACGGTCACCGCCAATGTGCAGTTCGAAGGCAAGCAGCCGATCAAGGTGCGCTACGCGCTCACTTATCGCGAGGGCAAGGTGGTGAGCGAAACCTGGCAGGTCGACCCGAAGCTCGCCGTGGCCGGCTACTGAGCGGGGAACGACATGAGATCCCTCGGGAATAGGGATTCCGCGGGCAAGAGCGCGTGCAAGGGTGCCTGCGCGGCCCTCTGGCCGCCGCTGCCCGCCGCCGCGGATGCGAATGCAACGGGGGAGTACTCGCCGGTAAAGCGCGACGAAGGCGCGCTGCAGTGGGCCTACAAGGGCAAGCCCCTCTACACCTGGGTGAAGGACGTGAAGGCCGGGGACCGGACTGGCGACGGGGTGAACGGCATCTGGCACGTGGCGACGGAGTAAGCAGTGTCGGCCGAGATCGACCGGCAGATCGTCGCCTGCATCCCGAGCCTCAGGCGCTATGCCGTCGGCCTCACGGGAAACCGTGAGGCCGCCGACGACTTGGTGCAGGACACGATGGAGCGCGCCTGGAGCCGCATCGCGCTCTGGCAGCGGCGCGGCGACCTTCGGGCGTGGCTCTTCAGCATCCTCCACAACGTGTTCGTGGATCGCGCCCGTGCGAATCGCCGCTCGCTCATCGATTCGCTGGGCGAGGAAGAGGCGGACGTGCCGGTGCGCGCGACGCAGGGCGACATGCTGGAAGTGCAGGACCTCGACCGCGCGCTGGCGCGGGTTCCCCTGGAGCAGCGCGAGGTGCTGTTGCTGGTCGCGGTCGAGCAGATGAGTTATGAACAGGTCGCGAAGGTTCTCGCGATTCCCATCGGGACCGTGATGTCGCGCCTGTCGCGCGGCCGCGCGGCCCTGCGCGCGGTCCTGGAGGGCCGCGCGGGCGCCTCCAAGCTGAAAGCGGTGAAGTGACATGAAAGAATCCGGCACTCCCTTTACCGAAGCCGACCTGCACGCCTACGCCGACGGGCAATTGCCCGACGCCCGGCGGCTCGAGGTCGAGGCGTGGCTCGCCCTGCGCCCGGGTGAACGCGAGCGCGTCCGGGCCTGGATGGGCGACAACGAGGCCCTGCGCGAACGCCTGGGCGTGATCGCCGCGGAGGCGATTCCGGTGCGAATCCCGACGCGGCGCGCCCCCGCACCGCAGTGGCGGCAGTTCGCGGCGGCGGCCTCCATCGCGCTGGTGAGCGCGGGACTCGGGTGGTTTTCGCGCGGCATGGCCGGAATCGGGCAGGAAGCGCTCGTCGCCTCGGCCCCGGCCGCTCGCAACGCCTCTTTGGCCGCGTTCGCCGATCGCGCGGCGATCGCGCATGTGGTCTACAGCCCCGAGGTGCGCCGACCGGTGGAGGTCGCCGCGGACAAGGAAGACCAGCTGGTGGCATGGCTCTCCAAGCGCCTGGAGGCCCCGATCAAGGCGCCGAACCTGGTGGCGCAGGGCTACGAGCTCATCGGCGGGCGACTCCTGCCCGGGGAGCGGGGCCCGGCCGCACAGTTCATGTACCACGACGGCACCGGACAACGGGTCACGCTCTATGTGGCCCGGGACGTCCAGTCCGATGGGCTGCGCGATTTCCGCTTCGAGAAATCCGGCCCGGTGAACGTTTTCTACTGGACCCAGGGCCCGTTCGGGTACGCCATTTCCGCCGGCATCGAGAAGATTCGGCTGGAGGCGCTCGCACGCGAAGTCCAGCGCCAGGTCTCACTCTAGGCAGATCGCATCTACTATCAACGCGCTTCCCGCGCCCACGAAGGCTTCCCATGCACGAATCCCGCAGAGACTTCATCAAGGCAACACTCGCCACCGCCGCTTCGGCCGGCCTGACTTCGTTGGCGCAAGCTCAGCCGCAGGACGGTCCCGCAGGCAGCGCGGCGGACCGCGTCTTCATCACCACCGAGGACTCGAACACCCTGGTCGTGATCGACCCGCGCACCAACACCGTCGAGAGCACCATCAACCTCACCAGCTTCGACGAGGACCCGCGGCCCCCCTTCCGCTTCGTGACCGCCGGCGTGGCGCCTACCCATGCGGCCATGATCCACAAGCCGCTTTATCACGGCTGCATCGATGCGCATGGTGCCGCCCCCTCCCCGGACGGGCGCCTGCTCGCCACCAGCGGGCGAGGCTCGAGCAATATCTACCTCATCGACGCGGTGAAGCGCCAGGTGATCGGCAACACGCCCAACCCCCTCGCCGCGGCGGGAGAGGTCAATCCCGAACGCGTCTCCAGCGGCATCCTGGTGGGACGCGAGCCCCACGAGCCGACATTCACGCGCAATGGACGGGAGCTGTGGGTGACGCTTCGCGGCGAGGACCGCATCGTGATCCTGGACGTCGAGAAGGCGATTGCCCAGGCGGCGGGCCGGGAGGCGGGCGCGATCCTGCGTTACCTCCCCACCATCAACGGCCCCGCGCAGGTGTGGTTCGACGCCAAAGGACAGGTGGCATTCGTCGCCAGCCAGAAAGTCGCCTCCGTCGACGTCTTCCGCGTGAACGCCGATGCGGCCGGTTATTCGCGCCCGGAGCGTATCGCCACGCTCGACGTGGGCGTGCAGGACAAGCCCGGCTTCACGCCGTTCCTGAAGACCTCCCCGGACGGGGCCGAGGTCTGGTTCTCCCACAAGCTGGCCGACGGGATTTCCGCGCGCTCCACCCGCGAGCCCTTCGGGCTCCTCGATCGCATCGACCTGGGCAAGATGGCACGGCCCAACCACGTGGAATTCGTCGAGAACGCGAAAGGCAAGGTGGTCTATGCGAGCCTGGCGCGCGTCGACGACGGCGGCCCGGCGGGTGCGGCTTCGAGCCAGATCGCCATAATCGATCGGTCGGCGCGGCCCGGCGAGCGCAAGGTGGCGGGCACATTCTTCACCGCGGGACGCGAGGCCCACGGGCTCTGGACCAATCCCGAGAACAACCTCCTGTACGTGGCCCATGAGCAGGACGAGCTGCCGGGCACGCCGAACGCGGGTCAGACGGTCTGCACCGCCTTCGACGTAGGCGACCCGCTCAAGCCGCGATTCATCGCCCAGATCCCGTTCGGTGCGCTCAAGCTGCCCTCGGGAGAGCTGCGCAACAAGAAGGGAATCAACCTCGTGTACGTGCGGCCGGGCTACAAGGGGCAGACGGCGTGACCCGCGCCACCGACTTCAGGCGCGATATGGCCCTCGGCATGGCGAAGATGATGGAAGACATGCACGCGCCGGGATACACAGGGCAGCCCGATGTCGACTTCCTCGCCATGATGATCCCGCACCACGAGGGGGCCGTGGAAATGGCGCGCCTCGAGCTGATCCACGGCGCCGACCCCGCCACTCGCCGGCTCGCCGAAGACATCATCGCGAGCCAGCAGGTGGAGATCGAGGGCATGCGGCGCCGGCTGGCCCTGCTGGGCCGCCGCGGGGGAGGGGACGAGTTTCCTCCTCTCGGAGGAACCCGAGGGAGGCCCGTGCCGGGGGATTGAAGCCACCCTCGCAAACGCGGATGATGGCACCCGGCGCCGTGCCCTGACCGGAGAGACCCGCCTCATGAAGATCGAAGCCGTGCGCAAGTACGCGTTGTCCCTTCCCGAGGCGGCCGAGGCCCCCCACTTCGACTTCGCCTCCTTCCGCGTGCGCGGAAAGATCTTCGTGACCGTCCCTCCCGGCGACGAGTACGTCCACGTGTTCCTGGACGACGATGCGCGGGAGCAGGCGATCGAGCTCCATGACGAGTTCGTCGAGAAGCTCTTCTGGGGCCGGAAGGTGCTGGGGGTGCGCGTGCGCCTCTCCCGCGCCAACGCTCCGGTGGTGAAGAAGCTCATCCACTCGGCCTGGGCGCGTAAGGCGCCGAAGGCCCTGGTCGATGCCTGACGGGCGGGGGGCGCTCCTGCTGCGCCCGCTGCAGGCCGCCGACCAGGAAGTGCTCTGGGAAATCCTCCACGTCGCCCTCTGGGATCCGCCGCCCGCCACCCTTCGCCCCCGGGAGATCCTCGACCACCCCGACGTTCGCATCTACGCCGAGGACTGGGGGAAGCGCGAGGGCGATGTCGGGATCATGGCCGAGGTGGAGGGCAAGCCCGCGGGCGCCTGCTGGATGCGCCTGGTCAAGGGCGGCCGGGGGCTCTCGTACATCGATGACGAGACGCCGCAGCTCGGCATCGCGCTCTTTCCCCGATTCCAGCACCGCGGATACGGCGAGCCGCTGATGCGAGCGGCCCTCGCGGCGGCCCGGGCGCGTTACCGCCAGGTGGCGCTCAGCGTCCACCCCGAAAACCCGGCGGCGAAACTGTACCGGCGCTGCGGGTTCGTGCAGGTCGACACGCGGCGGACCTACCTCGTGATGGTGTGCGACCTGGGCTCGATGCCGTGATCGAGGTCGAGATCATCAGGCAGCGTGGCGGGTGGACGCGCCAGCTCGCTGATGGTTTCACCGCGGAGTGGCCGGAGTGGGCGGCGACACTCTCGCGGGATGCCCTGGAGGACAATTTCCTGAGTGCGAGGGGCGATGCGTTGCCGCGAATTTTCGTGGCGCACGAGGACAGGCGCGCGTTGGGCACCGTTTCCCTGCGGGCCTGGTTCGGTGAGGAGCCGATGCCGGAAACGCCGTGGATCCGCGGCTTCTATGTGGTGCCGGAGCGACGCGGGAAGGGCGTCGATCGCCTGCTGGTGCGCGCGGCCGAAGGTGCTGCCGTGAGGCTGGGATTCACGACCGTCTATTCGGCCACGACCCGCATCGAGAACCTGGCGGTGCGGCGCGGCTGGAAAGTGTTCCGGCGCATCGACCATGCGGGCGAGCCGATGGCGTGGATGTCGCGCGCTATCGGCGGCTCGCGATGAAGGCGTCCAGGCCGGCCTCGCACCATCGCAGCTTCTCCCTGCGCGTGGCCTGCTTGAACGCGTACTCGGCGCTGAGCGCTTCGCCGCGCGTTTCCAGGGCCACCGCGCCCACGATGCGGATCGGCGGGTGCGAGCGCGTGAACGCGGCTCCCTTGCCGCTCGCGTGGTCCCAGAAGCGCATCGCCACGTCGCGCGCGATCCCGGTGTACAGGACGCCGCCCTCGCATTCGAGGACATAGAGCCACCAGGCTTCTGCCATCGCGCGCGATCCCCTCGCTAGGCCACGGTGAACTGGCCCATCATTCCCATGTCCTCGTGCTCGAGGATGTGGCAGTGGTGCATGTAGGGGCGGCCCCGCGACGGCTGCGTGAAGCGCACGAGCAGCCGCACCCGGTCGTCCACGCGCACCGTGTCCTTGACTCCCGCATCGTCGGGTCCCGGCCCGCCCGAGCCGCGCCCGATCACCTGGAAGTGCACGCCGTGCACATGGAAGGGGTGCGACATCATGTCGGCCGTGATCTCCCAGATCTCGGTATCGCCCAGGCGCACGTGCTCGTCGATGCGCGCCATGTCGAAGGGACGGCCGTTGATCGTGAACATGTCCATGTCCCCGCCACCCATCCCGCCCATTCCGCCGCCGCGCCGGCCCATGCCCATGCCCCTGCCGCCCATGCCCATGCCCATGCCCATGCCGCCCATGCCCATGCCGCCCATGCCCATCATTCCCATGTCGAGCGTGAAACGGCGCGTGCGGGTGGCACTCCGGATGTCCGCGACCTCGTGCCGGACGAGGGTGCTTGGGAGCAGGGCGGGTGACTCCTGCGCGCGCGTGGCTTCGAAGGCGAGCACCGGCAGCGGCCCTCCAACGTACCCATCCATCATGCCCATCCGCGCTGCATTGTCATCGGGCGCGGTGAAGAGGAGCGCCTTGCCGCCGCTGGAAAAGTCCACCACGATCTCGGCGCGCTCCCCCGGCATGAGCGAGATCGAACGGCGCGGCAGCGGCGATTCGAGCAGGCCGCCGTCGGTGGCGATCCAGTGGAAAGTGCGAGCGTCGGTGAAGGAGAGGTGGTAGGCGCGCGCATTGGAGGCGTTGAGGAGGCGCAAGCGCACGAGCCCGCCTGGTACCCGCGCCAAGGCGTCCGGCGTGCCGTTCACGAGCACGGTGTCGCCGCGGGCGCCCTGCATCATCGACATCATTCCCTCCGGCTTCACCATCCGGCCGCCGGCGAATTTACGGTCCTGCAGGATCACGGGAAGATCGTCCACGCCATAGGTAGAAGGCAGGCCCAGCGCGTCTTCCGCGGGATCGTGCACGATCATCATGCCGGCGAGCCCGCGGTAGACCTGGTCCGCGGTCGCGTGGTGCACGTGCGAGTGATAGAAGAGCGTGGCGCCGGGCTGGCGGATGGGCAGCACCGGACGCCACGTCGCCCCGGGCAGCACGAGCTGGTGCGGGCCGCCGTCGAGGTCGCCCGGGATGAGTAGCCCGTGCCAGTGCACGGTCGTGTCCACGGCGAGGCGGTTGGTCACGGCCACGGGCACGTCGTCGCCGCGATGCACCCGCAGCGTGGGCCCCAGGTAGCTGCCGTTGTAGCCGGCCGTGCCGCTCGCCACGCCGGGGTAGAACGCGGTTTGGCCCTCCGCGGCCACGAGGGCCACCGGGCCCGCGCGCGCGTCCAGCAGCGCAGGTATGCGCAACGTTCGGCGGGACTGCGCGTGCGTCACGGGTAACGCGGCCGCGCCGGCGAGCGCGGCGGCGGAGGCGAGGAAGGTGCGGCGGGATGTTTTCATGGCGGGCTCCTTGATCCCACGATGAGGCCGCTTTTGCCGCTTGCAATCCCTGGCGGCGCGGGAATACCGGTTTCAAGGCCCTGGCGAGGCGGTTCGTTGATCCAGCGCAAACCCGTCGCAGGTTCCGACGAGCCTGTCATCCGGGCGCTCGCCGATGCGTTCGCTGCAGGGGTCCCGAACGGCCGGCGACTTCAGGAGTGACGCAGCGGCAACTCGACGGAGGAGCCGTCCGTGCCGCCCACCGTGACCTCGAACCTCGGCGGCCGGCCGTGCGGC
Organism: Burkholderiales bacterium; assembly: GCA_031375445.1. Lineage (GTDB taxonomy): Bacteria > Pseudomonadota > Gammaproteobacteria > Burkholderiales > Usitatibacteraceae > Usitatibacter. The sequence continues at coordinate 1,874 of JANMHV010000236.1, read as the reverse complement.
ACCTGGGCGAAATGGTCGGCATCCGTTCCCGCGAACGAGAGGCGCAGCCGGCTCCCCGGAGCCAGGCGCCAGGAAACCGGCAGGAGAGCGAAGCGCAGGGCCTGGGGCACGCCCGGCTCCATGCGGCGCGCGTCTTCGCGGTAAAAGGTGCGAAACGGCCACGTGGTGCGATAGGCGGGTGGGCAATCGCGCGTGGCGCGATGGAGCATGCGCAGCGCCCCCTCGGTGATGTACCAGGAGCGTCCCGCGGCATCGACTTCCGAGAGGTACGCGAACACGCTGCCATCGCGCTCGGAGGTCGAGGCGTGGAGGTTCACGATCGCGTGGCCGGTGAGCTCGGCGCCATCGGGGAACGGCGCGGTATCGAAGGAGAGCATCGCCGCATCGCGCCCGTCCCAGTCCTGGTAGTAGTCGTTCACGGCGAGCGCGCCCATCCGCTCGAAGCGCGAGGACTTGCCGGTGCCCGTGGTGAAGCGAACCTGGTAGGCGATCCGCGACGCGTCGTCCGGCGACGCCGTGGAAAGCGTGCCGTCGCCCCGGAGGTACCAGTTCGCGGCGCCCCGGTGCGGCGGCCATTGCGTCGCGGCCTGCCACTCCTCCGCGTGGACGGTATGCAGGTGGATCGGGGCCTCGTCGCCGATGCCCGTTTCCATTCCCGCCAGGTGCTGGTCGAAGAAGCGCAGCACCTCGGCCAGCAGGGGAAACTCCGAGGTGGGGCCGGTGCCGCGGAAGGGCGAGCCGTTGGTGCGCGCGCCGTGGTCCCAGGGGCCGATCATCAGGCGATCGTCCGGACTGGCGTTGCCGAGGAAGCGCGAGATCGAGCCGTTGACGAAGGAGCTGCCGTCGTACCAACCGGAGATCGAGTAGATCGCGACCTTGCCCTTTACCTTGTCGAGATACCAATAAGGGCTGCAGGCGCCGCTATGCAGGCCTGGATCGTGCGGCGTGGCCTCCTCGCGAAAGGCCATCTCGGGCGCCAGGTCGCGCAGGCGGAAGCTGTCGCGATGCTCCTCGATCGCGGCGGCGAGGAGGCTCGCGTCGCGGTCTTCGTCGACCGGCTGCGGGCCCGCGAAGTTGGGCGCGTTGAAATACGGGTACGGCGCGAGCTTGTCTCGTTGATCGAGGTCGAGCGCGCGCACCAGGTCGTCGTAGTTGGCGGTGACCGTGGTGCACATGATGCCGCCGGGGAAGACGTGGTCGCTGTACGTGTCGGAGACCGCGAAGAGCGGGGCGATCGCTTTTACCGCTGGATGGCACGTGCTCGCGAGGAAGCACGCCGCGGCGCCCAGATAGGAGATTCCCGTCGAGCCGATCGAGCCGTTGCACCAGGGTTGCGCCGCGATCCAGTCGGCGACCTCGCGGTGGTCGTCGCGCTCGCGCGGGGATCGAAACGAGTCGCGCGTGCCGAAGCTCGCCCCGCAGCCGCGCACGTCCACCACCACCAGCGCGTAGCCGCGTGGCACGAACATGTCGCGGTAAATCGCGGCGTTGGGGCACGGATCTGCGCCGCGCCCAATCGACTTGAAGCGGCGATAGTAGGGCGTGAGTATGACGAGGGTGGGGAAGGTGCCATCGCGGCGAAGGCCGGGATCCAATCCTTCAGGCAAATAAACATCCACCGCCAGCCGGCAACCATCGCGCATGGTGAGATATCGCGAGCGCGGCTCGGGAATGCGGTGGGTGGCGGGGCGGCGCTCCAGGTATTCGGTCGGCGTCACACGCCACGCGCCGCCGAGATCATCGCGGTCTGGCATTTGGTTATTATCTCTCAATGAAACCCATCGCCATTGTCGCCTTCGCCCTCGCGGCCACACTCACCCACGCGCAGGATTTCCCCACTCGCCCCATCAAGCTCGTCGTTCCGCAGGCTCCGG
>JANMHV010000204.1:0-7663 GCA_031375445.1 Burkholderiales bacterium | reverse complement strand
TAGATGAAGGCCGCCAGCATCAGCAGCGATCCCAGCAGCGTGTACAGGAAGAACTTGACCGCGGCGTAGACGCGGTTGGGCCCGCCCCAGATTCCGATGATGAGGAACATCGGGATCAGCATCGCCTCGAAGAAGACGTAGAAGAGGATCGCGTCGAGCGAAGAGAAGACGCCGTTGATGAGCCCCGACATGATCAGGAACGCGGCGAGGTACTGCGCCACCTTGTCGGTGATCACATCCCAGTGCGCGATCACCACCAGCACGGTCATGAGGCTGTTCAGGAGGATCAACGGCATCGCGATGCCGTCCACCCCCAGGTGGTAGTTCACGTTGAAGCGCGGGATCCACGGCTTCATCTCGACGAACTGCATCGCGGCCGAGGGCTCGAAGCCGGTCCACAGCGGGATGCAGACGAGGAAGCCGGCGACGGAGCCCACGAGCGCCGCCCAGCGCGCGGGCGCCGGGTTGCCATCGCGGCCGAAAGCCAGCACCGCGATGCCGAAGGCGATCGGCACCCAGATGGTCAGCGAGAGGAGGTAGCCCTGGAACATCGTTGTTCTTGTCTCTTGGCGTGGTCTAGGAACGCAGCAACTGCAGCCCGAACCAGGTGAGGATCGCGAACACCCCGAAGATCATCGCGAAGGCGTAGTGGTAGATGTAGCCCGTCTGGGCCAGGCGCGCGCGGCCGGCGAACCAGCCGATCACCTTCGCCGTGCCGTTCACCATGATCCCGTCGATGATCGTCTTGTCGCCCCAGCTCCAGAGGCCGGTGCCGAGCTTCCGGGCGCCACCGGCGAAGAACCAGTCGTTGAAGTCGTCGAAGCCGTACTTGCGTTCGAGGATGGTGGGGATGATTCCGAGGCGCTTCTTGATCACCGCCGGCAGGTCCGGGCGCTTGATGTAGAGGAACCAGGCGAGCACCAGGCCCGAGAGCGCGAGCCAGAACGGCGCCGAGGTGAGGCCGAGGGTCACCATGGCAAGCGCGCCGTGGTACTCCTTGGCCATCGCCTCCATGGTGGCGGTCTTCATGATCGCGCCGTCGAACCAGCCGCCGTAGAGCATCGGGCCGATGGCGAGCGCGCCGACGACGACCGACGGGATGGCGAGCAGGATCAACGGCAGCGTCACCACCCACGGCGATTCGTGGGGCGGGCCGTGCATCTCGTGGTGGTCCGGTTCCTCGGCGGCGTGGGACTTCACCTCGGCGTGGCCGGCAGCCGGCGCAGGGTCGGCGTGAGCGTGGTCATCGTGGCCATGCCCATCGACGTCGAAGCGCGGCTTGCCGTGGAATGCGAAGAACACCAGGCGGAAGGAGTAGACGGCGCCGACGAAGACGCCCGCCAGCGCCAGCAGGTAGGCGATGTGCGCCCCCGGGGTCTGCGAGAGGTGCAGCGCCTCGATGATCGAGTCCTTCGAGAAGAACCCGGCGAAGGGCGGCAGGCCGGCGTTGGCGATGGCGCCGATCAGCACCGTCCAGTAGGTGATGGGCATGTACTTGCGCAGCCCGCCCATCTTGCGCATGTCCTGCTCGTGGTGCATGGCGATGATCACCGAGCCCGCGCCGAGGAACAGCACCGCCTTGAAGAACGCGTGCGTCATGAGATGGAAGATGCCCACCGAGTAGGCGCCGGCGCCCAGCGCCACCGTCATGTAGCCCAGCTGCGAGAGCGTGGAATAGGCCACCACGCGCTTGATGTCGTACTGCACCAGGGCGATCAACGCCATGAAGAACATCGTGATGGCGCCCACGATCACCACCACCGAGAGTGCGGTCTGCGAGAGCTCGAAGAGCGGCGACATGCGCGCCACCATGAAGATGCCCGCGGTCACCATCGTGGCCGCGTGGATCAGCGCGGAGATGGGCGTGGGGCCTTCCATCGAATCGGGAAGCCACACGTGGAGCGGGAACTGCGCGCTCTTGCCCATGGCGCCGATGAAGAGGCAGATGCAGATGATCGACATCAGCGACCAGCTGACCCCGGGGATCAGCTCCACCATGGCGGGGGCGAAGCGCTTGGCCTCCTCGAACACCGTGGCGTAGTCGAGCGTGCCGAACACCGCGAACACGACCCCGACCCCCAGCAGGAAGCCGAAGTCGCCGACCCGGTTCACCAGGAAGGCCTTGAGGTTCGCGTAGATCGCCGTGGGACGCGTGTACCAGAAGCCGATCAGCAGGTACGACACCAGGCCCACCGCCTCCCAGCCGAAGAAGAGCTGGAGGAAGTTGTTCGCCATCACCAGCATCATCATCGAGAAGGTGAAGAGCGAGATGTAGGCGAAGAAGCGCTGGTAGCCGGGGTCGTCGGCCATGTAGCCGATGGTGTAGACGTGCACCATCAGCGAGACGAAGGTGACGACGCACATCATCGTGACCGTGAGCGGATCCACCAGGAAGCCCACCTGCAGGCGGAAGCCCTCGCCGGCGATCCAGGTGTAGAGCTCCTGGTCGAGGCGGGCGCCGTTCTTCACCGCGATGAACGCCGCCACGGAGGCCGCGAACGAGATCGCCACCGAGGCGATGGTGACGGTGTGCGCGAAGGTGCGCCCCAGCTTCCAGCCGAGGAAGCCCGCCAGGATCGCGCCCGCGAGGGGGGCGAAAGCAGCGACGCAGGAGAGAGTGAACAGATCCATTTTTTATTAGTTACCCCCGCGCAGGCAGGGGCCCGATTACCCTTTGAGGGTTCCCAAATCGTCCACGTCGATCGACCGCAAATTGCGGAACAACGCCACCAGGATCGCGAGCCCGATGGCCGACTCGGCCGCCGCGACGGTCAGGATGAAGAACACGAACACCTGCCCCGAGAGGTCGCCCAGGTGGTGCGAGAAGGCGATGAAATTCATGTTGACCGCGAGCAGGATCAGCTCGATCGCCATCAGCATGATGATGAGGTTGCGGCGGTTCAGGAAAATGCCGACCACGCCGACCGAGAAGAGGAGCGCGGAGAGGATGAGGTAGTGGGAAAGCGGGATCATGGCTGCGCTCCCTCTCCCGTGGGAGAGGGCCGGGGAGAGGGTTGCTCCGCATCCATCTTCACGATCTTCAGCCGGTCGCCGCGGTTCGCCGCCAGCTGCATCTTCGGGTCCTGGTACTTGGTTTCCTTGCGCGTGCGCAGCGTGATCGCGATGGCGGCGATGATCGCCACCAGCAGCACCACGGCGGCGAGCTCGAAGGGCAACACGTAGTCGGTGTAGAGCACCTGGCCCAGCTCGCGGGTGTTCGAGTAGCCCGGGGGTGGAGCGCCCGCCATCACCGGCTGCCCGCCGGTGCCCTTCCACAGCAGCGCCGCCATCTCGGCCGCCATGAGGAACCCCACCAGGCCCGCCACGGGCAGGTGGCCCCAGAAGCCCTCGCGCAGCTTGTCGAGGTTGATGTCGAGCATCATCACCACGAAGAGGAACAGCACCATCACGGCGCCCACGTACACCAGCACGAGGGTGATGGCGAGGAACTCCGCGTACAGCAGCAGCCAGAGTGCTGCGGCGGTGAAGAACGAGAGCACCAGGAAGAGTGCCGCGTGCACGGGGTTGCGCATCGTGACCACGAGTGCGGCGGAGACCAGCATCACGGTGCCGAAGGCGTAGAAGAGGAAGAGGGCGAAGTCCATGTCAGCGGTACTTGGCGTCTTCGGTGAGGCGGGCATCCAGCTGCGGCTCGTACCGGTCGCCGATCGCGAGCAGCATCGGCTTGGTGTAGAGCAGGTCGCCCCGGGATTCGCCGTGGTACTCGAGGATCTGAGTCTCGACGATGGAATCCACCGGGCAGCTCTCCTCGCAGAAGCCGCAGAAGATGCACTTGATCAAGTCGATGTCGTAGCGCGTGGTGCGGCGGGTGCCGTCGTCGCGCTGCTCGCTCTCGATGGTGATGGCGAGCGCGGGGCACACCGCCTCGCACAGCTTGCAGGCGATGCAGCGCTCTTCTCCGTTGGGGTAGCGGCGCAGCGCGTGCAGCCCGCGGAAGCGCACCGAGGCCGGTGTCTTTTCCTCGGGGAACATCACCGTCACCTTGCGGGCGAAGAGGTGCCGGCCGGTGAGCTTCAGCCCCTTCATGAGCTCCACCAGCATGAGGCTCGAGGCGACGTCCTTCACTCGGTTCAGCATGGATCTATTTCCCGAACCAGATGTTGAGCACCGGCATGCTGGCGAAGGGCTCCATCATCGCCACGCCGACCACCACGATCCAGACGAGCGTGATGGGGATGAAGACCTTCCAGCCGAGCCGCATGATCTGGTCGTAGCGGTAGCGGGGGAAGGAAGCCCTCACCCAGAGGAATACGAACATGAGGAAGCCCATCTTCGCGAGCAGCCACAGCACCGAGGGTGCCGCGAGCCACGAGAGGGCGGGGCCGGCCTCGCGCAGGAAGGCGAAGCCGAACGGGGAGAGCCAGCCGCCCATGAAGAGGAGCGACGAGATCGCCGACACCAGGATCATGTTGGCGTACTCGGCGAGGAAGAACACCGCGAACATCATCCCCGAGTACTCGACGTGGAAGCCGGCCACGATCTCGCTCTCGCCCTCGGCCACGTCGAACGGGTGGCGGTTGGTCTCGGCCAGCCCCGCGATGAAGTGGATGATGAAGAGGGGGAAGAGCGGCAGCCAGAACCACTCGAGGAAGCCGTAGGCGCCGTCCTGGCGCGCGACGATCTGCGTGAGATTCAGACTCTGGCCGGCCATCAAGCCGCCGACGAGCGCGAAACCCATGGCGATCTCGTAGGAGACCACCTGGGCGGTGGCACGCAGCGCGCCGATGAAGGCGTACTTCGAATTCGAGGCCCAGCCGGCGATGATGATGCCGTAGATGCCCATGGAGGTGAGGGCCAGCATCACGAGGAGTGCCGCATCCACGTTGGCGATGACCCAGTCCGGCGCGAACGGCACGATGGACCACGCGGCGAGCGCGGGCGCCACCGCCACGATCGGCGCCAGGAAGAAGAGCGCCTTCGAGGCGCCCGAAGGCACCAGCTGCTCCTTCATCAGCAGCTTGATCGCATCGGCGATGGGCTGGAGGATGCCCTTGTAGCCCACGCGGTTCGGGCCGATGCGCACCTGGATCCAGCCGATCACCCAGCGTTCGATCAGCTGGTAATAGAGGACCGTGAGCAGCAGCGGCACCAGGACGATCACGATCATCGCGAGCGACTTGCCGAACAGGTACGCGTGCGGCCCCCACTCCGGCCCGAAGGCCTGGTTGGCGTAACCCTGGGCGACGGTGGCGATCTCGTTCATGCGGCCGCGGTCTCCTGCACCGCTTCGAGGGTGACAGCGCCTTCGCCCAGTGCCGCGGTTTCGGTCACGCCACGGGCGATGCGAACCGCGCCTTCCGGCATCAGCGCATCGAGGGCCACGGCGAGAACCGCTTCCCCATTGCCCTGGCGCACGCGCACGCGCTGGCGGGCGGCAAGCCCGTGGGCCGCGGCGGTTGCCGGATGGATGCGAATAGCGCGGGAGGCCTTGCCGTCGCTGGTACGCTGCAGCGGCTGCGAGCGGCGCACGATGGGGTCGGTGGCGTAGAGGCCGAATTCGGCGATGCGCTCGAGGCCCGAGGACTCGGCGCGCAGCTGCCAATCGAGCGGAGCCTCGGAATTGTCGAGGCCCTTCGCCGCCCAGGCGACGAGGTCGGGAGAGATGGTGTTGCGCACCGCATCGAGCGTCTCGACCTGGAATCCCGGCAGCTCGAGCACGGAGCCCAGCATGCGCAGCACCTTCCAGCCCGGCCGAGAATCGCCCTGCCCCTTCACCACGGCGTTGAACGACTGCACGCGCCCTTCCATGCTGACGAAGGTGCCGCCGGTTTCGGTGAACGGTGCGATCGGAAGCATCACGTGCGCCCGCTCGGTGGTGGCGTTGCGGTAGGCGCTGAGCACCACGGAGAACTCCGCGGCTTCGAGGGCGGCGAGGGCTGCCGGGCCCATGTCGAGCTCCGCTTCCACGCCCGCCAGCAGATAGCCGCGACGCGGCTGCGCCATCATGGCCGCGGCATCGAGGCCGCCCGGCTGGGGCAGCGCGCCCACCAGGTGCGCACCGACCGCATTGGCGCCATCGGGCAGCACGCCCACCACGGCGCCGGTGACGCGGCCGATCTCCTGGGCGATGGCGAGCAGCACGGCGAAATCGGGATGCTGCTGCGCATAGTGGCCGAGCAGGATCGCGGACTTCTTTCCGGCGAGGCTCGCGGCGATGGCCCTTTCGGTATCGCCCACGGCACGCTTGAGATCCCCGCGCGGCTTGCTGCCGGCGTTGCCCGCCGCGGCCGCGGCCACGAGGGCAAGGCTTGCTGCGAGGTCGCCGGGACGCGCCACGACCGTGTTGGCCACGGCCATCAGCAGGTCGTCGCCCGCCACGTGCAGCACGTTGACCGCGGTGCCCTTCTTGGCCGCCTGGCGCAGCCGGGTGGCGAGCAGGGGCTGCTCCTTGCGCAGCGTCGAGCCCACCAGCAGAACCGACTGCAGCGTATCGATATCTCCGATGGGCATGCCGAGCCACGGTGCCCCGGCAACCTTCACGCGGAAGTCGCCCTGGCGAACGCGGTGGTCGATATTCGGGGTTCCCAGGCCGCGAGCCAGCTGGGTGGCGAGGTGCAGCTCTTCGAGCGTGAGGTGCGGTGCCAGCAGCACGCCCAGCGCCTCGGGGCCGTGGTGCGCCACGACGTCCTTCAATCCGTGGGCGGCGGCTTCCAGCGCCTCGGGCCAGTCGACCTCGTGCCATTCGCCGGCGCGCTTCACCAGCGGGCGCAGCAGGCGCTCCTCCGAATTGAGGCCCTCGTAGGCGAAGCGGTCGCGGTCGGAGATCCAGCAATCGTTCACGCCGTCGGTTTCGATCGGCAGCACGCGCTTCACCACATCCTGCTTCACCTGCACCATGAGCGGCGAGCCGAGGGAATCGTGCGGGCTCACCGAGCGGCGCTTGGAGAGCTCCCAGTTGCGCGCCGAATAGCGGAACGGCTTGGAGGTGAGGGCACCCACGGGGCACAGGTCGATCATGTTCCCGGAGACTTCGCTATCGACGGTGCGCCCGACGAAGGAGAGGATTTCGGCGTGCTCGCCGCGGCCAGCCATGCCGAGCTCCATCACCCCGGCCACTTCCTGGCCGAAGCGCACACAGCGCGTGCAATGGATGCAGCGCGTCATGTCGGTAGCGATGAGCGGGCCCAGGTTCTTGTTGATCACCACGCGCTTTTCTTCCCGGAAGCGCGAGTTGGAGGCGCCGTAGCCCACGGCAAGGTCCTGCAGCTGGCACTCGCCGCCCTGGTCGCAGATGGGGCAGTCGAGCGGGTGATTGATGAGCAGGAACTCCATCACGCCCTTCTGCGCGGTGATGGCGGCATCCGAATGCACCGAGACTTTCATGCCTTCGGTAGCGGGTGTCGCGCAGGCCGGGAGCGGCTTGGGCGCCTTCTCCACTTGCACGAGGCACATGCGGCAGTTGGCCGCGATGCTCAACTTCTTGTGGTAGCAGAAGTGCGGCACGAAGATGCCGAGCTGGGTCGCGGCATCCATCACAGTGGCGCCGGCGGCGACCGTGACGGCCTTGCCGTCGATCTCGAGCGTTATCGCCTTGGCGGCGGCAGGATTGCTGGCGGGCTTCGGGGCGGGGGGTTGGCTTGACATGTTTTGCTTGGGGTTCGGCTAGTCCGCCGCCAGCTTCTCGGGATGCTGCAGGTGCGCG
>JANMHV010000186.1:0-2473 GCA_031375445.1 Burkholderiales bacterium | reverse complement strand
GAGGTCGCGCAGCATCGAGGCGCTCCACAGGCCCTCGGGATCGGTGAGGCGTTTCTTCGCGCGATCGATCGCGATGTCGCGCGGCGCATGGCCTTCGGCCCTCGCGATCTCGACGTTGGCGGCGAGCACGCGCTCCATCGCCTCGAGCCCCCCCGGGGCGGCCATGATCTCGCGCACGTTGCCGCGGAAGAGCGTCGTGGTCGCCGCCAACGCCGAGAGGAACACGACCTTCTCCCACAGGTCCTGCTCGATGTCCTCCGAGAGCTGCCCGTCGATCTTCGAGCTCGCCACCGCGGCCGCGAAGGCCTCGACGCGCGCCGAACGGGTCCGGTCGCGCTCGCCGAAGATCATCTTCTGCAGCGGGTCGCCGTGGACGACGGTGCCGTCCTTTCGCAGCGTTGCGTTGATCTGGCAGGTTCCGCCCAGCACGTTGCTCTTGCCGAAGCGCGCGTCGAGGCGCTCGAGGTGCGAGATGCCGTTGAGCATCGGCACCACCGTGGCGCCGCCCTGCATCGCCGGGGCGATCGCATCCATGGCGGAATCGAGGTCGTACGCCTTGCAGGTGAAGAGGATGAAGTCGTAGCCCGGCTGCAGCTGCTCGGCGAGCACGGTCTTTACGGCGATCTTCATGTTCCCCACGGGGCTCTCCGCCACCAGGCCATCCTGCGCCAGCTGGTCGCGGCGCTTCGGGCGGACCAGGAACGTGGTGTCGACGCCCGCTTCCGCGAGGCGCCCGCCGAAATAGCCGCCGATGCCGCCGGCGCCGAGTACCAGGATCTTCAAGTCGTGTTCCTTCGCAAAGCAGTGAGTCGGGCATGAGCGCGGAAGTTTACGGCATCGTTTCGCCACGGGTGATCAAGGTCCGGGCCCTAGAGGTCGAAGGCAGAGCCGGCGCCGGTCCTGAGATAATTCCCGCACACAACGCCCCCCATTCCCATGTCCAAGCTCTATTTCCGCTACGCCGCGATGAACGCGGGCAAATCCACCAACCTCCTGCAGGTCGCGCACAATTACGAGGAGCGCGGCCAGGAGGTCGTGATCTACACCGCGGGGCTCGACGACCGCGCGGGCCACGGCGTCGTCGCCTCGCGCCTCGGCGTGCAGCGCCCGACGAAGACGTTCTCGCCCGAGACCTCGTTCGCGGACGATTTCGCGGCACATCCCGCGTGCATCCTGGTGGACGAGGCGCAGTTCCTCACGCCCGCCCAGGTCGACGAGCTGCACCGCCTCGCCCACTCCGGCCGCGTGCCGGTCATCTGCTATGGGCTGCGCACCGACTTCCTCGGCGCGGGGTTTCCGGGGGCGCTGCGCCTGCTGGGGCTAGCCGACGCGCTGGAGGAGATCAAGACCATCTGCCGCTGCGGCAAGAAGGCCTCGATGAACATCCGCCACGACGCCGAGGGACGGCGCCTCTACGAGGGCGAGCAGGTGCAAGTGGGCGGCAACGAGAGCTACGAGGCGGTCTGCCCGCGGCGGTTCTACACCGGGAACTGCTAGGCGGCCGCGAACTTCTTTCGCGGTTTCGCGGGCGCCTTGCGCACGCCCCGCGGTGCCAGCGCTCCCGCAGCCGCGGCCTTCAGCAGGCGGCGGAAGGTGGGGCACTCCAGGTGGCTCGGCGCGGGGCACGCGGCGGCGTGCCGCAGCCCGTTGCGCATCGCCACGAGCTTGCCGATGGTGCGGTCGAGCTCGTCGGCCTTCTCCGCCAGCGCCCGCCGGTCGATGCGCGGACGGCCGTCGGCCGCGAACATGCGCGCGATCTCGTCGAGCGAGAAGCCCGCCGCGCGTCCCAGCTCGACCAGCGCCAGCCGGTCGAGGACCGTGGGCGCGAAGACGCGCCGCAGCCCGCTGCGGCCCACCGACCTGATCAGCCCCTTTTCCTCGTAGAACCGGAGGGTGGATGCGGGGATCCCGGAGCGCTGCCCGACCTCGACGATGTCCATGGCGAAATATTCCTTGACCTCAAGTCGACTTGAGGTGGCACTGTGGCGCTTCGGACGACGAAAGGCAAGGCGATGGACACGATGACGGCTTGGGCGGCGCAGGCGGTGGCGATCGGTGGCGGCGCCACGGTGGTGATGGATCTCTGGACCCTCGCGCGCCGGCGGCTCTTCGGCACGCCTCTCGCGGACTACGGGATGGTGGGCCGCTGGATCGGCCACATGCCCGCGGGCCGGTTTCGCCATGCGCGCATCGCGGCCTCGCCGCCGGTGCGCAATGAGCGCCCGCTGGGATGGATGGCGCATTACGCGACCGGGGTCGCTTTCGCCGCTGTGCTGCTCGCGATTGCCGGCCCCGGATGGGCGCGGCACCCCACTTTCATTCCTGCGTTTGCGGTGGGCCTCGCGACGGTGGCGGCGCCTTTCCTGTTGATGCAGCCGGGTATGGGCGCGGGCATCGCGGCGAGCCGCACGCCACGCCCCAACGCCGCACGCGTCCCGAGCCTCATCACCCACGCCGGGTTCGGCATCGGGCT